>JAKBAC010000057.1 GCA_021809365.1 Planctomycetota bacterium | reverse complement strand
GAGAATCTTCATTGCCGGGTCCTTTCGTAAAAACTGACGTTTGAGCGACCTACGCGGTCAGCTCGTTGTTAACCGGGATTTTATCCCACTCTCAACGTCCCCCGAAAGGCTCGGCTTCATAGTTTCTAGGGCAACTTGAACCAAACCCGCTAAAATCAACGCTCCCATCAACTTGCCCAACTTGGGCAACTTGCCCCCGAACTTGGGCATCTTGGGCAACTTGAAATTCGCAATGTCTTCTAACTCCTAACTCCTAACTCCTAACTCCTAAATGCTGGCGGTGCCGCCGCATTGCAGAATCGGTCACAGGCCCCTTGCCGCGTTGTCTTAACACTGGCGCTTGCTTTCCATGAACAAAGGGTTAATTATTGGATAAGATTAAATTGTGCGGTGCGAAGAATAAGGCGAAAAGGGACATCATGCTGAACGCACCTTTACCCATGAAACACGGAACTGACCCGCGGCAAAAGGTCGGTGTTGCGGAGGCTAAGGCATTGTCAATCTCACGCATGCGGCAAAAGATCACCTACATCCGACAGTCCCGCGGCGAATTTTTTGAGTTGATTCTGGGGAGGCTGCGCGGGAAACCATTCTTCCGGCACACTGCGGTCAATTCGGCGGATTTGAATTTTGGATTGACCCTTGTTCTACCCGGCATTGAGGCCGCCGGCCCTTTTGCCAACGCCATGGTCAAGGGCCTCAGCGGAGTTATTCCCGGTGCCGTGCAGATGTTTTACTGGGGCATCCCATTTCCGGAAGGCTATCTGCCAAATTTAATGTGGTTGCGACGGAATCGATCCAAGGCGGCGGAGCTGACGCGGATCATCATGCGTTATCAGGACGAATATCCCGGTCGGCCCATACATATTATCGCCAACAGCGGCGGCGCGGGGCCGGCGCTTTTCGCGGTGGAATCGCTGCCGGAAGACCGGAGTATTGATGGGCTGGTTCTATTAAGCGGTGCCATTTCCAACACGTATAATCTCAGCACAGCGCTGCGACGTTTGCGCAAAGGTTTGTTTAATTTCTACTCTCATCGTGATTGGCTGGTATTGGGTTTGGGCACAACATTGTTTGGCACCTGTGATCGCAAGCCTCGCATGTCCTGCGGCTTCGTGGGTTTTAAGCAGCCCACAGGCCTTGCCGATGCGGCACCGTATACAAAATTACATCAGGTGCCATGGAATCCCAGCCTCATTGATGATTGCGGCCACTGGGGCACGCACAGCTTTTCTTCTTCAGAACAGTACATTCGTCGACATGTCGCGCCATGGATTGCCGGGGAAGAACAGAATCATTGACGTTCACCTACGCATCCATCCGCCAGGCGGAGTCATGCTCACCTTGCCGCCGATGTTAATTGCAGAATCTTATCCATACGGGCCAGCGTGATGTCGCGGCCCAGCAGGCAGAGGGTTTCCAATAGTGGTGGAGAGACCGCCCCACCGCATACGGCGACGCGCAGCGTTTGCGGCGCGGTGCCGCGTTTTTCACCCAGTTCAATAATCTGTTCGATCACCGGTGCTAATTGCGGCTTGGACCAATCCTGCACGGCTGCCAGCAAGTCGTAAATACGCCGCAATACGGTGCGGCCGTCGCCGGAATCAATATGCTTCTTGAACGCGACGGGGTTCATTTTCGGTTCTTCAAAAAAGAACCGCGAATTTTCCGCCATCTCGGCCAATGTGCCGGTGCGTTCCTGGTACATGGCCAAAAGTTGTCGCTGTTGTGGTTCGGTGGCTTTTTTAATCGGATAATCGGTAACGGAATTAAATGCGGCGAGATCGTGAAGCAGATCATCCATGGATCGCCCGCGAATATATTCACCGTTCATCCAAAGCAGCTTCTTGCGGTCAAAGCGTCCGCTGGTTTTACCGATGGTTTCCAGGGAAAACAGTTGGAGCATCTCATCGCGTGTGAGTATTTCCCGATTTTCTCCCGGCGACCAGCCGATCAGAGCTATGAAATTTAATAAAGCATCGGAAAGATAACCGCTGCGACGGAAATCCTGCACATCAATTTCCGGCAGGGCAATCCCCAGTGCGGCACCCATGGCGGCGGCGATACGGGAATCATCCGTCTTTTTATCCAGAAATTCCTTTAACTGCCCGGCACTGATGCCGGATTTTTCCACCAGAATGTCGGTTGAATTCCCCTGCTTAAGCCAGGCGGCCACAGCGGCGCGGGCGGCTTTGGTTTTATCGCGCTTGGACATTTTGGTGTTGTCCATGTTGAATACCAGGGGCATGTGGGCGTGCGCGGGCGGTGCCCATCCCAGCGCTTTATATAACCCCAGATGTTTGGGTGTATTCATCAGATGTTCCTGGGCCCGCAGCACATGCGTAATGCCCATATCATGATCATCAACCACAACGGCAAAGTGATAGGTGGGAAATCCATCTGATTTGCGGATAATAATATCATCATGCTCATCGCCGCCGACGGAAATCTCTCCCAAAATCAAATCATGAAAGGTGATGGTTTCAAATGGCATTTCAAATCGCAGCACGGTAGGCCCGCTGCCGGCCTGGGCGCGGCCGGGCATGTTACGTCGATAGCGAAAGGGCCGCTTCATTTTTTCCGCCACCATGCGCATCGCGGCCAGTTGCTGGGGAGTTTCGTAAGCCTCATAGGCCCGCCCATCTTTTACCAACTGTGCCAAATATCCGTTATAAAGATCCAGTCGCATGGACTGAAAATATTCATTCTTGGCGGAACCCGGTTGCGGGCCGCAATCCCAGTTCAGCCCCAGCCATTGCAGATCCGCAAGAATTCCGGCGGCGGATTCCGCGGTGGACCGCACCTGATCGGTATCTTCAATGCGCAGTACGAATTGTCCGCCATGCTTGCGGGCAAAGAGCCAGTTAAATAAAGCGGTTCTGGCCCCGCCGACATGCAGGAAACCAGTGGGTGACGGAGCGAAGCGGGTTTTGACCATTTTAGAATCCATATTCCTTCCAACGCTGAGTTACTTTTTTTACGGTTATTTCATCCATCTCCAGCTCTTCCGGCCAATCCCGGACGGTCCCCTCACCGGGCCACTTGCGCGTGGCATCAATGCCCATTTTACTTCCAGCTCCCATCGCCGGGGCGGCATGATCCAATATATCCAAAGGCCCCTCGGCAATGAATGTATCCCGCCGCGGATCAACATTGGCCGCCAGATGAAACAGCACATCATCCTGATTATGCACATCCACATGCTCATCAACGATGACCACAATTTTAGTCCATGCCATCTGCCCGGCACCCCAAACCGCGTGAATCACCTTGCGGGCGTGATAGGGATATTCCTTGCGAATTTTAATAAAAGCGCAATTATGAAACGCGCCGAACATGGGCAGATCATAATCCAGGACATCGGGGACAATGAGCTTGAGCAACGGCAGAAAAATCCGCTCGGTGGCCTTACCCAGGTAATAATCCTCCTGGGGAGGCTTGCCGACGATGGTGGTTGGATAAATGGGGTTGCGCCGATGGGTAATAGCTGTGACATTGAAAATTGGATACTGATCCGCCAGGGAATAAAAGCCGGTGTGATCGCCAAACGGCCCTTCAAGAATTGTCTGGCTGGGATCGACATAACCCTCAATGACGAATTCGCAATTCGCCGGTACTTCCAGCGGAACAGTCTTGCAGGGCACCAGTTCCAGCCCGCGACCCAACAGAAAGCCGGCGAAAATGTGCTCATCAATTCCCGGTGGCAATGGCGCGGTCGCCGCATAGGGTAGGATGCTTTCTCCGCCGAGGGTAATGGCCAATGGGCAGGGCTTGCCGAGTTTGGCCCAGGCGCGAAAGTGTCGAGCGCCGTCGTGGTGCGTATGCCAGTGCATGGCGGTGAGTTTTTTATCAAATATCTGCACGCGGTACATGCCCAGATTGCGCGCGCCGGTTTCCGGATGCTTCGTAACCACCTGTCCGAACGTGATATATTTTCCGCCATCACCCGGCCAACATTGAATAATGGGTAGCCGGGTAAGATCCGCATTATCGGTGAGTACCACTTCCTGACACAGGCCCGGACCGGATCGGACCTTGGGGCCATATCCGGCAAGTTTCAGCAAATCCAGGCCCTTCTTCATTTTATCCATAAAACGCACCGGCAACTGCGGCTGAGTCAGATCGGCAATGCGTTGAGCCATGTCGTCAAGGCTGTCACAGCCTAGAGCCGCATGAATTCGACGATAGGAGCCGAAGGTGTTGATGGCCAGCGGATATTCAGAACCATGGATGTGTTCAAACAGCAACGCCTGATTCGTGGCCGCGGTGCCGTGCCTGGCCGAAGGGCCTGCGAAAGGCGCTTTGCCCGCGGGATAATCGCCGGCACGGGTGGGCGCTTTGCTCACACGGTCCGCAATTTCAGCAACCTCCAGCACCGGATCAACAGGAGCGGAAATCTTCCGCAGTTCTCCCATTTTGTCCAGTTCCGCAAGAAAATCTCGTAACGTTTCGTAGGGCATTATCCACCATCGCACAAAATACGAACTACTTATGGTAGCCCAAGTTGGATTTGTTGGAAACTTACGGCTTTTTTGCATCCGCTGGAGCACCATCCGGTGGCAGGAGGTGAAACAACTCCTGAATGGCCCCCGCCAGATGTATTCGACGGTGCTGCGGTGCCTGCGTTGTTAATTCAGTCACCGGAACATGTAGAATTTTTCCCACCAGACGGTGCGCCATTTTGCGAATGGCTTCGCGTTGCACCTCCGTGAAATCCGGGTTCGCCGCCAGCAACGTTTCCAGTTCCCGGTCGCTGATGCGGCGGCACAATTCATACAGCGCTTTGACCACCGGACCGGTATTGCGCGCCGCGAACCAGTGCATAAATTCCGCGGTGTGCCTATCTATAATGACACGACTCAAATCCATCTTGGTGCCACGCTCGTCCCGGTTGCTTTGCGACACCCTCTCCAGATCATCAATGTTGTACAAATAAACATTGTTCAAACGTGCAACAGCCGCTTCCACATCGCGCGGCACGGCAATGTCCACGATCACCAGCGGACGATACTGGCGGGCTTTCATCAGTGATTTTATTGTTTCCGCGGTGATAATCGGTTCCGGCGATCCGGTGCTGGTAAGCACGATGTCGGCGGAGGTCAGAAGCTCGTCCAGGCGTGAAAAATCCGCCGCCTCCAGCCGAAATCGCCCGGCCATGTCAGCGCTTTTTTCCGCCGTCCTGTTCGTAACGATCATCCGGCCCGGATGCAGCGACACCAGATGCCGGAGCATGAGTACCGCCATCTTGCCGGCACCAATAAGCAGCACGGTTTTGTCATCAAAGCGGTCAAAAACACCACGTAACAATTCCACCGCGATGCTCGCAACCGATACATGACCATCCCCCAAACCGGTCTGTTCATGAACCTCCTTGGCGGCCGCGAACGAGCGCTGAAACAGGACGTGAAAAACAGGGCCGACCGTCTTTACGGCACCCGCCCGCTGGTAGGCCTGCTTGACCTGACTGAGTATCTGCGTTTCACCAAGCACCAGCGAATCCAGACTGCTGGCCACGGAAAATAAATGCTCCACCACAGCCTGATGTTCCAGTCGATAAATGCTTCCACTGGCCTCCGCCGCGGCAACACCGCGATTCGTCGCGAGAAATTCCACCATGTCTTCAACGCTCGGCTGTACCGCGCCGTGTCGGGCGACATACAGCTCGACGCGATTGCAGGTGGAAATAATCACAGCTTCACAGGCGGGAAAATGCTCCTTGAACGCGAGCACCGCCGCATCCGCCGCCTGATCCGAGAATGCCAGTGACTCACGCAGGCGCACCGGAGCGGTGCGATGATTAAGCCCGACCATCAGCAGCGCTGTTTCAGATGGAATGATCTCTCGCATACGGCAGCTTATCCAGCCTTTACAAACATAACTGCAAAGATGGCCATCAGTAACGCAAATCCAATAATGCTCAGCCACGCACACCGCGCACCGCGCAAAATGGGCACCAAGCGCATATTCAAAAGCAAGCCATACACCAACCAGACCACGGCGGTAAGCACAACTTTCGGAGACAAATACCAATGCGATCCCATAAGCCGTGGATCGCGCACCGCACGAAATATCCCGGTAATGGCCGCGACCGTCAGCAGTGCGAAGCCCAGCACAATGGCATGGCGGGTAAATTTTTCAATGGAGGCCAGTGATGGCAGCGAAAACAAATTCCAGCCGATCTGTCCGCGTTTTTTCAGCCGCCGATCCGCCAGCAGATAAGCCATGCCGCCGACGCAACCCGCCGCAAAACTCGCGGTGCCCAGCAACACGCTGGCGATATGCGCCGCCACCCATGGATTATGCGCATCAAAATGCTGATAACCCAGCGCTCCGAGCATCATACCAACCACCAGCACCGCAAAGATCATCGGCAGAAGAAACGCCGCCAGAGCACGCAGGTAACGCGTCCATTGCAGATAGGCCCACAACATGGACAGTACCAATCCCAGAAGCAAAAAGGCGTCAAAATAATCGGCGAGAGGAAGCGTCATGCTGTGCGCATCAACCATGCGGCTGACCAGCAGCAGCGCCGTTAGAAATACACCGTTGACTACAGCTGGATTCGGTGATCGAACAAGCCAATTGCATTCAGCGGCCGCGTTGGCTTGCGTCTTCTGATTTCCCAATTCCCGAAATTGAAACCAGAATGCCGCAAGAAATGATACCGCCGCGGCAACCACGGCGGCGTATTGTAAAATCGATAAATGGGCGGAAACTTCCACAGGGCTGGCCATGATGTGTTACTTCCTCGAATCAACAGCCGCGGATGGCGGCAATCCACATTGGGCAACCGCGGCCGCCAGCCATTGGGCAAACATTTCTTCTCCACCGGCCTGACCGCCCGTGCGAATCATATCGTACATTTCGTGTCCTGATAACCGCTGCAGCAGATTCCGCCGTACTTCCGCGGCGGAGACACGCTCCAGCACGATGCGCCGCCAGCGTGCCAATAATTCCAACTGTGCAATCAATGTGGAATCAATGGCCGCGGAAAGATTTTCCGCAATCGCGGCGGACAGTCCGGGTGCGCTGCCGCCGGAAGTAAGCGCCAGTGTCAGCGGGCCGCGGCGCTGCACTGCCGGAGAAATAAAATCACCGGACGCCGGTTCATCACATCGGCAGCATAAAATGCCGGCCTTGACCGCATCTTGCATGACCGCCGCATTGACGTGCGGACTATTGGTAGCCGCAAATATCAACATCCATTTTGGGTGATGTTGCGCGGTAAGGACACCTGGCTCATAGATCGATACCATGCGATGGATTGAGGTTAACCGGTCAAACCCGCCATGAAATTCCGGACTAAGCACGGTGACTTGCGCACCGGTCGCCAGAAGCGACTGAGCCTTTCGCAGTCCCACGGCCCCGCCGCCGATGATCAATACCGGGCGTGCTTCAACGTTCAGAAATATGGGATACAACTCAACCATTTCACCATTATGACTATTTCGCGCTGCCACTGCCACCCGAATGAACAGATTCTCCCGGCCAGATCATCGTGGATTGGCTCGGTGGCGCTGTGGGAAATAGTTGGCCGGCATACCAATTAACAATTGGATTCCCGACGAACAGCGTCAATATAGCCGCCATGCTTAACCATGGGCCGTAGGGCATGACATTGGGCTTTCCCTGGATTTTCAGCACCACCGCCCAGACAAGTCCCAGTATCGGTGCCAGAAAAAACACCACCGCCACAGCCGGCGCACCGACCACCGCACCGATGGCCGCCAGCAGTGGCGCATCCGCGGCCCCCATGGCAATGCGCCCCATCAGCAGCGTACCGAGAATTCGCGTCACCCAGATCGATCCTCCACCAACCAGCAAGCCCAGAAGAATTCCGGACAATCGCGCCAGCCAGGGTGCCGCGGGCAGCGGCAGAGGAATACATGCCGCCAGAACCGCCAAACAGATTGGCGGAATCAAAAATAGAATTTCCTTTCCCATCTCCCAGCGGGCATTGACATCAGCGGACTCCTCCACAACCTGCTGGAATTCGTCCGGCACGTCCATAGATCGCGGCAACACACCGATGAGAAAAGTCAGCATCCCGCCCGCCAGGGTGATTAACGCTGCCGCGCCTGCCGACAGCCAGACCCATGCGGACACAATCACCAAGGTGATAATACCGCCCGCTAATATCTGCGGCCAGGATTTCTTCAATGTGGGCGGTGGAATTAACGGCATGGGAGCTTCATCGAATGCCCCTCCATGCTCGTCCGCCATCGCAAAACTGCGTGGCAGAATTTTCAAGTGCAGAAGCACATTGGACAGCAGCAGACCGACCGTGCCGCCGAGAGCCATTTTTCCCCAGACTGATGAAGGCACCACCGCCGGCAACATCTTCGGTGCGCCAAAGACGCATGACGCCACAGCCGCGGCCATGATCAGATAGGGGATACTCAGCGGAATAATGAAGAAATCCGCGTCAATGGCTGAGGCCGCCAACAGACCGGAAACAAAGATGAGATACAAAACCATGGGCAATGCCCCACCGAAAATAGTTGCAGTGGCATCCGGATTCCATTGAGCACGGAAAAAGCCGAGGTAAAGCGCAAGAAATATCAGCCCCGTGCCCAACTCCACCAGCGGATAGCGGGCGGATATGGCGGCCTGGCAAGAGCGACATTTTCCGCGCAGCATCAGCCAGCCCAGTACCGGCACATTGCGATACCACGCAATGGCATCATTGCAGTTTGGGCAATGCGATGGAGGCCAGCTCAGAGTCAGCGGTGCCGTTTTATTCTTAAACTCCACGAGCGTACCCCGCGCCGGTAAACGCCAGATTACCACGTTCAGAAAGCTGCCTACAGAGCATCCCAGCAGAAAAAGAAATGTTGCCATCAGCCACAAAGGAAATTCCATGTCGGGCATTATGCCGCCAAGCCGGGAAATCAGCCAGCCACCGGCTGCAATTGCGCGGTCTGTGCGCGAACGGCGTTGAGATAGGTTCCCGGCCCCAGCAATCGTACTTTGGCTCCCTGCAAGGATGCTTCCAATTCCTTTAAGGATTCGGGTGACCCGCTGACGGCTTTACACAAATTAAGCGTGGCGCTCAACGGCATGTCGGACTCGGGCGTTGCCAGTTGGATTTTCGCCGGCAATTTACCGGTATTCCGCCTCAGCGCTTCACCGAGGCGCTCAATGGATTCCGCATCCACAGCTTGCGCATCGACGCAAATGAGGACTTCCCGGGCCAGTCGCTGCACGGCCTGTTCGGGGGTGAACGCCTCATACACACGAAAGCCCGGTTCCTCGCGGCTGCGATCCACTTTACCGCGGAAAAACAGGACGGCATCGGCTTTGATCATATCGCCGAATTTTTGAAACTCATTGGCGAACATCGTGACTTTAACTGTACTGGACAAATCCTCGAGAATGATCGTGGCCCATTTCTGGCCCGCGCTGGCACCGGTGCGGACAATGCGTGGCTCCACTTTGGAAATCAGGCCGCCAAGAATACCCTCTTTGCCATCATTGGCGGTCTTGATGTTCTGGGTGTTGATGGTGGTAAAATCATGAAGCATGGTTTCATAATCACGCAGGGGATGACTGGTGACATAAAAACCGAGCACGGATTTTTCATTGGCCATTTTCTGACCCTGCGGCCATTCCGGCACGGACGGAAGTTTGTACTCCCCCGCCGCGGCGGCCATCGCACTTGAGCCACCGCCACCAAAGAGGCTTTCCTGCCCCGCGCGCCTGGCATTTTGGGCGGAACTGCCGGAGTGCATAGCCGTTTCAACGGCGGCGGTGGCGGCGGCGCGGTTGGAATGCAGTGCATCGAACGCGCCGCATTTAATCAGCGATTCCATCACCGATTTATTCACCGTGCGCAAGTCCACACGCTCGCAAAAATCAAAGATACTGGTAAACGGCTTATGGGTACCATCCGCACGGCTGCCGCGCGCCGCCATGATGGATTCGACCGCTTTCTGCCCGACACCTTTCACTCCGGCCAGACCAAAACGGATCGTGCCATCGACCACGCCAAAATCGGCCACGCTCTGATTAATATCCGGCGGTAAGATCGGAATGCCCACGCGACCATCGGGCCGGACCAGAAACCGGCAGTCTTCAATATATTCCGTGGTCTTGGCCTGATCGATCATTTCATAAGTCAGTAGCGCCGCCATATATTCCAGCGGAAAATACGTTTTCAAATACGCGGTCTGATAGGCGACGATGGCATAACGGGTGGAATGGCTTTTATTGAAACCATATTTTCCGAACTCTTCGATCAGGGCGAAAATTTCAACCGCCTGCTCTTTTTGAATTCCATTCTTTTCCGCGCCTTCCACAAAATGCTGTTTTTCCGCGGCAATCACATCCATCTGCTTTTTGCTGATGGCTTTGATGATCTTGTACGCCTTGGCCAACGGGATGCCGCCCAATTGGTTAAAAATCCGCATCACCTGTTCCTGATACACCATGATGCCGTAGGTTTCGGTCAGGATGTTATCCATGATGGGATGTACCGACGGCACCGGCTTGCGATGGTGCTTGCGGGCGCAATAATCGGGAATCAGATCCATCGGGCCGGGCCGGAACAGAGCATTGGCCGCGATAAGGTCTTCGATGCGATCGGGCTTCATTTTAATCAGAAGTTCGCGCATCCCCGGCGATTCAAACTGAAACACGCCTTTGGTTTGTCCACGCTGAAAAACCTGCTTGTAAACACGTTGATCCGTAAAATCAATTTTTTCAATATCCAACCGTCCGGGCCGTGGACCGGCGGGATGCTCACGCACGGTTTCCCGACCATCAGAACCGATGGCGTTCCGCGGCGGCAAGCCTTTGGGATAATCCGCCTCAATCAACGTCAACGCCCGCTCCATAATCGTCAGCGTGCGCAGACCCAGAAAGTCCATTTTCAGCAGACCGGCTTTCTCACAGGTCGGCCCGTCCCACTGCGTCATAATATCCTCACCGCTTTTATAAAGCGGGACCACTTCATCCAGTGGCTTATCGCAGACAATTACACCGGCGGCGTGCATGCCGGCGTTGCGGCAAAGCCCTTCCAGCCGCCGCGCAATGTCAAAAAGCCGCATGACATTGGGGTCTTCCTTATATAGCTTTTTCAGATCGGCGACTTGCAGGGCGCTGTCCAATGTCACTCCCACGCCGCCGGGAATCAGTTTGGTGATCTTATCCACTTCCGCCAGCGGCATAGCCAAAACGCGACCTACATCTTTAATGGCGGCCTTAGCACCAAGCGTTGAGAATGTGATGATCTGAGAAACGTTGCCATATTTTTTCCGGACATACTCAATAACTTTGCCACGACCTTCCTGGCAAATATCAATATCAATATCCGGCATTTCCGAGCGGCTGGGGTCCATGAATCGCTCAAAAAGCAGATCGTACCGAAGCGGATCCACATTGCACAGGCCCAGAGCATAACCAACCAACGTACCGACACCGGAGCCTCTAGCTCCCACCGGAATACCATTTTGCCGGGCGAAATTGCAGAAATCCCAGACGATTAAAAAATAGCTCGAAAAGCCCTTGCTTTGGATAACTTTGAGTTCCTGCTCGAGGCGCTGCCGCAGGACATCATTAAATGCCCCATAGCGTTCCAGCACTCCCGCTTCGCAAAGCCGGCGCAGATAATCATCAGCCGATACCGCCTTTCCGGTAGCCGAATCTTGCGGTGGGGTATATACCGGCGCATGGCGCTTGGAGAAATCCAGCGTCACATCGCACATCTCGGCAATTTTCAGTGTGTTATCACAGGCTTCCGGAAGGTCGCGGAAAATCGCCCGCATTTCCGCCGCGCTTTTAAGATAAAGTTGGCGCGAGTAATGCAGCCGGTTTTCATCCGCAAGGGTTTTGCCCATGCTGATGCAGCAGAGCACATCATGGGCGTCATAATCATCTTTCAGCAAATAATGATGGTCATTGGTGGCAACAACCGGGCACCCCGATTTTTTCGCCACTTCCAGCAATTGCGGAATCGCCGATATTTGCGCGGGATCATCATGATTTTGCAGCTCCACAAAAAAGTTCTCGCCGAAAATCGCTTTGTATTGCCCCGCCACATCCACCGCGGCGGCCAGATCATTGCGCTGCAGGCACGCGGCAATTTCCGTGCCGAAGTGGCCATTGATAACAACCAGCCCTTCGCAATGGCGGGCGAGCGTTTCTTTGTCCACCCGCGGGCGGTAATAAAACCCTTCGGTATAAGCAAGACTGGCGAGCTTGAGGAGATTTTTGTAACCCGCGTGATTTTTAGCCAGGACAACCAGGTGATACGCTGCCTCACTTATTCCATGCGCATCTTTATCAAAGCGGGAACCGGGAGCCACATAGAATTCACACCCCAGCAGCGGCTTGATCCCGGCCTTTTTGGCTTCCTGATAAAATTCCACCATTCCGAAGAGATTGCCATGATCCGTCAATCCCAATGCGGGCATACCCATTTCAGCGGCTTTGGCACACAGCCCCGGCAGCGTGGCACCGCCATCAAGCAGTGAGTAGTGAGAGTGTCCATGCAGATGAACAAATGAATCCTGATGACCAGCCATGCGGTACGCCTCCGTGCAAGATGTAAGTTGAAAGTAATTATACTCCGGGCACCGCCGTTGCAAAAATCCAGGTAATAAAATTAGCTCACTGGGGCAGTGTTGTCGATCTATGACGAGGATGAGTTGGAAGGATGTGTCTCAATTGAAGAATGGGGCTGTTCATGCTCGCCGGAGTTCACTTCATGCGCCGGCAGCGGATCATCGTGCTGGAATTGACGCATCTTTCCCGCCTACCGAGGTTGGCTTCGGTTCGACTGGAGTTATCGTCGGTAGAGGAATGAGGAAAATCTTTAATAGCAAATGATTCACAGTTGTTTTCATCCGATGATAACTGCCCGTAGCGCGTTGACATTAGTCAAGGTTGGTCCGGTACGGATGAGATCACCGAGCGCATCAAACATCGTAAAGCTGTCATGCCGGCGCAAAACCGCCATCGGATCGAATCCCAATGATCGGGCGCGAGCCAATGTCGTGGAATCCATATACGCTCCAGCCGCATCACCAAAACCATCTATTCCATCTGTATCTCCGGCCAGCGCCCATGTATCCGGCAGTCCCTGCAAGGCTACCGCGAGACTTAGCACACATTCCATATTCCGCCCCCCTTTGCCACCGCCATTTTGACCAAGGGTGACAGTGGTCTCGCCACCGGATAAAAGAACCGTCGGCGGTGAGACCGGCAGTCCATGATTTCTCACGCTGCGCACGATGCCTGCCAAAACAATACCAAGGTCGCGGCTTTCTCCTTCCAATTCACCGAGCACGATCGGATGAAGTCCAAATGTTGCAGCCATTGTTGCGGCAGCCTTTACCGCCATCATTGGTGTGGCGATCAGGCGATAATCCGTCGCGAATTCGCCCGGTTTCGGCGTTTCCAAAGCATGTTGCAGATAGGTTTCCACCGCGGATGAAAGTGGAATCTGATAATGTCTCAGGATCGCGCGAACGTCCGCAAGAGTGCTGGAATCCGGGAATGTCGGACCACTGGCAATCACAGCGGGATCATCACCGGGCACATCACTGATGGCCAGCGTCACAACATGAGCGGGCGCGGCGGCTTGGGCGAGGCGTCCCCCCTTTATGGATGAAAAATGCTTCCGTACGGCATTGATCTCATGGATGGTCGCGCCTGACAACAACAAGGCTCGATTGATCTCCTGCTTATCCGCGAGGGTCAACCCCGGCCCCGGCAGTGACATTAGCGCTGAACCACCTCCCGAGATCAACACCAATATTGTATCCTGCGGGTCCAGACCATGCACCAACTGCAGTATGCGTTTTGCAGCCAACTCACCATTGGCATCTGGGACTGGATGAGCGGACTCCATAACGGCAATGCGCCGCGTTGGGACCGCATGACCATAGCGTGTTACAACCAAGCCGGATAACGCCACCTCCGGCCACGCCTCTTCCACCGCCGCAGCCATAATCGCCGCGGATTTTCCACAACCCACCACCACACAACGCCCGGCGGGGCGGGACGGCAAATGTGATGCCAGTACGCGACACGGATCGGCGCTCTGCACCGCGGCCATAAACATGGCATGCAAAGCGGACCGCGCATGCGCCGGACTCCAAACCGCACGCGTCATATTTTGGTTGGCCATTTGAATGAATCCTTCACGCGCAATCCGCAGTTAGTCCGATTGTTTGTTCCGACGTTCCAAATCGCCGCGATATCCTACTCGAGCAGCGCGATTCACAAGCCTGGAACGCATCGCAATTTCATCCGCAAGCGAGATTCCCGTTTACCTGTCTGTACATTTTCACTCAATGATGGTGTCTGCCCCTGCTTCGGCCAAGTCCGCGTGCTTTTTATCACTTCCAAGGAATATCAGTATCACTGCCGATATTATCAGAAAAGCGCTTAGCACCAGAAAGCCCGCGAAACCGCTATGGGTGCGGCCGCGAATGTAGCCCACAACGTAAGGTCCCAGAAAGCCACCTAAATTTCCCAAATTTATTATGCCCATTGCGGCCCCCGCCACATCCTTATGCAACAACGTACTCGGTACAGTCCAGAAGGGACCAAAAGGGCTATAAACACCGATTGCCGCCACCAGCAGACATATCATTTGCATCAGTGGCCAATGCCCCACAAATTGCCCGCCGACAAGTCCCATAGCACCAAGAATCAATGGAATAGCCACATGCATCTGCCGTTTCATTCGCCGATCCGACCATGTGGAATTGACGACCATCGCAACCAGCGCAAACACGAATGGAATGGCACTTAGCCAGCCCACTAACTCAGACTGGCCGCTTCCCGAAAAACTTTTCACAACGCTCGGTGCCCACATCGTGAACCCATAGAAGCCCGCCATCCAGAAAAAATAGGCCATCAGCAACCAGAGTACCTTGGGTTCAGTAATTGCCGCCCAATATCCCAACGAAGGCGGAGTCTTTGCCGCATCCGCGGCCAAATGTTTCTCGATATAATTTCGTTCCTCCTTGGATATCCAAGAAGCCTCGGATGGGCGATCGGCTATCAGTAGCCACCATATCACCACCCAAAGCAGCGGTGGAGCCCCCTGAATAATGAAGACCCATCGCCATGTCATGACCGTCAGCATCCATCCGGTCAATGGTGTCATGATAATTGCCGACAGTGGTAGGCACGTCATCCAAAGAGCGTTGGCTCGCGCCCTTTCCTTTTGCGGAAACCATGCGGTCAACAATACCAAAACCGTAGGCCATACACCACCGGCAAAAAAACCTAGAACAAACCGAGCAACGTACAACTGTGTAAGATTCTGCACCAGTCCGGTCGCCATGGCGGGAATGGCCCACAGCACCATAAGTATGGCCACTATTTTCTTGGGACTCCATCGGCTGGCTAATAGGCCGCCAGGTATCGGCAACATCATATAACCAACAAAAAAAATGCCCGCCGCAAAGCCAATTGCGCCCGCCGTGAGGCCAAAACTCTTATTCACGTAGGGTAAAATCATTGCCACGTTGATGCGATCGATGAATGCCAATATATACATCACCACCGCAAGGGGGATAATCCGCACCCATCGCTGATGTGCAATTACTTTTTCGTCCGAACTGATTGTGGTATCCATCCGCCTTTCCTTTCATCCATACAGGAATATCACGTCTGGCATCACATGATGCAAGACCGCATCAAGTATCCGATCAATTACCGCGATGAGTATAGTTTGCCGGGGCCACCCCGGCAATCTTTTGATGGCAAATTTTCATTGTGCCGGTGCGATGTCCCGCGCACGGGTGTAATATACATACATGATTGCGCCCCTGCAGGTTATTATTCTCCTTTTGATTGTCGCGGCATTCAGTAGTGCCCCTCAGAGGCCGCCGGTCGCCTTTTCCGCGTCAATGGTGATTGTGCTGGTTGTCTTGGGGCACTGTGCACTACTTTTCCGGGCCAAGCGGCGTTTCCATCGCATGAGCCGGGATTTGCAATCCGGCTTGCTGTCTCCCACTGATATGAACATGGCGATTCCAAAAACCGTTCGACAGTTGATGGCGATGAATACCATGCTGCTGGCGGCGGATTTGTGGCTCTTCGGCTTTGGATGGCTGGTGAAATTTCACTGGAATCTTGGAAGAATTCCCCTTCTGTCCTCCACCATCTGGTTGGCGGCCCCGGTGATGACGTGGCTGGCAATATGGTGGCTGGAATATCCATTGGAAATACAGATTCATCGCCAGACCCTTGCGACGCAAGGTGATGAAGAGCCTTCCACTGGCTTTCCAACACATCCGTTGCCATCGCGATTCCAATATGTCAATATGCAGTTTCGCCACGGCTTATCCTTACTGCTGGTGCTGCTGGCGGTTGATCTGCTGACCATTCCACTGACCGCTTTGATGAATGAATGGAATCTGGGCTATTGGTCCGCCATTGCCTCCGTTCTACCAGTGCTGGTTCTGCTGCTGGTATTACCCACGATCATCGTGCACTATTGGCGCACCACGCCGCTGCCGGGAGGGCCGCTGCGAACCCGTTTGGAAAGCCTGGCCCGTTGCAACAAGGTTGGATTCATCGATATACGTGTGTGGCATACCTACTATCGTATTCCCAATGCCGCGGTATTGGGACTGCTGGCATGGACTCGCTATTTTCTGCTCACGGATCTTCTGCTGGAGCGGTTGGAACCGCGGCAGGTTGAGGCGGTTTTTGCGCATGAGGTGGGCCATGGACATCATCGGCATATCTGGTGGTATCTTCTGACATTTCTCGCCGCCGATTTGCTGGGCACGGGGATCTCCCTCTGGGCCGGTAATGTTTGGTCATTAAGCGACAACACCGTGATGCTGGTGAATTTTTCAATCGTGGGCGTTCTGGTAATCTTCGGATTTTCCCGGGTGAGCCGAATGTGCGAACATCAGGCAGATTGGTTTGCGGCCCGGCATATCGCCACGGTGGTCGCTGCTACGACGACGCCGTTGATGGAGGGTGCCGCGGCATATCCCGCATCCACAATGGATGGCCACAGGCAAACTGTCACTTTGGTTAATCCTGATGACCCCACCCCCGAAACCCCCGCCCAGGCCGGCGCGCGCATCTTTTCCGAAAGTTTAAGCACGCTTGTGGGCATGGCCAACCGCCCGCGCGACCGGGCCGGATGGATGCATCCAAGCATGCGGGATCGGGTTAATCTTCTGGCGGCCATGGCGGAATCTCAGTACTTACAATTGCGGTTCAACCGCCGCATCAACGCGATGCGCATTGGCATCGTGATTGCCGCTGTGGCCGGTGCCGCGTTGACATTCTGGGCCGCCAGAGGGTAGATGCGAGAACCCAATGGATTGGAGGGTTTGGTACGCGCGTTGGCGGGGGCACGGACATTAAATCCGTACCGTGGGTGAAAAGCCACCTGTTCACGGATGTTCTGAGGTCCACAGGGATAAACCCAGTGGCTCGCGGGGTGGGTTGATGCCCCATGGTCCGGATTTATTGCTGCGCCCGTGAGCTGGGTTGAGGCCGAACCGCCGCCCGCATTGGCCATCAATGGAATTCGCGAGCATTCAAAAACTCCGATACCATTTTTTTTCATCAACCGTATAATTCCATGCGTGATCGGCTTGCACCGACTTTAAGGAATTGTGCCATGCATGAAGATTTCGTCGCCTGGGTAGAGCAACATCGCGGAACGCAATATGACCTGCACCAGGATCATATCAATCCAGCTTTTGTCAAAATGCTCAAAACCATCGGTTTTGACCGCAATTACACGCGCGGCGAGGGATGTTATCTCTGGGATGGCGCGGGCACAAAATATCTTGACCTGCTGACCGGCTGGGGCGTATTTATGCTGGGACGAAACCATCCCAAGGTTCGGCAGGTGCTACGGCAGGTTCTGGATGCCAACAGTCCCAATCTTGTGCGCATGGATTGCAGCATCTTGAGCGGCCTGGCGGCGGAAGCACTGGTACGCCATACGCCCGACGGTCTTAATCGCGTGTTCTTCTGCAACAGCGGAACGGAATCCGTGGAGACGGCCATTAAATTTTCGCGCCACGCCACCGGTCGGCAGAAAATTATATACTGCGAACATGCGTTTCATGGGCTGACCACCGGCTCCTTGGCGATCAACGGGGCGGAATTTTTCCGGGAGGGTTTCGGCGATTTGCTGCCGCATACGGAATCGGTTCCATTTAATGATCTGGTTTCACTTGAAAAGGCGTTGGCCAATAAAGATGCGGCGGCATTTATTCTTGAGCCAATTCAGGGCAAGAGTTGCGA
>JAKBAC010000056.1 GCA_021809365.1 Planctomycetota bacterium | reverse complement strand
TGGAGACAAGCTGTGGGACAACGGCCTGATCAGATGGGCCTACAATTAAGCGTCGGGCGCAGGTGCAGCGCTGGCCGGTGGTGAGAAAAGCGGAGGCAAGGGCGGTATAAGCGGCAGCGCAATAATTACCGCAGTTGAAAATCACCAGCGGGTTGTTACCACCCATTTCCAGTGCCAACATGCGGTGCGGATATTGCATTTGCAGGCGTTGCAGGGCCAGGCCGGCGGTTACAGAACCGGTGAAGAAAACGGCATCCAGATCAGCGTTCTGGGCCAGGGCCTCCCCGACGGACGCCGGGCCTTGCACCAGGTTAAGCACGCCGGGCGGTAATCCGGCTTGCTGCCAAAGCTGACACATGAATTCGCCGGAATATGGTGTTTTCTCACTGGGTTTGAAGACGACGGTATTACCCGCCAGCAGTGCGGGAATAATATGGCCATTGGGCAAGTGGCCGGGCATATTAAACGGTCCGAAAACCGCGGCCACGCCGTGGGGTTTGAAGTGCGTGATCGCCACGCCTTCGGCGGTGGTGAGGCGCGTTTCAGCCCGCCGCGCGGCTTGGGCGGCAAGGCTGTGGTCAAGCTTGGCGACCATGGCGGCAACTTCGGTGCGGGTTTCCCATAACGGGCGGGCGGTTTCCAGTGCCATGATGCGGGCGAAGTTTTGTGCCTGGTTTTTCAACAGTGTTACATAAGCTGCGGCACATTTTGCTCTATCGGCACCAAGCCATTGCGGCAGTGCCGCACGGGCTGCCGCGACCGCCTGATTCACTTGTTCAGCCGAAGCTGCTGCGCCTTGCCACAGCAGCGTGTTATCCCAGGGACAGTGCGACACCATCGCTGCGCCATCGCCGGGGGGCGTGTGCGAGCCGATCAGTAAGGTGCCCAGATGAACGCTTGTATTCATTTCCCACCTGCCCGCATGGAGACATAGCGCACCGGGTCGCCGGGGGCAAGATCCAATTGTTTTGCCACCTCGAGATCCAAGTTGATAGCTTGGTCATCCACGCGCTGAATCGCCGCTTTGCAGGCTCGAAATGCCATGCGGCCATTGGATACCAGATAATCTTCCGGGGCTTGCGACAAGGATGCTGATCCGCGATAGACCGCCTCCCGGCTTTCGCGCACGGACCGAATGGTTTTTAGGTCGCACCCATAAACCGCACCGGCTTCAAAAATATCTACAAGTTTTTCAAAGGTGAAGCCCTCATCGGTGAGAATTTTCAACGCCGGCTGCGTATCCGGATGCACCTTGCCAATGACGGCCTGAGCATCGGGCGGCAGGAGCGGAATATATAAGGGGTGTTTGGGCATTAAATTAGCGATAAATTCCTTATCCGCCATGGTCAGGTAATCCGCCTGGGGAAAATCTACCCCAAAAAAGTGTCGACCCACGGCATCCCAAAACGCGGAGCGACCCTGAGCGTCAATGATTCCACGCATTTCCGCAATGACATGCGGATCGAAGCGTGCCGGAAACTGGGCCATGAAAAGAAAACGCGCCAGGGATAACAAGCGGCCATTGCCATTTTTCCGAAACTGCGGCAGGAGAAAAAGGCTGCCGACAATTGCGGGGCCGTCATAACTGACTGTTAATTCCAGAATAGGGACAATTTTGTCCACCTTGAGCATGGTGCTGTGATGGCGTTGATCCCGGATACGATAACTGTAAAACGGATCAAAACCGCCAACCTTGGAAACAATGCCGCACACCCCCACCGCTTTGGCGGTGGCCGCATCTTCCAGCACAAATAAGTACGTTTCGCCGCGGGGTTTTTCCATCTTCAGGCTGAAGGCCAGTTCGCTTTCCTCAATGCGGCGCTGCAGCACGGCACGGTCGGGCGGCAGCGTGGTCATGCCATAACCGGTCTGGCCCGCCAAATCAAAAAGGCTATCCAGATCAGCGGCACAAATGGGGCGGATAAAAACCATAAGCATTCTCCATCAGATGTCCGCACAGGCCACAAGCGTTGATTCCACAATATCGCAGACGGTGTCAATATCCTGTTGGGTAACCACGGATGTCGGCGGTAACATGCGGATGCGCGCCGGGTTACTACCGGCATAAAAGGCGATGACGCCTGCATCAAACAGGGCTTTGAGCACGACTTTCACCTTGGCTTCCGAGCCGTCCAGCGGCGTAAAGGCGATCATGCCGCCAAGGCCATACGGCCCGCGCAGCAGTTGCGGACGGCGCGCGGCGGTGGTCTCGAAACGTTGCGTCATGATACGGTGCACGTGCATGTTGCGTCCGCCGGGGCCGAAGAGATCACCTTCAAGCAACATTTTCAGGATGACCTGAGCCGCAGCAATGGCGGAGGCGGAGGCCGTAAAGGTTTGGCTTAACAGGCCGGGCTGCGGCTTAAATTCCGGCGTAAACAGCGTGGCGCAAAGCTGCGTGAGTTTTCCGACGGTGACCACATCCGCCCATTGGGCCAGATCAAAATGTTCAAAGGCAAACGGGCGGCTGGTGCGCCCGAATGTTTGGATTTCATCAAACCAGACGGCGATATTGTGGGCTTTGAGTTCAGTTAATATCCGGAGGAAAAAATCATGGTCCCCTACCCAGTATCCGCCCTCACCTAAAATCAACTCAAGGCACATGGCGGAATGTTGACCCGGATATCGACACAAATGTGTGCGCAACGCGAGCATAGCTTTTTCCGTGCTGCCGGTTGGATTGGAGGCGTCAAAAAAGGGGATATAATCGACTGGCAACGTGCTGGGCAGGCCAGCGCGATATAAGGGTTTATCGGTAATTTGTGACAACGCCAGCGTGCGCCCGCAAAAGCCGTGCTCAAAGGCCAACATGCGTACAGCGCCCGGTTTGCGCTGAAACATGAGCTTAAGCGCATTCTCATTGGCCATGGCTCCGCTGGTGGTAAGAAAACAATGTTCCATTCTCGACCCGGCATTTTTGGCTAATTGCAGCAGCAGGAATACAATCGGCGGCGAGTCGCGGTTCTGCTGGAGATTTCCCTGCATGACCGTATCGGAAAGTGCGGCGGAAATGCCGCTGTTTAACAGCAGCGGATGGCTGTGACCGAGAAAATGCACGCCGATGCCGCTGATAAAATCATATTTGATGCTTCCGTCGGCAAGTTCCACCAGTGCCCCATTCCCCACGCCGCTGCCCAGATAGGGGAAATAAAGTCCTCCGGCGCGGTTGTGGGAAAAATCTGCAATGATTTTGGCATAGTCAACGGCGCGGGCCGGATCAGGGGCTTGTATGCCGGTAAGTTTACGCGTTTGATCGCGCAGAGCCGAGTCCAGCAGTTCGCGGGCCTCAAGCACGCGTGGATCCGATGCCAGTTGATCCGCAATTAATGTAGCCATAACCAACCTCCGGCCAATATCAGGCCTGTTGTCTCTCTATTGTATCGGCTAAATATGACGTGAGACGCAGGGGGGCCGCTGTTACCGGCAATAGCCGATGACAAAATTGATCTCGGTCAGTGGATTATGTCGCATTGGCCAGCGCCGAGACTACCGATTGATCCAGCCCGGCGTCTTGGGTCAGTAGCGCGGCGATCTGTGAAGCCGATGGCTGCGGATGACGGCAGCGAAGATGATCAAACGCATCGGCAACCGCGATGATTCTGGAGCCAAGGGGTATGGTGCCGGCTGCAGGCCGGCGAGGAAAGCCTGTGCCATCAAGGCGTTCATGGTGCAGGGCTACGATTGGCACAAGGGCGTCAAGCGCGGGGAAGGACGCGATAATTTCCGCGGATAATGCCACGTGGCGGTGGTAGGCCGCACGATCCGACGCACTCCATGGCTGCGGTTTGTCCAAAACGGCGTTGCTGACCCCAAGCTTGCCAATATCATGCAGCAGCGCGGCGTGATAGATTTCAAGGCTGCTATGCCCGGTCACATTGAGGTGTTCGGCCAAAACCTGGGCCAGTTGGGCCACTCGGCGGCAGTGGCCATCCAACGACGGGCTTTTGGCGTCCACAACATCCGCCAATACTTCGATGAAATTGTTGACTTCGGTTTTCGTCATCAGGTGATCGTGCGCGGCCGGAAATAATTCATCGAGCAATTCCGGCAGATTGGGATTTGCCAGATTGCTCCAGAATCCCCGGGCCGCCGATATTGAAAGGAATGTACGCACCACAATGGGATCCAGCGTTTTACCGCTCCGATTGCACACCTGCCGCGTGGCCTGCGCGGGTCCTCCAGAGCTGTAAAACACTTCTGCGATCTGTGCCGCCAAGGCAATGCGGCTTAATAGGGGGATCTGCGCCGCGGCGAGATGATTGGGGTAGCCGCGACCGTTCCAATGCTCATCCAGCGAAGTAATGGCCTGTCCGACGGCGTTGGGCAACCCCATACGCCGCACAAGTTCCGAGCCGCGTTCACAGCGATCAACAATTAATTCTCGCTGCAAAGCTTTACCATGGCGGACAATCCAGATCAACCGAGCCAACCGTCGTCGTACCGGCGCGAAGGGTGCGACATGACCGGCAACAAAACGAATAAGTTGCACGACATCTTGTGCATCGACCCTGCGGAAATCAGATTTGAGTTGTAAATCATCAGCGCCGTAGATTTCAAACAACCGTGCAGCATTGCTGGTGCAGCCGATGTCTTTCAGCAGTACGGCGTAGTACACATCGGCCAGGTCCGCGGTTCCCATCGCCATGCGGTCGGCAATTTGCATGGCAATCCAGCAGGCCCTGCGGCTATGGCCGGGCGGCAGACCCTCCGCCAGATCCAACGCGCCGCTTATGGCCTTGATCCATTGCGATTGAGATACGCCAGCCCATGGTCCGCACGCGGTGAGCAATTTCTGATTTTGATCGACAATAACAGCCATTTTTAGAACAACACCTCAGAGCACCGATGATCGGGCACAGGTCCGTCTTCGGCTCGCATCAATATTATCTACAACGGCTTGAATGACTTCTCAAGTTGAGGAAAAGCCGGGAAAAAGACAATTAGCAGCGCAAAAACGTCAGTTTTCCGTCCTGCACGGTGACATGCACGCGATAAATTGGTTCGAGAATTTCGGGGGTCAGCACCTGATGGGCTGGGCCGTGGGCGGCTAATTTCGCTTCGTGCATAATCAGGACGCGGTCGGCGTGGGCGCGGGCGTGGTTTAAATCATGCGTGACCCAGATAATGGCTTTATGAGCGGACCGAGCCAGCGATTTCAGGTGGTGAAGCAGTTCGAGCTGATGCCAGATGTCCAGGGCCGCCGTGGGTTCATCCAGAAGCATAATGGGGGAATCCTGAACCAGGGCGCGGGCGATCGCCACGCGCTGGCGTTCCCCGGCGGAAAGTTCGTCGTACGTGCGTTGGGCAAGAGCGTGAATATCCTGATCCCACATAGCCTGAACCACAGGATCCGCGCCCGGCCTATCTCCGGCTACTTTTTCGCCCGGAGCACGGTCCCGTGCCCAGGAACCCATGGCCACGATGTCCTGCACGCGATAGGCAAAGCTTACCTGCGGTGCCTGGGGCACATAAGATATCAGGGCGGCGCGCTTCAGGGGATTCAGGCGTGTGATGTTCCGGCCCCCGGCGGTGATGGTTCCAGCGGATGGTGTCAGATGGCCGGACAACAGTTGCAGCAGCGTAGATTTTCCCGAACCATTGGGGCCGACAATCATGGTCATTTCACCGGTATAAAAGGGGACGGTCATACCATCGACAGCGGGTGAGCTGGAAGCATACTGAAAATGCAGATCATCCGCAGCCAGCGCTATTTCGGCGGCTGGGGCCTGGGATGGGAAGTCAGGATTGTTATGATCCATGGGAATAGTCATCCTGCCGGGACTTATTACATCCATATCCGTCGGCGCTGCAGCAGATACAGGAAAAACGGGCCGCCACACAAAGCCGTGATAACCCCTACGGGCAACTCACCGTTGAACCAGGCACCCGTGCTGCGTACAAACGTATCAGCCAGCATCAGAAATATAGCCGCCAACAGAGGGCTGGTGATCAGCAACTGCCGATGATCCGGCCCGAAGATTCCCCGGCACAAGTGCGGACAGATCAACCCGACAAAACCGATCGGGCCGGCCACCGTAATTGAAGCAGCGGTGGCCAGAGCGGCTAAAGCAAAAGCGGAGAGTCGCAGGGAAGATAACTTGATTCCCAGGCTATGGGCTTCAGCATCGGAGAACGATGCGATATTCATCGCACCGCCCAGCGTCAACGCGCCGGCCCACGCCAGGCCCAGTGCGATACTTGCGGTCAGCAGCAGTGTGCGGGAAGTTCCTTCACTGATATAACCAAACATGTAACTTAAAATATCCGCTCTGGCCCCATAGGGCACCATGTTATTAAGTAACATCACCAAAGCGCCGCCAATGGTGCTGATCACCACGCCGGAGAGTATCAGCGTCATAGGCTCAAGTATTCCCTTGCGCCGGCCCAGCAGAAAAACCAGCAAGGTAGCCGCGAGCGCGCCGGCCAGGGCCGGAATGCTCTGGCCATCGGAAAAGAAGCTCATCAGCCAGGGCTGGCCGGCAAAAGAATGCAAAAGAACATCGCCGAAAACAATCCAGATCATCACGCCCACGGTGGACCCGCTGGAAATACCGAGAACAAAGGGATCGGCCAGCGGATTGCGCAACAAGCCCTGCAACAGCACGCCGGCCAGGCCCAGAGCACCGCCTGCAATGGCCGCCGCCGCAACGCGCGTGAGACGTAATTGCAGAATGTCCCATCCGGGAAATCCCAAAGAAATACTCTGCTGTCCCGGCGCACCAGGGCCGATCGCGAGGCACAGAGCAAAAATTAAAAGGGTCAGTAGCGCTGCCAGCACAATTCCCTTCGCGGGCAATGGACCGAAGGTTTTCATCTTGCTCCCCCGGCGTCGGCGGGCGCAAGTATTAAACGCCGGAGACGATCAATCAGGTGAGCGACATGCAGCGTGAGCATCTGTGCCTGCGGCCAGGTTATTAAATCAACACGTTTGGCTCCAGCGGCCGCAACAGGTAATGCCAACCAGGGTGCCAGGCGCGGATCATCCGGCCCTGATGCCGCAGGTTGCCCGGGCTTGCCGATCAGGAGAACATGCGGATTCAAACGCACCAATGTGCCGCGCGTGATCGTGGGAAATCCATTACCGCAACGTTGCGCCACGTTATTGCCGCCCGCCAAAGTTATTTCCTGATCCATAAAATTATCCGCACCCACCACCATGATCGGTCTGGTGGAGATTATATATACCACACGCGGGGGATTTTTGGGGCTATGGCCGGCCAGAATTTTCAGCTTTGCTTTCAGCGCTTTTATCGCGGCAGCGGCCTGCGCGCGGCAGCCGCTGATTCCACCGAGCGTTCGAGTAGCGGAAAAAAGTTGATGAAAGGTATTGATGCGGATATTCACAATGCGAATTCCATTTTGGCGGGCCATGGCGGTAATTCCCGGTTGTATGCGTTGCGGAGCTTGCTGGAGGATCAAGGCAGTCGGCGCGAGTTGCACGACCAGTTCTTCATCGAGATGCAGATAACCGCCCACCACCGGCAGATTTCGCATGGATGGGGGCAGGAGCGGTTTATCCCATGGAGAAACACCGACCAGCGTTCGACCGGCACCGATTTGCAGCAGTATTTGCGTGGCCGATGGATCGGTGCTGACAATGCGCGGGCCGCCGGGATGCCTGACGGCAGGCGTTCTGGCGCAGGATGCCAAAGCCAAGGGCATCAAAATCAACAGCAGCACGCATGAAATATTGAATCGCATATTCCGCCGCGCCCAAATCGGTACAGCTATTGTTGTATCAGGGCTGCGACAATGGCACAAGGAATCCGGCTTGGAAAATGGACGTGGCATGAGGCAAGGGCGGGTATTTGCCGGTAATTTTTCCAACCGCCCAGCGGCACGCCAGAGAAACCGCACCGAGGTCTTCTCCGCTGTAAGAGGCGTTAAGATCGGTGAGGCGAGCTTTGGCATGGATCCGTCCCAAGGTCAGTGCGGACATTTCACGCACCTGTTCAAATTCCGGAATGGGCATTTCCATATCATCCAGACGCCCCGCCAATTCCCGTGCCAGCTTCGGATGGCTTTGCCCGTTATCAATCATACCAATGGCCCAGATGGCCGCCTGCCGCGCCTCAATTCCATAGGGCGCATTTTTCGGAATGCAGGGAATCATCACCGGTAAAGCGGGAGCATAGTGCATCAAACCAAAAAACTGGAAAACCTGCGAAAGCTGCAGATTATCGTCATTCAAGGGCACCGCATAGCCCGGCTTGTTC
The DNA here is from genome assembly GCA_021809365.1 of Planctomycetota bacterium. Next base: position 10,189 of record JAKBAC010000056.1, on the reverse strand, counting down.
AAATGAGCGGACGCGAATTGTGAATTTTTTGCGGTGCTTTGGGCGAACTTCAGCACCGCCGGCAACGTGGTGCGAACCGCCGCGCGCCGCAGGGCCACCGCGGCCCCCAGGCGAACCGCCTGGCTTCTATTGGATAACAGGGAAATAAACTCTCCCGCCGAGGCTTTATCATCCAGCTTGCCCAACACCAGACAGGCCTGCCGAATGGCCCGCGATTGGGTACCATGAATAATCTGTCGGCACGCATGGATGACAAATAAGCGGCTCTGCGGTTGTGAACCAAGATAGATCAGCGCATCACGGGCATACCAGCGTATCGGCCGTCGCAGGTCATTTAGTGTTGCGCCCAGGCCGAGAATGGATTTATTCCCGCCGATGCGCTTCCAGGCCTTTGCCACCAGCAGCCGCAGTGTGGGATCCGGGCTGTGGCTGGTTGTCGGAGCCAGATACTGCAACATATTGACATGGTTTTTCATCAGGCCGCGCCACGCAATGGCGGCGACTGCGGAATTGGCATCGTGGGCTAACGACTGGAGCATGATCCACTGTCTGGATGTCCTGACGCTGCAGAGCATCGTGGCGCAAAGCAAGTGGCGTCTCACACCACTTCCCTGAACATTCAGCATGCTCAGGCTTATGTTACTTAGGCCGCGGGCCTTTAATTTTGCCAGCGATCTGGCCGCCGCGAAACGCAACGCCCACGGTTCACGGCTGCCGGCAACAATTTGCTTCAACACCCCCTCGGCCTGATGATCGCGTGCGGTGCCCAGGGCTTGAGCTGCCGAGAGCTTGAGCTGTAATCCGGCCGTCGGGGATTTCAACCGGGCAATCCAGATCGTGCCCATGGAGTCGGTGCGCCATTCGGCCAGCAATGGATCGAGAATCGGGGCAAATGCCGCCGGCTCGGAAGAATCCAGATGAACCAGAAATGGTTGAGTGCGCCTGTTGGAAATTTCGGCCAACGCCCGGGCTACCGATGTTCTAACCGTCAAAGGAATTGTTTTTGAAACCGCCAGATGTTCCAGTGACGGAACCAGCACGTGCAGATTGGGGACGTTATTTTTTACCGCCGTGCGAATCGTAACGCAGGTCCGGGTAATAACTTCGGGAATAGGCTGCTGCAAGGCGGCTTGCCAGAGTTTGGTCAATTGCGGATTGTAAGTCATTTGCAGGTGCAGCCGCGGCAGTTGAGGTATATGCAGCATCGGATCGCCGATGCCGTTGGTAACCGCAGCCGCCTGTGCCCCGGCGCAGGAGAATCCTAGAAGAAGTATTCCCGCTGCATACGAAATTCTGCGGCCGGAACAATTGGCCGCAGCAATTAAAGCCTGTTTCATGAACATATCACCCATACGGATCGACATCCCGCATCAACCATTTGCGTCAGTTAATCGGGCCGGGTTAATCGCCAGGTCCGGAACACCAGAACAATCGCGGCAATACCCATAACCGCCAGCATGAACCACCAGTTAGCCAGCACAAAGTTGTAATCATTGAAGCCCGGCGCATGAATGGTGGCCAGCGCCGCCGCCAGCGGATTGTATTTGAGGATTGCCGCCACCAGGCTTAATGAAAAAAGCGTTCCCCGCCCGGCCCAGAATACCAGGGTTCCGCCGAACAATCCCAGCAGCAACCCGTAGGAAAGTGCCGTGGCTTGTGCGGTTTTCCGGAACCAACTGCTGACGGCGCTGCTGACCATTAAACAAAATAGCGCAATTAATCCCAGGGTAATCAGCACCGTGACCACCCGCGACGCCTGTCCTTTATCAATGACCAGCATGACCGCATAACCCGGCAACGTGGCAAAAAGCAAAAGCAGCAGCGTGCGACACACGCTTAACAGTTTCCCCAGGACAATGCTCGCCGGGCTTAATGGCGTAACCCGCAGCAACTGCCAGGATTGGTTCTGCAATTCCGAGCTGATAAGCCCCGCCGACAGGCTGGGGGTAATAAGAACAATCAGCGTTACCTGGAACATGACCATCAGTTCGCCCAGGGTCTGGGGCTGAAAGTTTATGGAGCCATAGGCGGCCGCCAGCATCAAACCCAGCGACACGATCAGACATATTCCCACCAGGCGCATCATCCAGTGCGAACGCCCGAAGCGGCTGGTGCGAAATTCTTTGACCATCACCGGATTACTGAACGGCCCGATCAGACCGCTGCGGCGTTGCGGATCAAAAAACCATAAGTACATGATGCGGCGATAAGCCTGCACCTTGGTTGAGCGGTCATCGGTAATTTTACCGCTGGCGCGCGGGCGATCAAATAACCATTGCCCCAGCCGCTGAATGCTCAACAGCCCTAATACGCCGCTAAGCACCAGGGCGCAGATCACAAAACGGAAGATGACCGAAGAACCCCCATTAACGGAATTGCCGGCATGAACGGAATTGGCTCCCAGCACGTGCAGCATCGCCGGAAGGGGTGAAAACGACGCCAGCCAGCGGCCCATGAGCAGAAATGTCGGATTCTGGGTGTCAGCCACCAGTCGATAGGGAATCAGCAGCAGCAAATCCAGAACGAACAATACCGCATAAGTCAGGCGTATTCCGGAATCCACGTCATTGACGCGGATGCTCACATACAATCCTACGGCCGCGGATTCCATCGCCACCATAATAAAAATCAGATACAGCGGCAAAACCTGATGCACCAGACTCACGCCGCCCATGGCAAAGCAGGCCGTCATGCCGGGAATCGTCAGCAGCATAAGCAGGATGGGCAATCCCAAGGCACCGATAAGTTTCCCCAGATAAATGGATGCGGGTGAAAGTGGAGAATTCAGCAATAGCGCCAGCGTACCGCTGCGCTTTTCCGCCACGACAGAGGCCGCCGGAAACGCCGGTGCCACCAGCATCATGCCGACTAAAATTGTCCAGGAAAGCAGACTTAGCACCTGCTGGGCCTGGGTGCCCGCCAAATTCACCCGTCCGCCCGCCGGCCAGCGCAACACAATAACCGCGGCCAGCACCGCCAGCCATGCCACTTCCAGCGCGGCCACGTTGGGCTTGCGCAAGGCACCAATAAGTTCACGACGTACAATCGGGTTGTTCACGCCTGCGCCTCCCCGACTGTGGCCTGCGCCTTATCCTGCTGGGTTACAGAAAGGAAAGCGTCTTCAAGATCCTGCTGCATTTCACGGAATTGGCTCACACGCACCTGCGCCGAGACCAGGCGCTGGAGCGCCACCGCCAGGCTCTGTTCATTGCCCGTGGTGTTGAATCGCACCATCATTTCAGAGGGGGCCTGGGTAACATTGGCTGCTTGGCCAAGGTTTTCGCGGAGAATTTCCGCAGCCTGGGAAACATCCTCTTCGGAAAGCAACTGTATTTCGATCATGCGCTGGTGCCGGACATTTTGCATGATCTGATCCAGCGTGCCAAACGCGCGGAGTTTTCCATGGGTCATAATGGCCACCATATTACATATCCGCGCCAACTCCGGCAGAATATGACTGGTGACAATAAGCGTTTTGCCTCTTTGCGCCAGGTTCAGGAGAATTTCCCGCATTTCCACACGCGCTGCCGGGTCCAGGCCGTTGGCGGGTTCATCGAGAATCAGCACCGGCGGGTCATGGAGCAGTGTTCGGGCAATGGCCACGCGCTGTTTCATACCGTGAGAAAGGCTTTCAACATATAGATCCGCCATGTGCGCTGCACCGGTAATCGCCAGCGACGCACTGATACGATCCTGCCTTTGTTTGCGGGGAATTTTGAATGCCGCGCCGAAGAAATCCAGATATTCCCTCACCCGCATGTTGTCATAGGATCCGAAGGTATCGGGCATATAGCCGACCAGATGCTTGATTTTTCGCGCGTCAGACGTGCAATCCACACCCCCGATGGACGCTTTACCGCTGGTGGGGCGGATCAATCCGACGAGAATTTTAATGGTGGTGGTTTTACCGGCGCCATTAGGCCCGATGAAACCCAGTATCTGCCCTTTTTCCAGGCGAATACTCAGGTGATCCAGGGCGGTAAATTCCCCGTAGATCTTGGTTAATTCCACTGTTTCCACAACCGGTGCTTCGCTCATAAACAATCCTGTATGATTGGGAACTTACAATTCCGCCATGGGACTTATTGTACCGTACCCGCCGCCGTTAAACGGACCGTTGTCACATGCCACGTGAAGTTCGGGTCAATCGTGCCCCCGATAACAATCTCACACCGCCATCCCCCCGCCAAGCCGATCGCGGACAATTCCGCCGGCTTGAGATGAATTACCATGGTCCCGCCGGTGCTGGAACCGCCGATCTGCATCCATTGACCATTTTCCGGAATCAGAACTGAAATCGGGCGTCCCGGAGCCGCGATTTTAATGGTTAATACGGCGCTGGTCAGTTGCAGAGGCAGGACCTGTCGGGGCAATTGAAAACGCACATAGATATGCGCCGGTGATGACAGGTTCTGCAACCAGTGATGTTCGCGCGTGTCGTACACCGGAGCCGGGGCGTGCTGGCCCGGGCCAGGAACCAGCCGGTACGGCAGATACGGCCAGGGCAGTGTTACGTGCGTTCCCGCAGCACTGGCCCGCAGGTCCAGCGGCATAACCAGCAGCGTTTGATTCATGGCCACCGGGTCATGCGTCAGATGCAGCAGCGGCATGGCGGAATTCGGCCAGCCCAGCAGCATGGGTTCAACCGGGCCGCCACCCGTATACAACCGGGATTCGATGGTGTTATGCTTTTGTTGCGTGCGGGTTAAAAATGAAGACTGGATAAATTGACCGGCGGGCAGAATTTGCGCCATGCCGGCCACGCGCTTTCCGCCACTGGCCCGCGCCACAGCCAACGCGCGCCGCGGGGCCGCAACGGCCATATCCCGTAAATTTCCTAATAATGATTCCTGCCCCGAAATCTGCAATCCCGCCGGACCAAACCGTCCGACGACCCCTTGAATCAGAGGGTCTTCATGGGTGCCGGCAAATGGAATATCAATGGCCGCACCGGAGGGCAGATCTAAATTTTGCCACTGGAAATTCTGATCGTTTTGCGCTGCTACCCGCGCACTGGATTGCTTGGCGAAACTGGTCTTGGGATTAAGTTGAAACCCCGATGATGTGGTAAGCTCCGCCCCCTGAGCCTTGGGCGAAAAAATGGAGGCAAAACCGCTGATCGCCAGCAAATGCTGATCCGGTGCGGCACAGGCGATCTGATAGGATGAAAGCGTAAGCTTCACCCGCCCGCGATTGAGCTTTCCATTGATAATAAGAATGATACCCGCCACCACCGCCAAAGCGATAGCCGCCGGTGCCAGCCGATCCAGCCTGTCCTTGCGTCCCAGCGCCAGAGCAACCAGCAGCAGCACCACCGTCATACCCACCAGTACCACGCCGATAATCATGCGACCGGAAATTCGATAACCGACTTGCGATGCGGCGCTATGCTGGAGAAAGGTCATAGGGGTATGGATTCCGCCGACCGAATAAAAATTCCGGACAATCGGCCAGAGCACGGCACCGCCCATTTTAGTTTTATTGAGCATTCCGCGACCGTTGACCGTGCAAATATAGACGTGGCCCAGTCCCACACGCCGCACCATGACCGCCGGCCAACCGTTGATTTTTTCCAACGTGCTGTATCCTGGTGCCAGCAGATACACCAAATGAATCGCTTTTTTCAGATGCATGACGGAATTCGGTATTCCCCGGCCGGAAAAATTCAGCGTTGCCGTATGGGTCTGCCCGACTTTTACAATCGTCCAATCCTGCCCTAATAACGCGCGACCAAAGCGACCGCTGACTCTTGTCGCCTGAATCCAGAGGTTCCCGCCGGAGATTAGCCAGCGGCGCAGCGCATTGTATTGCGGGCCGGACAGGTTCATGTGCCGCCGGGCGGCGAATAGCGCGTATACGCCGTCATATTCTGATGGCACATAGGGCAGGTGTGATGCATTGGTGTACGCAATGACTGATGAAAGCCCTTCCTGTTTGCGAATCTGCACGGCCAGATCAGCCGTAGACTGATCATTGCCATCGGTCACGGCCATGGTGGCGTAGCGTGCCGTGGGGGTAAATATGCTGCCGGTGTTCCGGGCGATGATATGACCTGAAGGTGCAGCCAGCCATGCGGTGTAATTCAGGACTTTTTTTCCGAGTCGCGGACGCGGGCAGAACAGAGGAAGGGAAATAGTTTCATCACTCTGGGGCGGCAGCCAGATCGGCTCTACAAATTCCACATTGGACATACGATCCATACGGACAAATAAATCCGCATGAACCGTCTGGTAGGTTGAATTGGTTAATCCCGCAATGGCAGCATTCCACCGGTTGCCCCGCGCGGAAAGCGTGGCGGCGGATACCGTTTGCAGATTCACGGTCCCCGCCACCGCGCGTGAAGCTGCTGTCGAAAATAATACCAATAACAATATTGCCGCCCATCGGCTCATCGCGTCACTCCTGCATCGTCCGCACCCGTGCGAACCATGAATTGAGACTCGGAATCGTACAGCATATTTACGGGGCAGTAAATACCAACGAATCAAATTTTAAAATTTATTTTCGATCTTCACGCGCATGGCCTGTTGGCCAGCCGCGTGTCGCCCGAAGCCTGTCCGGCGGGCCATGCGAAATTATCAGCTCGATGAATCTTCCCCGTGATGATGTTCCCAGACCAGAGCTGCACCTTGGAGCACCAGATCCGGAATAAAGGAATCCACCAGGCCGCTGTTGCCTAAGACGCGCATCGCATCACCGCCGGTACCCACCACATGCGGCCAATGGCCCAGCTTTTCCGCATACCGTTCCAGAAGATACCCTGCAGCACCGCGGATGGTCGCATAAGCCCCCAGATTCAGAGCTTCCATGGTGTCGCGGCCAAAAGGTTCCTGCGGCACATCCAAATTCGCCATAGGCAGCTGCGCGGTGCCGGTGTGCATGGCCTTGGCCGCCAGGGCCAGGCCCGGAGCAATGGCTCCGCCAAGAAAAATGCCCGCATCATCAACACAATCCACTACCAAAGCCGTCCCGGCATTGATAATGGCACACGCCTGCTCGGTATTCACGTACGCGCACAGTGCTCCCAGCAGGCGGTCCACTCCGACGGTGGATTCATCAGCCAGATTGGTCTGCACGGGAATTTTCAAATCCGTACCGACAATTTCCGGGGTCATTCCACAATGATTGCTGATAAGTTCCGCCACGCGGGCAGTCCATTCCGGTGCCACGCTGGCAAGGACCACTCCATCAGGCCGCCGGCCGCCATCGGTTTCGCCGCTGGAAAGTTTCTCAAGGTAAGCCAACATCTCGGATTGAATGTCGGCATGATTAAACCGCAGCGCCGGGTCCTCGCTTTTACCCGCAGTAAACACACCCACACCGATGCGGGTGTTTCCTATATCAATAGCAATCACACTCACAAATGCGCTCCAAGCTGTTATGAAAGTCTCTTTTTATTGCGGTCTCGGGTTCGATCCGCCTTGGTACGCCGATAGTACTTTCCTTTGCGAACATCATCGGCCTTGATCGCCTCCACTTCCGCCGCCAGAAGTGCCTCCGCCGTTTTGGCTGAAGATTCCCGCGGAGAATCCAGGTTCAGGGCGATTGTCGGCGGCGCTTCCGCAAACGCTTCCGCTGCCGGGGTGGCTATAATAAGCTGCCACAAATCTTCAAGCAATGGGCGCAAGCCGGTGCCGGTGGCCGCGCTGACGGCCAGAATCTGTTTTCCGGGTAACGCACTGCGCAAATCGGCCAGTGCTTCCGGTGCGCCGGTGAGGTCCATTTTATTGGCGATGAGAATTTCCGGTTTAGCCGCGAGTTTAGGGCTGTAAGCGGAAAGCTCAGCGCGTATGGCACGGTAACTGTCAATGGGTGAGGTTTCATCCATGGGAACCATATCTAATAAATGCACCAGCACGCGCGTGCGTTCAATGTGCCGCAGAAAATCCAATCCCAGCCCCGCCCCTTCCGAAGCGCCTTCAATCAGGCCGGGAATATCGGCCAGCACCAGGCGGCGTTCCATATCCAGTTCCGCAATGCCCAGCTGAGGTTTAAGCGTGGTAAAAGGGTAATCTGCAATTTTTGGACGCGCCGCGGATAACCGTGATAACAGTGTGGATTTACCCGCATTGGGCTTGCCGATCAAGCCGACATCGGCAATGAGTTTAAGTTGGAATTTTAATTTACGATTCTGGCCCGGTTCCCCGGGTTCCGCAAAATCGGGGGCCTGCCGGACAGAGGATGTAAATTGCAGATTGCCCCGTCCTCCTTTTCCACCCCGGGCCACCAGCGCCCGTTTTCCCAACGGTACCAGATCCACCAGCAGCAAACCGGTCAGCGCGTCATAGACCATCGTTCCTGCAGGCATGCGAATGACCAGATCCTTGCCATCGCTGCCGGCCTTTTTTTTGCCCTGTCCGGGTTCGCCTTCGCCCGCCCGCCAATGATGCCGCCCCACCATATCCAGCAGCGTCTCCACGCCTTCTGTTGCTTCCAGATAGACACTGCCTCCTCGGCCGCCGTCGCCACCGTCCGGCCCGCCCAGCGGGATATATTTTTCCCGGCGCATCGAAACGCACCCGTTGCCCCCTTTGCCCGCAAATACTTCAATTTCCGCTTCATCGATAAACATCGTCAACACCAGCCCGCTGCCAGTCGGGACCTTTTTTAAGCCGGATCTGAAATCCGGCCGCTTCAAGCGTTGGTCCGCGGGCTTTGAAATAACACCCGCACCCGAACCTCACGCATACCACCGACATTTTAACGGATTTTGCATTTCATTGGACAAATTCAAAACAATGATGAAAATTGCCGATAATCTCCGGGCGGCCGATGATGTCCGGGGCCTTGAACAATGGACTTGTGGTTTTGTTCACGTGCGGTTGTTCCGGCAGAGTGGGGCCACGGTGTCATTTAAACCCCCTTGGGCTGCCTGATTTTGGAGTTTGTATGAAAATTGCGGTTATCGGATGCGGTTATGTGGGCCTGGTCAGCGGTACATGTCTGGCGGCTCTGGGCCATAAGATTATCGGCGTAGATGTAGACACCAAGCGCGTCGCGGGGCTTTCGCAAGGCAAGGTTCCCATTTATGAACCGGGCTTATCGGAATTAATTCTGGCTGAAGCGCAGGCAGGGCGGTTAAACTTCACAACGGACATCGCTGCGGCGATCAAAGAATCGCAGAGCGTGTTCATCGCGGTAGGCACACCGCCATCGCCCAAGGGCGGAGCGGATCTAAGCATGTTGTTTGCGGCTGTGGATGATGTGCTCAAGCACGCCAACGGACCCAAAACGCTGGTCATTAAAAGCACCGTGCCGCCGGGCACGGGAGAACTCGTGGCCCGGCAGGTGGCCAAAAGTCCGCATCGCATTGAAGTGGTCAACAATCCGGAATTTTTGCGCGAAGGCACAGCTATCCAGGACTTCATGCAGCCGGATCGGATTGTTTTCGGGGCTAATTCCAACGCCGGCATGGAAGTGCTGCGGGAAATTTATCAACCGTTGATTGACCGCGGCTATGCGATTTTTTCCATGAGCCGGCAAAGTGCGGAATTAACCAAATTCGCCTCCAACGCCATGCTCGCGGTGCGCATCAGCTTTATTAATGAGCTTTCCCAGCTCGCTCTGGCCATCGGCGCGGATATTGAATCGGTGCGTGTGGGCATCGGCACGGACAAACGCATCGGGCCGTCGTTTTTAAAAGCGGGCGTGGGTTACGGCGGATCATGCTTTCCCAAAGATGTGGCCGCCCTGGTGCATCAGATGCAGGAATTCGGACTTGACCCGCACTTATTAAGCGGTGTTGAAAAAGCCAACACCCGGCAAAAAAAAGCCTATGCCACGCGCATCATCAATTCTCTTTCCGGGGTAACGGACCCGCAGGTTGCGGTATGGGGCCTGGCCTTTAAGGCTGATACCGATGATATGCGGGAAGCGCCGAGCATTGAAGTTATTCATGCCCTGCTTGCCGCCGGGATAAAGGTTAGGGTGTATGATCCGCAGGCCATGGAAAACGCCAGACGCACCCTTGGCGATAAGGTAATCTGGGCCAATAGCGTGGATGAATGCACCCGCGGTGCCGATGCGGTTGCCGTCATAACCGACTGGTCGGTATTTATCACCCAGGATTGGCCGCACATTGCCTCCTTGATGCGCGGGAAATACATTTTTGACGGACGAAATTGCCTGGGCAGCACCAAAGTTCTGGCGGCAGGGCTGATTTATCGTGCCATCGGCCGTCCGGAATTAA
>JAKBAC010000055.1 GCA_021809365.1 Planctomycetota bacterium | reverse complement strand
CTGAACCCGCGATTGAAGCGCTCGGTGAGGTCGTAACCGTCCTTCATGATCGGGATGCCCTGAATCTGGGCCAGATCATGGTTGGCCAGGAGAAAATGCACCCGACCGGGATATTCAAACGCCCAGTCGATGGCATCCAGCAGCATTTGAATGCTGGTATCTTCGCCCTCAGCTCCCAAAGCGCCGCCATGAATCAGTTCCTGCAAAATCACGTGGCGATCCGGGAAACGATCCAACGCCGCGAAAAGCTTGATCTTCTCATAATTTCGCCAATGGTTGTGCAGATCACCCGCGACCACCACTTCGCCGGTGGCGGGAAAATGCAGCATGTGTCCACTGCGCAGCACATCGTCGCGGTTTAATGCCGCTCCCTGACGCAGATAATCAATCGTTTCACGCGCGGACATAAACTCCTTAATCCATCACAACAAACGCCGCCGCCCATTGGCGGCCCGAACCACGATGCCAACTAAAAGTCTGGCGAGCATCAGCGATTTTCCGCTGCGGCACCCTTTACGTTACCGTGTCCTCATCAGCCGGGGATCCGGTCCCCGCGCGGGTATCATCCCGGGAATCCGCATTGTGTCCTGCCGCAGCCCATCCGGATTGCTGCAGGTAATCCGCCGTACTCATGCTGAGCACAAGTTGTAACCGGGCATGCAACTCTTCCATACTGCGTGGCCGATCGGTCGGGCGGTTTTCGACACATTCCAAAATCAGGCGCGACAACGGCGGCGGAATCCGCGGATTAATTTCCTGTGGAGCAATAAGTGTTCGCACGTCCATGGCACCGCTTCCGGTCTTTTTTTTCGGAATTACCGTGGGCACATGGCGATCCGTAACACACCAATAAAGACTGGCCCCGAAATTAAAAATATCCGTCGCGGGCGTCAACGGCCCAAGCGCGACTTGTTCGGGCGCAATGTAATCCGGCGTGCCCTGAATCCGGCTTTTCACCGTGCCAATGGCGCAGCTTTGACCGAAATCAATAATTTTGCATTCATTATTCTGGTTAACCAGTATGTTATTGGGCTTGATGTCCGCATGAACATAGCCCATTTTATGCAGAGCCGAAAGCCCCTCCGCAACCTGACAGGAAATTTCCAGCAGCGACTTGAGGCTCGCGGGGCGCTGGGCATCCAGGGATATGCCATCAAAAAGTTCCATCAATAGCTGCAATTCGGTGATCGTGAGGAATTTTCTGCGGCGGATAATCCGATGGCTTTTTCGTAAAGCAGGGTGGGCAAAATGGCTGCTGATGGCGAATTCCTGCTCCGCCTGCTCCAAAAAGCGGTCATCTTCGGCGTTGCGCCTCAGCACGCGCTTCAGCGCGTATAACTGCCGGGTCCGAATCTCACAGACTGCGTAGATCGTACTTCTGGCACCATACCCCAGGCACGAGAGTACTTCGAAATCCGGAATTTCGGGTAACACTTCCATCACTCTGAGCGCGTCTCCTTAACAGCGATACTCATTACGCAATCAAAATAAACTTCCGCCAATCGTACGCGACACGACAACCGCATGACGATCCGCATGAATGGTATTCGGTATTGCAGGAATGTTCCAGTGCTTGTTCACTGCCCAATTTCATGTTGCCAGGCCGCCAGCCGATCCGATGTATGACATCATCGGCGAAAGCCTTCAGCGTCAAGCCGTCTCGTCGGCACGACGCCGCAAATAGCCAAGCTCGGGCCAACTCCATGGCCATCGATCAACACGTAATTAAAACTGAGGCGGAGCACAAGTTAATGGCGGCTGAATCGCGCCACTCAGCGGCGGAGCAGACGATGAAACGTACGGCTGAAGGCCAACTCGCGCGGCGATGCAGGCCCCCGAATTTCCCACTGCAACTTGACGCAGGAATTCGGTATGTTCAGACGATGTTGCAATGCTCTGATCAGCGATATCGTGGAGCTCACCTGACTGGCTGAATAACTTGCGCGGTTGACATCACCTATGACACATACCCCTATGGCATTGGCATACGCGATATTATGATTGCGTGTTAAATAAGGCCATGAATAATACGGTGCGGTGAATAATTGCCTGCGCCACGCCAGACCCTGCTGCACATATCCGTCGGGTTCTCCAATGCCATTGCGGGCGTTGTCCACCACGAAATGGAATTGACCGCCATACGTCATTTCTCCCGCCGCCCGGGTTCTGAGTAATCCTCCAACATTCCTGCCTTCCGAGAGTTCGGCGGCATTGCCGGACATATCCCCGGACTGATATACGATGATGTAGTTCCAGCGACGAATCCGCGATACCGCCGGACGAATCAGTGTATCTAAATTTTGCGACAGGTTGGACAAATTTAACAGGTATGGTCCGGCGCTCGTAACGGGCTGACCCTCCAGCAGCAGCAAAATTCCCGCTGTCGTGGCCAACGTTGCCACCAATGATGTCAACACCGTGAAAACGCGACGATGATTTACCGCCGTGCTGGCTTGTCGAGATGAATTTGAATTTTTACTCATCGGCGCAACCCATTCTACCCTGACGACCTTAAAGGCCTTATCGGCCCATAATATGGCAAAACCTTAATTAACATTATCATTATTTGTCGTAAATGCAAACAAACGCCGATATAATTTCAGCGGAATCACCGTACACCATCGTGCTGATGGTGCGGCACGATCCAAGCTGGCGTGCGAGGCATTACGTCGGCCAGCGGCCTTTTTTATGGCCAAGGCTATGGTGGCGGGTGCAGATTGGCGTAACGCCGGTAAGTTATGCCACCACTGTTACGCGGGAACGACCACTTCGCGTAGGGTGCCATGCACTTGGTCTGGGAATGTCGGTGGCAAGCATTGTGATTATCGTTTTGTCTCCGCATTTGTGTTGACGGGCATTTTTATCGGCGATAAACTCATATATGAGCTTGGCGGCAATCAAGAACTCCGACCGTTCAACAATATGCAGACTTGGCCGCCAGAATCTGTCGCTTTTCAGGAGATCGCACCCATGAATCTCGAACAGCTTGCAAAACGATCTCGCCTTATTATTTTCATCGTTGCCGTGATCGGCCTGGTGGCCCTGCTGGTGGGAGTGGGACTTCTGATTGCCGCATCGCACAACTTCAAGTGGGCCGCCAATGGCCCTTCGACCATCGCGGGAATGGATTGGGGATTTCTGCTGCTGGGGATTGGAGTCATCATTGCATGTCTGGCCTGGATGATGCACGCTTTTATCGCTCTGCGCATCGCGGCGACCAATGACGAGCACTGGAAATATGAGCAACTGCGCGGAGCGCTGGAAACCCAGCGTCAACTTCTCGAATCCATTCGCGACAGCGCGGCTCTTTCGGATTCCGCCAAGCAGATTGCCTATCGCCACAAAGATCGGGACACCCTGCGACACGCCATCCGGGAAGATATTGAGAAAAATGATTATGACGGGGCCTACTGGCTGGCTGCGGAAATGGAGAGGCGATTCGGTAATCGTCAAGAGGCGGCCCAATTTCGGGAGATGGTTGAAACCGCCCGCAGGGCCTTTATTGAACGCGAGGTGCATGAAGCCATTGACCACTTCAGTCAGTTGCTCAAGAAATGCGACTGGCCTCTCGCCGCACATGAAATCGAATTGCTGGAACACAATTTTCCCGGCCATCCCGAAGTCAAACTGCTGGCCGAACGCCTGCAAGTTGCCAAGGAAGATCATAAACGGCTTTTGCTTAAAGAATGGAAAGACGCTGTTTCCAAAGATGATGTGGACCTCAGCGTGCAATTGCTTAAACAACTGGATCAATACCTCACGCCCGGCGAGGCCGAGGGATTCAAGGAAATCGCCCGCGATGTCTTCAAAAAACAACTGCAACAATTGGGTGTGCAATTTGCCCTGCAATGCAACGATAAAAACTGGGCGGAAGCGGTACGAATCGGTCAGCAGATTATCGACCAGTTCCCTAATACCAGAATTGCCGCGGAAGTTCGTGAGGTACTGCCATCCCTCCGGGAAAAATCTAATCATCCCGCCGTTGCCATTTAGCAACGGGGTCTGAATCAGTTCCAGAGGGACTCGGCGGTCGTGGTTGGCACTGCGCGACGCATGACGCGTGGCTTACTCCGTGCCAATGTCTCCCGCCCCCTGGATACTCAATCCCCTTATCCTTCACACAATACCGTGCGCCGCCGCGGCTTGATTCAGGTGAGCGCCGCCAATTCCGCCAGATTATGCTTTTTGCCCCACTGTGATTCCAGATCATAAAACTCACGCAGACGCGGACGCCGGAGAATGTGCCCTTCTTCCGTTGTCGACATTGAATCGACAATCGTGTGGCACCGATCCCCCGCCGCCCGCATGACATCTTCCACGGAAATCATTTCCGGCGCGCGCGCCAGCACATATTGCTTCGGTTGCGATCCGACCGCCAGAATCAATCCCGCCTTGGCCAGCGAAGATAGCATATCTTCCGCCGGTTCCAGAGCCAGTCCCAACTCATTGGCCGCAACTTCAGCGGTCAATTGTTTGCCTTCCTGAAAACGATGCACCATTAAAATCGCCAGCGGCAAGATCCAGCGGCTGTCCGTCAACGTCGTGCGCAACCCTCGGCTCATGATATAGCGCCGCTTGAGCACCGGGAAAAATTGCTGAATAAACGCTATTTCCAACCCAATAAGCAGAAAATTCCACGTCAAAAATATCCACAGCATAAACAGCGGAATCAGGCCCAGATTGCCATACCACTTTCCGTAGCCCGCCACATCGTGAACGTAGAATCCGAAGCCATACTTCCCCGCCTCCCACAGAAATGTGGCCGACAACGCACCAATCGCAGCGGCCTGCCATCGCACCTTGGCATTGGGAATAAGTTTATAAACCACGAAGATCAAGACCCAATCGCCGGCATAACTGACCAGAATGCCCAACGGCGTAAATGCCGCCGCGAAAACATGCAGTGATCCGGCAATCGCGATAAATTTAGCGGATGCGAACAGGGAGGCCGCCACCGCCAGCGGCCCCAACGATAGTACACACCAGTAAAGCGTAAACTTGCGCGGCCACGGTCGCTTTTCCGTTACGCGGTAAATATGATTGAATGCGGTTTCAATAACGTTCATCAGGCTTGTGGCCGCCCAAAGCAACGCGATAAAGCCGACGATACCCGTCCCCGGCGAACGCAAAACCATGCGCATTTTATCAATCTGTTTGATGATGGTCTGAACAATAAACTGCGGTCTGGTGGTGGCTCCAGTGCCACCCCGGTTGGAAAGCTGATTTAAACCCAGGCGATGCACAAACGATAATTCCTCCCGATGAATCTGATCCTTGGCCAACACCAGAGACATGACCACCAGCAGCAATACCATCACCGGTAACAGACTGAAAAGCGTGTTGTATGTCATCGCCGCCGCCTGCTGACCGGTACGATCTTCCGTCATGCGGCCACGCAGAATTTTCCATCCGATCCACAGGCTGTTAAATCCACCCACCAACCGTGACCCAAGCGCGGCACGGTTCGACTTGCCGGGTAAATCGTTTAGCTTCTGCGATGACATACGCATTCTCCGAAATTATGCCTTGCATTGATTCAATGGCCATCCTGATAAATCTTAAATAATGATACCCGATTTAGCGACAGTGCTCATTGCCCGGCATATCCATGCGCCCTTCAGGAGAGAGTTGAACGGTAGAACGCATTCTTGCAACGATCGACAACGCCCAATGAAGTAATGAAATAATGAGTAATGAATAGAAATAAGGATAGAAGACAGGAGACAGGATTAAGCCGGCGGCATGGTGCCGCCGCGAGGATCGGCGATGAGTAATGAATAATGAGTAATGAATAGAACGAGTATTGTCAAGATGATGGGGGCCGGGGAGAATTCTGCGCATTACTCGAAAAAACAGAAAATTCCTCGCCGCCGCCCCGCAGATTCCACTACTTTTCATCCGTCGAACGCAACCCCTCCGCCACCGTTGCAAACTGATCTATCGCCGCCTGCAAATCATCGGTTATTTCCTGGGCCAACACATCCGGCTCCGGCAAATTATCCGAATCCTCCAAGCTCTTATCCTTCAACCAGAAAATATCCAGATTCAACTTATCCCGCTTGGCCAATTCCTCATACTCAAAACAACGCCATCGCCCGTCCGGCTTCGTCTCACTCCACGTCGCCGTGCGCTTATGCCGATTCTCCGGGTTGTAACACGCCACAAAATCGTCCAGATCAGCCCGCTTGAGCGGATTTTCCTTCAACGTAAAGTGCATATTCGTGCGCAGGTCATAAATCCATAATTTCTTCGTCCATACCGCATCCTGCCCCGGCTTGTTATCAAAAAACAATACGTTCGCCTTCACGCCCTGGGCATAAAATATGCCCGTCGGCAGCCGAAGCAGGGTATGAACATCACATTTCTGCAATAAATTTCGCCGCACCGTTTCCCCGGCCCCACCCTCAAATAGCACATTGTCCGGCACCACAATCGCGCACCGGCCATTAACCTTCAACAGCGTCTTGACGTGCTGCAAAAAATTCAACTGCTTATTCTTGGTCGTGGTCCAGAAGTCCTGCCGCTCATACGCCACATCCTCCTTTTCCAACTCCCCGTCGCCACCCACAATTGCGATGCTGCTTTTCTTCCCAAAGGGTGGATTCGTCAGCACCATGCTGAACCGCTCCCCCGGATCACTGGCCAAACTGTCCACGCCGCTGCGTATCGGGCATGGATCAGCCTCTATGCCGTGCAGCAGCAAATTCATGATGCACAGCCGGGCCGTGGCCGCCACAAGTTCCCACCCTTTTACAAAATTGCGCCGCAAATGCTTTTTCTGATCCGGATCCAGCTTCCGCCCAAAATGCTTCACCACATACTCATGCCCCGCCAGCAAAAATCCCCCCGTGCCGCACGCCGGGTCACACACCGTATCATCCGGTTGCGGCTCCATGACATCCACAATCGCCTTGATCAATTCCCGCGGTGTGAAATATTGCCCCGCCCCCTTCGGAGATTCCGCCGCGCTCTTGGCCAGCAACCCCTCATAAATATCTCCCTTAACATCCGCCTCCATGCTCGACCATTGCTCCGCGCCGATCAACTCGGTGATCAGTCGCTTGAGCGTGGCCGGGTTCTGTATCTCCTGCCGCGCTTTTTTGAATATCTCCCCCAGCATCCCCGACTTGCGCCCCAGTTCCTCCAGCACACGTCGATAATGCGCCTCCAGCACATCGCCATCAAGTTTCAACAGGCTCGGCCAATCCAATCCACGCGGCACCAGCGCCGGACGGTTATACGGTGGCCGCGTTAACTCATCCGCCATTTTCAGAAAAAGCAGAAACGTGATCTGTTCGGTATACGCCATGTAAGATAGCCCGTCATCCCGCAACACATGCGCAAAATTCCAGGCCTTGTTGACGATCTGTTGTGAATCACTCATCGGTCGCTATCCTTTTTGTACACACTTGTTTATAGCCGGGTCGCACGGGTATAATTAATTCGCCAGTGGACGAAATTCGGCTCCATGCCGTGTGAGCCGCCGATCCGTCGGTGGTTCCTATATCCCTGGTATTTTTTTTATACAGTCCGAAACCAACGGACGGTCTTTCGTGACCTTTGCGGTCGAACAAGGTTCCGTCACCCGCTTCATCCACGAAATAGTGTTTCGCCGTCTGCGGGTCCCCCTCGGTCAAGATGTCCTCGGTCGGCTTGATATTGGTCTCCGTCAATTACTTAAATGCATCACCATGGCCGGAGAATTATGACCGAAGTGGCCAAAAAATTCGACCAACGAACGCAATGCCTGCTTTATTTGCTGGGCACAGCGCGCCGCCGAACTCATCCGGGCAACCCTCCTGGTGGCCACCCTCCCGGCTTCCACTCGCAG
Organism: Planctomycetota bacterium; assembly: GCA_021809365.1. The sequence goes on along the minus strand of JAKBAC010000055.1, from coordinate 10,668 downwards.
TGCCTACCCCAACAATTCCCCACCACCCATTTTCCAATCCCAACCTCGAGCCGCATTGCCAAGATGCCCCGTAATCTGCAATCTTCCCCGCCCTAATCTGTGCCAATCTCCGAAATCCGTGGACAATAAAACTTCATGCCCCGGTGGCTCCAATTGTTCGTTGATCGTCGTTCGTTGTCACAATGGTTCGTGAACCGTAAAAACCATCCCGATCCACCAACCGCAACGGAAACCACATTTGCCCCGGTGTGGCACCGCAAACCCATAAATATTTCTTACGATGCAGGATGGCGGATTACAAAACCACCGTATACGATATACAGTAGTTCTTCGCCCAGTAGCCAAGATAGCAGGTTTGAATCTATTGGAACTGATAAAGAGCAAAAACGAATCGATTCAAGAGGTTGAAGCCTGCCTGCGCCAACTTCAGACAGCTTCTGCCGAAATCGACTTCGCCCTTCCCCCGAGGCTAAGGTTGCACCATTTCGGCGGGGCAGCCGCTTTCGTTCAGTTGCTGGCCACCTGGAGCCGCAAATGCGGGGCGGCCAAACTAATTGTTGATTTTGATCGCACCGATCCTAACCCCGTGCAGCAACTGTTTGGGCGCACACTCCCAGGCACAGCGGCTGGCCTCCTCGTCGATCCGTCGCGAATAGCAAACCTCGATGGAACGAAGATTGAATACCCCAAATCCCCCAGCGAAATCGCGGTCGAAGAATTGATGCTACGGGGCACCGAGCGTACTGGCCCAAGGCTTTGGTTGCTTTGCGCCGACCACACGACACTCGAGAAGCCCACGTCAATCTATGGAAGCGACGGCAGGGTCAGCCTGCCCGCGCTTCGATTCGCGCTATCAAAATTCTTTTCACGCCCTGCTCCTTCATCGCGGGGGCAGACCTCACCCAACGACTTGCGAGAATGTGCATCATCGGTGCTTTTTGAGCTATTGCAGAATACGCACGAATGGGCCCGCACCGACTGGAATAATGAGGTACTCAACAAATCCGTTCGTGGCACATTAATTCATGCGTATGCTACCCACGAGGTGCCCGAAGATATTGCAAATGGAACGGTCGGAGCGCCCCTAATTGCAAGTTATTACCAATCATTTCCCAATCGACTTGCGATGATCGAGGTTTCGGTGTTTGACTGTGGCCCCGGGCTAGCATCGCGCTTTCTGCGTAAACCCCTGGACAAGATGACAGTCGCGGAGGAATTCGATGCCATAAAGCGTTGCCTTCGATTGCGTGGCACCTCAAGCGATATAGAGCATAAGGGGCTGGGGTTGCATCGAATTCTAAGGCTTCTGACACGGCAGCGGGGTATAATCCGTATCCGGGCCGGTCGACTGTCACTCTTCCGAAATCTCCTCGCGCAACCGCTAACTGAAGAGGACTCTTATGAATTACATGATGAAAAAACGGGTACTACCCCGTCCGTTCCATGGCCGCCCGTTACCGGGACCCTAGTCACTGCGATCATGCCACTCGATGGGCATGATCCAGCGCAGGGAAAACTCTGGGAGGGGAAATGACCGAAAACATATACGCTTTTTCTATAAGGCAAAGTGATCCGTTCGCGTCTCGCAAGATCGTAATATTCTGCCCACCGCAAACAGCCGATGCGGGCGAAGTGGGCAGGGCATTAAGGGCGGCTCAAGATGAGCGCGATACAGAAACATCGGCGCTATCCTCGGTCCTAGTCGTCGGGAGCGCACTGGATGCAGAATTCTTGAGAAGGTTGCCTTCAGAGGCGGAGTTCGCCGAGCAGATGGCGAGAGACGGGAACAACCCGCCACCCGCGCGAATCCAAGTAGTCCAATACTCCTGGAGTGGTGATTTCGACATTCTTCTAGACGGGACGACATTGCCGAGCGACGGGACCAACAAAATGGACGGGCCGCAACGGGCCGAGGTGCTAAACGAAGGAATTGCGCGGATAGTTTCCACCCACCCACATGTAGTTGGGAGAGCTCCGGGGTTCCACTACGCTAAGCCATCCGGAAAGCACTCAGATGTGTTCATCCGTGCGTGCGAAGCACTTACGCATGGCCCGGAGATAATGTTCATCGCAATTGGACTGCTCCCGCACTTGGGAATATCCGTTCGGAGGATATCTTGCGATACGGCATCCATTTCACCGCTCGCGTACGCGGCAATCCAAATTCGCAACATGCTAAATCCCGACCTTCCGTACCCATACGTGAGCAGCTTTGGATCCTACGGGGGATTACGAAGCATTGCCCCGGACGGTGGCGAGACCCTGTACCTCATTTCAGCTACAACGAGCGGCGACCTGCCATACCGGATCCTAAAGAGAAAGGTGCATGCGGAGCAGATCATTACAGTCTTTGCTCTGTCGCAGGGGAAGCCTGCAGGAACGGTGCTTCACGACCTAACAGCTCCGGCAGCCAATCGGAAACAGAAATTTGCGCCCGGTGCCAACCGCAAGGCCACAGAATGCGACCTGTGCCATGGTGGCTCAATCGCCATCAACATAGAGGGGGACAGCTTTATTCCGGAACCGCCCGATACCAAATTGCTAGTGATTGAATCCATGGATTCTTCTAGGTTGCTTCGTCGATTTATAAAAGAGTTAGTTGGAGCAAAAGCATTACGCGCATACTACCCGATTATTTCCGAAGGGCTAATCCGTGAACAATATGTAGACATCACGAGGGCCTTGGATTCACGACGCTACAAGAGAAGAGTTCAAAACTATTTATGCCAAATTGTACCACAAAGATTAAGGAGGATTGCGTACTTGGATGATTCTGGGTCCAAGGCACTGGCACAACTCCTGCGAAAGCAGTTCAATGGGGCCCGGCCTCAGATTTGCAAAGCCCGTGATATCCAGCAAACATTAAAAGAAGGCACCACGGTGGTCGTCGCTGCAGCGGCATCTTCCGGTAACGAACTTACTAAAGTAGACCGCGACCTCCGTTCCAAGCAGACAAATGGATCGGTTTGGTTTGTTGCAGGCCTGCTTTGTTGCCCAACGGAAGAATCCGAAAAACGCCTGCGCAGTAACTTGACTTACGGCCATTTTGAAACCAACTGGCACCACCGGCTCATGGAGATTGATAAGCTTTTCCTCCCGTCGCCCTTGCCGCAGCCAGAATCCGCGTGGGATAGCGAAAAACTCCTGCTCCAACGGGTTTTGCAAGAAACGAAGTTCCCCGAGGGTTCACCGGCCAAGAAATTCATAGATGACCGGCTTAACCAACTGCGAAGTGCGAGCGGGGATGAAGTTAGGGGCCTCGCGGACGATATCTTTCTCTGCGGGATGAACGGTTCCCCATTAAAACTGAATGAGGGTTTCGCGCTCTGGGACCGCAAGAAGGGTACAGAACAAAACCACTCCCCCGCGCAGGGGGACGTATTCTTCACGGTGGCAGTTGTGCTGCACGGATTAAGGAACACTGCCGGTGCCCGGCGACTGGAGAACCACCAACACCGTCGAGTGGTGCTTGACCCGGAAAATTTTAATAGGTTCAGTGACGCGATCGTCCAGGCTGCGATCCTCCGCGCCGCCCAACCGGCTGAAATGAATTACGCGAGTAACGATGCGGTCAGTCGGAAAATGAAGGACGTAATTATTGCCGAGATTCAGCGAGGGCCTACTGACAGAGGGGACTCTGTCGCCGAATTCCTACTCGCCCTAGCCTGCCAACGGATGACGGTGCAAGCCCCGCACTTGAAGATGATTGTACGTGCGATAGAACAGGCGATTAAGCATAAGGTAATTCCCGATCAATCGATCCAAGCGATTCTATCCGAATGCATTCATGTCCGCGCTACGAACCGCGTCTAACGTAGAACATCAGGACGTGAATAACAGATGGACGTGACGTAGATATCGTAGTGCCAGCGGCACGGATGCGGCTTGGCACTGGGAATCCGAAAGGTGCCTTTCTTCAAAAGTTTGCACCAGATAGTAATGCCGCCATGATGTCAGTATAGGATTTTGAGGCGAACTTTCCGGCGGGCGGTAGCCGCGACGCGTCCCCAGAGCAAAGCACAAGCAGCCCTCCAGTCACTCCGTAACCTCTACCACTCGATCCTTGATTTGCACATAGCTTTCCTCAGGCGATAGAGGCTTCGGGAGCGACGATTCGGAGGCACGGAGCGTTTCCGGAATTTCCTTAGGAGGATCACCGAGCCCAAGGCGGCCTAGGGGGTAGAAAAGCGGGCCCGCGGGGGTTTTAAATGTGCGATAGGTTCGACAAATCGTGATCTTCGCCTGCACGTCCATCGCCCTTACCCTTACTTTCTCACGGTCAATCGTACCCAGCACCTGTTTGGATACCGGGTCCGTTATTTCGAGGGGCGATTGCGCGAGGACTGCAAAGGTTGTCCCGACCTTAACGCCGCTTGTAGACCCGACGTTAATAACCAATTCTCGCTCGTTTAGGATCTGAGCAACAAGTCCACTGATCGGGTGTACCATAGCGTTTTGTGCCTCTACTTGGCTCATGTTTTCACCTGCTTTCATTGAGATAGTATCGTAACAGCCCAACCCGGATTTGCTGTGTAGGACTCACGCCCCTTCGCGATCAAATCTCCCCGCCACAAGGCGTCGATTCCGTCCCGCTCGGCAGCCGTAAAACCTAGCCCGGAAACCTTGGTTACCTTAAACCGCCCCATCGACCTGAACTCGTCATCGGATGGGTCCAAGAAAACAATTATATCACCCTTTTTTAGCAGCATCCTCCGCTTAAAGGTACCCGTGAGGGAAATTGTTCTATTGAATATCAGCACATTCTCAACCGTAATATCGTCAGTCACCGCCGCCCGGATCGGAGTCTGTAAATGCAAGAGAGTAACATTGGCTTGGCAGAGGGACCGATAAAGATCGTCATAGCTGCCGAGCTTGCGGGCGCTATGGGTGACCCTCCGGCAAATGTTCGGCGCAAACACTACCAAGAACACAAGGATGGCTAGCCCCGCCCAATGTTCAGGATATGTCCATGAACCAACGGCTGGCAATAGGAAAGAAGAAACGGCTAGGATTCCGGCAACTGTAGCAAATGCGGAATCGAGTCTTCCCCACTTCCACGGAAGTTTCCCTGGTTCTGCGAAGGGGCGTTCCGGTTCGTTCTGAAGGTTCATATCCAATCCCAAAACCGCCGCATTAAGTTGGCTGCGCAAAAGCAGTATCACTCCACCTCTACACCACGTCAACGCCAGCAACGAAAGGAGACATCTTAAAGCCCATCCGCAGGCGCGAGTTCGGGGCCCGACTATAAGTGAACGAGCAGGGATGCCGGCCCCAGCCCCCGGAAATTACAAATACGGGGTTATTGATGCATCAGCAGTACGCAGCGCTACAACACCAACACTCCCCACCCCAAACTACCGCCCCTCACAAATTTTTACTCATTACTCATTACTCATTTCCCCATTCGGCGCACCCGCCCCATACCCATTCTCCCGCATCCACTTTATCCGCGCGCGAATAACGCCCGGTGTAAACCGCTTCTTACTTTCATGCCAGGCGTACACGCCCTTAACAATCTCTTCCTCGCCGCACGGCTTGCCACCCTTCACCAACTCATTCCACACCGCATGAATCGTAGCGAATAGCTCGGCCTGATCTGTATTCATACCGCGCAGATGCTCAATCAATTTATCAATCGCCGGCAACTGCTTTTTGAACATGCGACCGGCCCATTCCAGCCGATCCTGAATTTCCACGCCACGATGGTAGTGCGTGGCGTCGCCGCGTTCGCCGGTGATAGAGATCCATTGTCGCTTCACCGCATTGGATTCAACCGTATAAATATCCCTATCAAACGGCCCAGCGGCCTGTTTCTCAAATTCAAACTGCAGGTCCAATCCGATATGCGCCTGGGCCAGGTACAGAAATTTCTGCAACTGCACCCGGCCAAATGTGGGTTGATCCGCCAACGCCTGCACGCCATACGCGGCAATCGTGGCCCGCGCCAGCCAAACCTTCCGTGAAAGCTTCCGCTCTTTTCGTTTCGGCTGCGTTGGCCGCGCCACCGGTTGAGCAACATGTCCGCCCCTCCCTGGGAGCGCGGGTGTCCCCACCCGCTTCTGCCCTGTGGCCGGCCGCTCCGGCACCGCCGCCCGCTGGGCCTTGATGCGTTCCAGCAGAACAGACGCTGGCTCATCGGCGGGATTCTGTGCCACCAGCTTACCCTCAAAGGCCCGTTTCAAAATGGACTGTCGCAGCCGCGCCGCGCGTTTCAACGACCGATCAACCTGGGCGGCAACAGCATCCGCAACCGAAAGCCGCCGCTCTATCTCTAGGAGCACGATGGCTAGCTCTCCCGCCGGGGGAGTAGGGATTGGCAGCGCCGCAAGCCACGAGGTGGGTACGCGCAGTTGCCCTGCCGTACCCTTAAAGCTACCGCGGGCATTCCGCCGCACCGATTCCTGAGATAGGATCCGGGCGATCCATCGGCCAAGCGAAACCGTTGGAGGGCGTATGACATGAAATTCGGTCGAGCCGTAGCCGACGGGACTTTTCAACCCGGGTACGATCGCAAGTTTTCCGTTTTCCATGCAAGGCGTAATCTTAGCGGAAATTATGTCGCCGGACCGGAACTGGGTATATCCCCGACGGACCTCAACAAGCGGCCGCATCCGCGAGGTATCGACGCCACCAAAATCCTCCGCGACATCGCGCATAGGAACGAAGTGCACACGCGTATCGGGAGCAACGCTCAAGGGATCATTTGCAGGATTGATCTCGGCGATCACATCCAACCGCGCAAAAAGCCACCCCGCCGGCAACTCCGCCAACCCCGCTACCTCCGGTGATTCTGGCTCCAGATATTTCCCCTTCCAACCGCTCGGCGGCACCTTCCCCTTCTCCGCGAATTTTTTCAGTTGGCCCTCTTCCCATTTTTTCCGCCGCTCCGCCAGAATGCGCGTTAGCAATTGCTCCCCAGTTTCCGTTGCGGGATTTTTCTTCCGCCATTCGGCGGTCAATTTTCCCTCCACCGCCGCCTTCAGCACCGCCGCACGGTAACGCTTCAGATTCGCCTTCACCCGCTCCAACGCCGCAACGCCTGCATCCAGGTCGGAAAACAATTCCTCAATCTTCGCCACAATCCGCCGCTGCTCCGCCAGCGGAGCGAGAGGCATCAAGCATTCGTATGCGCGATCGCGATTTAGCCCGGGAACTGCGGTCGAGGTGTCCAGTTTTTTTAGCCGGAGCGTGCCAAGCAGATAGAATAGATAGAGAGGGTCGCATCCCCTGAAATCGCTGATGAAATAGGTCGTGTCAATAGGCCAGCAAGGAAATTTACAGAAATGCACCTCCCCGGCAGAACCCTTCCGACCGACGATGATTGTCGAACCCGGTGTCAACGCAGAGGAGTGCTCTCCAACAACCCCATTCGATCCATAAACCGCAAAAGGCCCCCGAATCCGACTTGCACTGGGCAGCCCCCTCCCATAATTAAATTCCAGAACCTCGCCGAGGCGAGCCGTAATCCAGTTCCTTGGGAGAGTTTCAGCGGTTGTTTCCTTCATGCCACCAGCCTCCCATTCAGCTCTTCCAGCAGCGCCGGCAGCATATCGCCAAATAGCTCATACGCTCTCCCCATGCCGCCGAGTTGATTGAACGGAACTTCCTGAAAATCTTCCTGCTCAATGGCCAGCGAATTGGCAATATGATCCTTAATTGCCACCAGCCAACGCCGCTGTTCCGCAGTAAATGTTGCCCCTGCCGCTTCCTTCTCCGCGAGCCATTGGCTGTACCGCTCCTCCACCACCGTGGCAATCGGCACCAAGGGTGAATCCGGCGTGATGGCGTGTTTCACCAGCGCAATAAGATCCACTAAATGTCGGCCCGCGCCTCGTACCTTTTGCGGTTCCATCGCCTGATACGCCTGCCAGATCCGCTCCACGCTTTCTGGCTTTCTGGGGTCTACAAAAAAGGGTGCCGCCGTCAGCTTTTGTGCCAATTCCCGCACCTGCCGATACCGCAATCCCAGCCGAAAAGGTCGGCTGTACAACACACGGAGGGCTTCAATTTCATCTTTATTGGTTTGAATAAATTCCATGAAGCTCTTTATAACAGATTTTGCTTTTTCCAGTGCCGCGGCATCAAAGCCCGCACGCACCAGCGAATCCTGATTGATTTCATCAATAATCTGATCGTTCTGCGTTTTAACCCGCATAATGGCGTCCCGCAGGTTAGGGTTGTGAAACGGCTTTAGCGCCGCCGCCATGGTCTGCTGCTCCATGACCGTTATCTGGCTTTCCGTCGGCTCGGTATCCGGCGGCAGGCTGAACTTTTCAATCGCCAGGGCAGTGAGTTTATCCGGCTCAATACTTCCCAGCAGGTCGCCGGCCAAATCGGCGGGGGTTTTCCCGCCGGATTCCGCCGCAATCTGCCCCCGCTGGCTGTCATCGAGTTGCCGATCCAGGCGGATCAACCGCGCCGCCAGTGTGGAAACCACATCCACATCCACAACGCCCGCCGCCACCGTATTGAGAATTTTATGAAACGCCACCGATGGCTTGCGATCCAGCGGCTGGGAAAACGTCTTATCACTTTCCGTCACGCCCACCGCGTCCACAATAACAAAATGCGTTTTGCCCTTTGAATCCGGTGTCACGCCGCGTAAATCATCGGACGGAATGACCCGGCAGCCGCGTCCCTTCATTTGCTCAAAATAACCGGCGGAATTGATGTTCCGCATAAAAAGCAGACATTCCAACGGCTTTACATCCGTGCCCGTGGCAATCATATCCACTGTCACCGCAATGCGCGGGTTAAAAGAATTGCGAAACTCAGCCAGCAGGTCTTCGGGCTTTCGGCCCGTGGTTTTGCTGGTGATCTTCTGGCAGAAATCATTGCCTTTGCCGAACACCTCCCGCGCTATGCGGGTAATGTCATCGGCATGTAAATCGTTCTTGGCAAAGATCAGCGTTTTGGGCACATCCGTGCGCAGCGGAAAAATCCGCGGCAAACAATCACGAAACGTGGAGAGCACGAGGCGTATCTGGCTTTCACTGACCACATCCCGATCCAACTGATTACCCGTATAAATCAGATCATTATCCAGCTGCGCAAAGCGCTTCTGCCGCGTGCTGCGATCACGGCGCGGCACAAAATAATCTGGAACCCTGGCCAGTTTCGCGCCGTCCCTGGTTATCTGCGTTTCAATGCGGAATACCTCGTAGCCCACATTTACGCCGTCAATCACGGCTTTTTCATGGGTATATTCCTGCACCAGATTGCCATCAAAAAAGCCGATCGTCTGTTTGCTCGGTGTTGCCGTCAGGCCGATTAGAAAGGCGTCAAAATATTCCAGCACCTGCCGCCAGAGGTTGTAAATGCTCCGGTGACATTCATCAATGATAATAAAATCAAATGTTTCAATGGGTATTATGGCGTTATAAACCACCGGCAACGGCCCGGACGCCAGCGCATTGGCCCACTCAAATTGGGAAATTTCCTCCGCCGATTCGTCAAATTCCGGCTCCCCCTTGAGAATGGAATAAAGCCGCTGAATCGTGGTAATGCAAACCTTGCAGGATGGGTCGATGGCATTGTTTTTCAGGCGCTGGACATTAAATTCTTCCGTGAATTTATAAGGTGCGCCGGGGCTAACAAACTGCTGGAATTCCGCCAGCGTCTGCCGCCCCAGATTATTGCGATCCACCAGAAATAAAATCCGCTTCGCATGCGCAAATTTAATAAGTCGATAGACCAGATTGCATGCAGTGAATGTTTTACCTGATCCGGTGGCCATTTGAATCAACGCCCGCGAATGATTATCCGCCAGTGACTTTTCCAGATTCGCAATCGCATCCACTTGCACCCGCCACAGCCGCCCAGGGTCCAGCGGCGGCAAGTGCTGCAATCCCGCCCTCAATTGGCTTTCCAATTCTGCCATGCGGATAAGTTCCGCCGGGCGGTGGAAGGAAAATACCTCCCGACTGCATGGCTGCGGATCAAGATTATTCGTAAACCGGGTCAGGATACCCGTGGATTCATAAGCAAACGGCAGAGGCAGCCGCCAGGCCGGAAAGTTTTCCGGCAGGCCGCTGGTATATTTGGCGGATTGGGTTTCCACTCCCACCAGCGTGTGGTTTTCCGGCTTGGCCTCAACAATTCCTATGGCCTTCCCATCCGCATACAGCAGATAATCCGCAAAACCCGTCTGCAACGGAAATTCCCGAATCGCCACACCCACACCGGCGGAAATATTCATCTGCGCATAGTCCTGAACCACCCACCCGCACTGCACCAACATTCGGTCAATGCGCTCCCGAGCAATCTGTTCTGGACTTCCCGGCATTGAAACCATACGCCTTGAATACGAAATCCTGCACCTTTAGCCCCAGAATAATACCCGATGTCCCGCCAACCTGTCATTTTTAGCGACACTTCACGACGCGCCCCCGCCCTACTGCTCAACCATCACCAGATCTCCTGCTCCAGCCGCCGCAGCGGCTACCCCTCCGCTACCTCGTGGTAAATATCGTCGTGGTGTCCCAAACTCTGTGATCTCTGCGACCTCTGTGGCTTACCGTCGTTCCGCCCCCGCGTCATTGCGGTTCGTGTCACTCTGTTGCCGTAGAGTCGAGAAGTGGCGCGCTGGTTTAGGTTGGGCATAGCGGTTTGCCGACCCTTTCGGTTGCCGGTGCCTCAATGTCCCAACCATGCTGCGTTTCCACTTCC
>JAKBAC010000054.1 GCA_021809365.1 Planctomycetota bacterium | reverse complement strand
TTTCAGGCTTCCGCCGGCAAACTCCATCGCGTGTCCGAGGCGCAGGCCGGGGACAAAATTGACTCTCTGGAAAAACGTCTGCCGGAATTTGGTCCGCACGCCATGGGCGTCTATGACCCCGGAACCGATCGTGTGGTTGTGGTGCAACCGGTGGATCATGATCCATTGGGAAAAATCGGCGATGACCAGAATCTGGCCGGGAAATCCGGACCCTGGCGGCAATTGGATGTTGCGATATTGCAGCACCTGGTGTTTGACCGCATTGTATCACCGGCATTTGCCAAGGCTCAAACCATGCAATGGGCTTTTCCGCATGTCGCCCATGAAGTCCGTGACATGTGCCAATCGGGAAAGTATCAGGCCGGATTTGTGTTGCAACCCACACCACTTGAATCGGTGCGGCAACTCTGCAACGCCAATGAGCTTATGCCGCAGAAGAGCACATTTTTCTATCCAAAATTAGCCACCGGCATGGTCATCAACACGCTGGCGGGGTGAGAATATGCCATGTATCGCCACGGTATCGCTGCATTTTCTCGGCCAGCAGGGATTCGCCTGGTGGGGGGTGGTGACGTTGGTGGCGGGCGTGGCGCTGGAAATATACAGTTGGTTGTACCTGCGACAATCCTCCGGCACTGAAGCGGGAGTACCGACGGCACCATTTCCATGGACCGCCGTCGTCGCCGGTGCCGCGGCCATTCTCTATGGTCTGATGGTTTTGATTTTCCCGATGGCGCGCCAGAAGTTCATCGCGGTGCTGTTCACATTTGCCATTGTTTCTCTGGCGGTGTGGATATTTTATCAGCATGTCTATTATCTGCTGGGAAAGCGGAGAATCCTATCCCTTTTTGCCCTGCGATTCGCGGCCATGGGTTTTATTCTGCTGCTGATGTTTCAGCCGGCGCTGGCGTGGGTTACGGTTCCGCATTTTATGCCGACGCTGGGGATCATGATTGACGCCTCCGGCTCCATGAGTGTCAACGACCAGCCCAATGAGCCCAGCCGTTATCTCTTGAGCGTTCAGGCCGCGCAGATGCTGATCCATGAGCTGAAGCACCATTTTGCCATCAAGTGCTTCGCCTATGACGGCATTCATAACGCCCCTCTCACCGGCCCGGCGCAATGGACCACCATCGCCCCGGATGGCAAAGAGACCGATCTGCCCTCCGCGATTAAAGATGCCACGGATTCCGGCATGCGCCAATTAGTGCTCTTCAGTGATGGCATTGAGAATGGCCCCACCAAACTTAGCACACTGGCGCATATTCCGGTTCGCGTTTATCCCGTCCGCGTAGGCTCCACCTCCACCCATGCCCGCGGCGTACCACAAATTGAAATCGTTCGCATCAACGGCCCGCAAACCGCGCCGGTGTATACCGAGGTGTCACTGACGGCCCTGGTGCGATCCTCCGCGTTCAATGACCGGACGATCCATGTTTATCTGATGCACGGAAAAAAACAACTCGATGAACATCGACTGGTACTGCATTCAGGACCGGTGCCGCAAACGGTGCATTTCAAATTCACGCCGCACACCGTCGGCCGGATGGCGCTGACCGTGCGCATTCCCGTGGACGCCTCCGAGCGCACCACCGCCGGTAATCGGCAGCAATTCCCAATGCTGATTACCAATCCTAAAATTGCGGTGTTGTATCTGGAAGGCCGCATCCGCCCGGAGGTCGGCCCGCTGGAGCAGGATTTATCCACCGACCCCAATGTGAACCTCGTGAGCCTCATCCAGACCCGCCCCGGCTATTTCATGGTGCGTGGTGCCAATAGACATTTAACCGCCTTGCCCGATACGCTGGCCCAATGGAAGCAATTCAAAGTTATTATTCTCGGCGACGTGCGCGCAAGCTTTCTTACCGCCACCCAGCAGAATCAGCTTAAAGAAGTGATCCGCGATGGTGCCGGATTTATTATGATCGGCGGACAACAGAATTTTGCCGGCGGTGGCTGGGGCGAATCGGATCTGGCCACAGTCTTTCCCATTTCACTGCAAGCGGTGCAGCCGGCGCAACTTGATACGCCCTTTGTCCCGCGCATCACCGCGTTCGGAGCACGCAGCCCGATTTTTCAGGGAATTACGACATGGTTTGGCTCCCCCGGCGGCGGCGCAGCCAGACAGCAACTGCCCCTGCTGGCCGGATGTGTGGCCTTCGCCGGGGCCAAGGCCGGTGCCACAATCCTCTTGACCGATCCCGAATCGCAGGTCAACGGCAAGTCCGCCATTGTGCTGGCGGTGCAACATTACGGCAAAGGCCGAACCGCCGCTTTTGCAGCTGATACCACCTACCGCTGGCAACTGGCCCTGCGAACCATGGGGTTGCAATCGCCCTATCATCGCTTCTGGGGACAGCTTATTCGCTGGCTGGCCGGCGAAAGCAAAATCAAAACCGCCAGCGGGGCCTCCGTAACGGCCATGATTCGGCGCATGCGTTATGACACCGGAAGCAGTGTGCACCTGCGGGTGGAGGTCACCGATGCAAGCGGGCAATTGACGCGCTATGCCAAAGTTTCTGCGGCCATCACCGCGCCCGGCGGAAAATCGCGCGTAATTGCGATGCACCCGCAATCCAGCAGTATGGGTATGTATACTGGAAATTATCTACCTCCAGCGGCGGGAAATTATCATCTGGTCTTCAGCGCGACCCTGCACGGAAAATCACTGGGAACGGACCACACCGACTTTTCCGTCATGGCTCCGGTAGGTGAGATGGACAAACTGGCCGCCGAACCCGCGGTGCTGCAGCGCATTGCCGCGCTGACGCACGGTTCTTACAGCGAATTAAGCGGCATCAGCGCCCTGGCCCGGCGACTACAGGCCTCGGTACCGACGGAAAATCAGGTCCAGCGAACGGAGTTCCCGCTTTATAACAGCAAACTGTTTTTTCTATTGTTCATAACAACCATCACGGTGGAATGGCTGCTGCGGCGTAAATGGCAGCTTCAATAGGGCGTGGCAATTTTCCCGGGCGAACAGCGACGTCAACGGCATAAATGCCGGCGCTTAGGCATCGCGAAGAAATAACGTGAGCAATTATGGCGCAGGAATTTTGGCCGCCGGCAAGGCGCTCGCGAGGCGCATATCCGCATGGATTCTGTAACGAGCGGGCAACGCCGCCGGCGGCCAAAAGTACCAGCCAGAATGCTCAGGTTATTTTTTCGCGATGCCTTAGAGAACGGTTCGTCCAGGAAACTCGAACCCCGTACCTCTGGTTCGGATTTATTGCAGCGCCCGCTGCAATAACTTTTTGTTTTGACTACCCACCCGCCTTTCATCTACACTTGAATCCATGAAAGTAGAGGAACCTCATCGTCTGCTCCACCCATCCACCAAGGCCGGCCATCGCCGCCCCCGGCTGATTGTGTGTGATATTGATGGCACGCTGGTTGGTCGGGATCATCAGATCAATCCCTCCGACGCCGCCGCGCTGGCGGACGCGCGCTCGGCGGGTTTTATCGTCAGCATCTGCACGGGGCGCAGCGTACGCGAGGCCATCGACATTATCCAACCGCTGAATCTGACCGGGCCGGGGGTGTTTGTTACCGGAGCGACGATTTGCAATCTCAGTGATGGCCGAACCCTGGCCCGCCGCACAATGGAACCGCCGGTTGTGCAGCGCCTGCTGGATTTTTTCGAGTCTCTGGGCCATGCGGTGTTAATGCTGGTTGATTCAACCGATTCGGCGGGGCCGCACTATGTCATGACCAGCGGCCCGATTCACGCGGCCTCGGAAGAATGGTTCCTCCGCAATAAAATGCACGCCCGCCCCATGGTTCGTGGAGATACCGCCACCATGTCCAGCGTGCTGCGGCTGGGGATCGTGGTGGATTTGCCGCACAGCGATGAAATTACCGGGCAACTGCGGGCGCAGTTTGGCGACAGCATTCATTTTTTAGCCTTGCGGGCACCGGCTTTTGAAAGTCATGTCATTGAGGTGTTCGCGCCCAACGTCGACAAATGGACCGGCATTGAGCAACTCTGCGGAATGCTGAACATGGACCCGGCCGATGCGATTCCCATCGGCGATGATGTTAACGATTTGCCGATGCTGCGCAACGCGACGTTGAGTTTTGCCATGGGCAATGCCGCCGCCGACATTCAACGCGCGGCCAAACGAATCACCAGATCGCAAAGCGAAGCGGGGGTGGCTTCCGCAATCCGGGAAATTCTTAATAGCGATGGAATATGATATAAAGAGCATCATATCCTCTTTCCGATTATCATTCTTCGTAATCGCGCGGTACAATGACATGTCGTCGCGTCATCAAATCGTTTGATGGCGGCGCTGGTTAACACGCTGGGGGCATTGCCATGGATAGCTGTTGTGATCAACCGCAATGCAACAGTTATAATCCGGTCTGCTCGCGGACCCGGGTTAAACAATAAATCACGGAGCCTCCACTTCAATGCAACACACGTTTAAGGTCATACAAGGGGGAATGGGTGTAGGCGTTTCCAACTGGACGCTGGCCAAGTCCGTGGCGCAGCGCGGGCAGTTGGGGGTGGTTTCCGGCACGGGCATTGCCGCGGTACTGGCCCGACGGTTGCAGTGCGGTGATCCCGATGGACACCTTCGCCGCGCGGTGGACGCATTTCCATTCCGCAATATCGCCCGACGGGTCTGGGATCGGTATTTTATTGCCGATGGCGGCAAGGCGCAAACCCCCTTCAAATCAAGTCCCATGCCGATGATGGATTTCAGCCCGGCGCTCGAAGAGCTGACCGTTGTAGCGGCATTTACCGAAGTGTTCCTAGCCAAAGAAGGACATGGCGGCCTGGTGGGGATCAATCTTCTTGAGAAAGTGCAAACACCGACCCTGGCCTCCTTATTTGGAGCCATGCTGGCCAATGTGGATTATGTGCTCATGGGTGCCGGCATTCCGCGCTTCATTCCCGGCGCGCTGGACGCCCTGGCTCGCGGCGAACCGGTGGATCTCCGACTTGATGTGGAAGGGGCCGGTGCCGGTGAATTATTTTCCAGTCATTTTGATCCCGCTTCATTTATCGCACGGGATGGCCAGGCACCCGGCACGGAACATCGGACGCTCCAGCGCCCGCGCTTTCTGGCGATTGTTTCTTCCGCCACGCTGGCCATGACGCTGGCGCGTAAATCAAATGGGAAAGTGGACGGCTTTATTGTCGAAACCCCCATTGCCGGTGGTCATAATGCTCCGCCCCGCGGGCCGCTGCAATTGACCGCCGGCGGTGAACCGGTGTATGGCGTGCGGGATGAAGCGGATCTGGAAAAAATCGCCGCCATCGGATTGCCTTTTTATCTGGCCGGTGGATTTGGGACGCATGAGCAACTTCAATGGGCACTGGAAAAGGGGGCGGCGGGCATTCAGGTGGGCACAGCCTTTGCTTTTTGCCGTGAATCCGGAATCCGTGATGAAATCAAGAAGGAAGTCATCGAACTGGCCCGTGCGCGCCAGGTCAGGGTATTTACGGATCCGCAGGCGTCCCCCACGGGCTTTCCTTTTAAGGTATTGGACTTGGAGCAATCCGTGTCCAATCCGGCCATTTATTCGCAGCGCCATAGAAAATGCGACTTGGGCTATCTCCGCAAGTTGTATCGGCGAAGCGACGGAACGGTGGGTTATCGCTGTGCCGCTGAACCGGTGGATGATTATGTTGCCAAGGGTGGAGCGGCGGAGGAAACCCTTGGGCGCAAATGTCTCTGCAATGCTCTGTTCGCAACGATCGGCCTGGGGCAAATTGATTCGCGGGGCGCAGCGGAATTTCCGATAGTCACCGCCGGTGATGATGTCGCGGAATTGCGGCGTTACGTGTCACCGGGCAAAACCACCTATAGCTCCGCGGATGTGCTCTCGCACATACTCAACAATTAGGCGATAAGGGCGTGGCCATATTTCCGGGCGAACAGCGAAGTCAACGGCATAAATGCCGGCGCTAAGAGAAGGGTTCATCCAGAAAACTCGCACCCCAGAACCCTGGTTCGGATTAATTGCCACGCCCGTGGATTGGCGAAAGTGGCGCTTTGTTGGTACACGTTGCGTCTGGAATGATATAATTTCTGGCGTTGTTTTTCGCCTGATCACAGTTAAAGTTTAGGAGGCTATATGGCTAGCTCTGAATCATTTTCGCCAAAGGTAGCTGATAACCTTAAGTATTACGTTTACCGGCTCATCGACCCGCGTAACGGGGAAACCTTCTATGTTGGCAAAGGGAAGCGTAATCGCGTGTTTTCGCATGTGCAAGCGGAGTCTGGAAAGCTCGATGGCGATGCAGACGACCTTGATCATAAAATGGGACGGATTCGCGAAATACGCAACGCCGGCTTAGAGGTTGTCCACGTCATTCACCGCCACGGGATGGATGAGGCAACGGCATTTGAAGTCGAGGCCGCGCTAATCGACGCCTACCCAGGGATTTCAAATATCCTGGGTGGAAACGGAAGTGGTTACCGCGGCGTGATGCACGCCACGGAAATCAAGCGCCTATATGAAACGGAATGCGCGGAATTTCGACACAACGTACTGCTGGTAAATTTGGCTCGGTATGATAAACAACAACCGGTATATAAGGCCGCCCGCTACGCTTGGAAAATCAACGAGGCGAACGCCACAAATGTAGATTACGTGCTCGCTACACATAAGGGGCTGATCATCGGAGTGTTCAGCGTAACACAATGGTTGGAAGCAAACACGACCAACTTTCCCGACGAAAACCCGGCACCGGGGCGTTTCGGTTTTGAAGGGGAAGAAGCCCCGGAGAATATAAAGAGCTTATACCTCGGGAAGCGCATTCCCAGTGAACATCAGAAGCAGGGGGCCAGCAACCCAGTTCGATATATACGTGGTGAACCGCAACAAGCGGCTACCCGGGAAAGTGAAATGAGTTCTTGACTTATTTACTATTTCCAATTTCCATTTCAGCTCCACTTTGCTCGCCAGATATTCCGCATAATGGTTCAATTAGCTCAATGCGGAAGCATCGAGTTGGAAGCGGCATAGTCTTTATCCCGGCGGAATAAGGCCACGCGCCCCACCGATCGATTCAACATGTGGTATAAATACCCGCCAAGACTACAGCTTGATTTTCGAGCCATCTAATTAGCCTGCGCTGAATGCCACCGTCTGCCAATACTCGTCACGCCCTCGTCTCGCTTTTCCTCCTAAAAGAAGCTCTCATTCAGTTTTTAATCACTCACCGACCGCCATGAAAGCCAGTTAATTCCCCGCTGGCAGGTTTTTGGCGTCCTTTTCCGCTGCCGCAGCGGCATATGGATCACCGGAGTGCTCGGCCTTCTGATACCACTCCCTCGCCTTGGCATAATCTTGCGGTACGCCTCGACCTTTGGCGTAGAGCGAGCCGGTGCGTAACATCGCGTTCCCGTCGCCCGCCGCCGCGCCCTTCCGGTACCACTTCATGGCCATGGCGTAATCTTGCGGTACGCCCCGACCATTGGCGTAAAGCGCGCCGATGCGTAACATCGCATCCCCGTCGCCCGCCGCCGCGCCCTTCCGGTACCACTCCATGGCCTTGGCGTAATCTTGCGGTACGCCCCGACCATTGGCGTAAAGCGTGCCGATACCGCACATCGCTATCCCATCCCCCGCCGTCGCCGCGCTCTTCCGCCACCACGCCATCGCCTTGGTATAGTCCTGTGGCACGCCGCAGCCGTGGTCATAGAGCCAGCCAATGTTCAGAATTGCCTCGTCATTGGTACGCACGGCCGCCTTGCGATACCACTTCATCGCCTCTGCGTAATTTCGTGGTGCGCCTTGGCCGTTCCCATAGAGCATGCCAACATAATACATGGCCCTCGCCGATCCGGCAGTTGCGGCTCTACGCCACCACTCCATGGCCTTGGCGTAATCTTGCGGTACGCCGTCACCGTTGTCGCACATGGCACCGATGCTGAATATCGCCTGCACGTCACCCAGCGCGGCCGCCTTGCGATACCACCTCAGACACTTGGCATTATCCCGCGGCACGCCTTGACCGTTACCATAAAGCACGCCGATGTTGTACATCGCATCCGTGTTGCCAAGCGCCGCGGACTTGCGATACCAACCCATCGCTTTTACATAATCCGGCGGCACACCTTGAGCGTTCGCGTAAGCTACGCCAATGGCATCCATGGCGGAACTATTACCAAGTGCGGCGGCCTTCTGAAACCATACCATCGCCTTGGCGTATTCATAATGATCATGAGACTCGCCAGTTGGACCGTTGCCATAAATATTGTAGAGCACTCCGATATTGTACATAGCTCTCGCGGATCCGGCTGCGGCGGCCTTACGCCACCAATCCATGGCATCGCTATAATCGTAGTCCTGTGGTACGCCAGATCCTTTTTCGTTGAGCATTCCGACACTGAACAGATCGCCCCAAGGTACGGCAGCCGAATTATACCAATTCTTGGCTCTTATGTAGTCCCGCGGTGCACCTTGGCCATAAGCGTAGAGGACGCCGATGTTAAACATCGCATCCACATCCCCATAAGCAGCAGCCCGACTATACCAACTTCTGGCTCTAACATAGTCGTGTGGTACGCCTTGCCCTCTTTCATACAACACGCCAATATTGTACATGGCGGCACCATCACCAAGCGCGGCGGCTCGCTTGAGCCATTGCAGAGTTTTGAAGTAATTTGCCGACGGTGCAGTCTCATACCGCAATGCCTTAGCTAACACCAAATCGGCACGGTGTGCCTGCATTTGTATTGCCCACACTTGCCAAGTCACACAAACTCCGTAGACGGCAAACAGTATTGCCGTCGCAACCGCTAAGCGTATCTGCAGGGTGCTATTCATAAACATCACTCCTTCGACTGGGAAAGTGGAACGCGTACGTGGCTTAATTACTATTTCCAATTTCCATGTCAGCTCCTCTTTGCTCGCCCTTCCCCGGCTCGCCTGGAAATGTTCCAATCCTAATTCTCTCACAACCTCGTCCGTCCACAGCTCCCGGCCATGAGGGCGGCCTCGGTTTTCGCCTGCTGCAGTTCCGTCACAGGCCGTTCCTGTGGCGTTTGTGGCGGAGCAGGTGGCGCGGTTTGCGGCATTTTATTACTCCCGTTTCATTTTCAACTTGCCGGATAAGGCGTACGGGACCTTCTGTTCCGATTCCCCCTGTCAAACGCTAACCAGTATGGCGGGGAAATAAGTTCCGGTCAAATAGCTTACGCTCACAGCTTTCGAGCATTTATGCCCCTGAGAAATAAAACGGAGACGAGACTTAATGCCACTAAGTTAAGCCGCAGACATATATAAATAAACAGCTTATGACAGTTGGTGCGAAAGCAGGCCTCCTGCAATAATAGTGCTGTTGAATGCACTGTTATTTCACAGGCGGCCATGGATCGCTTCGTTCGCGCTCGCTTTATCCGATATTCGCACAGGCTCTGACCATCTTCTCATACCCGAACGCTTCAATCAACTGGCGTTGGCTTGACATGACGAAAAAAACCGCTTGACGGCTATTTCCACGCTGGGTAACGTGGTTGGGTACATCGGGAATGACAATGCGAGCGGTTCGAGGCATGAAAGACAATGTCCCACCATCCGGTTCGGGTGCTAAACAACAGGCACCTGTCCGTAGATTACCGACAATGAAGACAATGCGTATAACATCACTCAACCCCGGCCGCAGCATTTACAGGGCAACGCTTGTCGTCGCAGTTCTAACGACTGCCTTGGTGGTGTTGTGTTCCCTGCCGCTTGGAGAAAACACCATGGGGAGGGATCTGTCGCGGCTGAAGCGAGCGTTGCGGGCGGCCGCCCTTCCGGAAATCGGGTTCCCCCAGCCGGGGTGGCCGAATCCCTACGCGCGTGTCCTCAAGATTCTCAATCACGATGGCAACGATATCCCGGCCATCTGGAGGGCTCGCGCTCTCTCCCGCTACGCCGTGTACTTGGGCAGTATCACTCCCTACGGGAGCGGGAACAGCACTTGGATGTCACGGAAGGAGGCGGCCCTCCTCCGCCTCGTCGTCAGGATTTGCCCGAAATACGCGAATGGCTGGGTCCGGCTCGCATTGCAGGGTACCTGGAACGCGAAGAGCGGACAATTCCTTCTGCGCGCCTACCGGGCGGATCCGGCAAATCCGTACGTGGAGTATCTGCGGGCGTTCGAGATATGGCAGCAGCATAGCAAGGGACACCCGGGGCTTTACACGGGGAACCTGGGGTTCACGTCGCGGAAGTGGATCCGCGCGTTCTGCTACCGCGGGTTAATGTACCTTAAAACCCGAAAGCTTCGTCCGGATGCACCGGGAATACCCGCGCTTGGTGGGCAGTCCCTCTGGGTCGCCTGGATCAGGCCTGCTCTCGGGTATTACGAGCCGCAGCAACTCGCAATGCTGGATGCTGGCAGGTGGAAGCCTGGGCCCTGCCCGGATCCCTGGCCGCCACCAGAACGTAAATCCACCACGGCTCCGGCGGGCACGCGGCCGGCAAAGGCTGATGGTGGGCGGTGAAATGTTGGTTTGGCTGGAATTGACATTGGCTGACGTTCGCTCGGCGGCAGCGCCCGCAGGCGTCGCCCCACACGTTTCTCGAATTTGCTCATGGCGCTGTCGCCCGCCAGCGGTTGGCCGGTTTGCGTGGCCCGGTGAAGGGTGCTGATAGCCCTTGGATCGTCGGCTTGCCGGAAGAGGGCCTGCCACGCCTCCGGGGACGGCTCGAATCCGGTGACACTGATTAAATCATTTGGAAAGCTCTGTGGCATCGCCTGGCCAACGTTTCCCGCCGTTACATTCGCGGCGACGGTTTCCTCGGCCAATATGCCGAGGTAGGCACGGCGATCATCATTGACGAAAAAACCGCTTGCTTGACGGCCATTTCCACGCTGGGTAACGTGATGGGGTGCATCGGGGATGACAATGCGAGCGGTTCGAGGCATGAGGAACAATGTCCGACCGTCCGGTCCGGGTGTCAAGCAACAGGCGGCTGTCCCTAGATTAACCGTTTACTACGACCCCAACACGGGACAAACAATCGGTAACATCTATGATTACGTTTACTAGCCGTATCAAAACTTGAAGAACGATAGATAAGGTAAGCCATGGAAGTAAAAGACTTAGATATCGAGAACGAACCCTTCGCTACCATTTCTGTTAATTTTAGTCTGCGGTCTGAAGCCCTTGTCCCAGCGGAAATAACTAAGCAAATGGGGATTGAACCGTCACATGCATTTATGAAGGGGGACGAGTTCGATTCACGTTCGGGCAAGCATCGGCATCCCTGGGGCATATGGCAACTGCGCAGCAACCCGGCTGTATTATCTGGGGATGTCGCCGCCCATGTGGATTATATTTTGGGTATCCTCGGGCCTAATCGCAAGGTTATTGAGGGATTTCTTAAAGATTCAAAATACTACGTGGAGGTAAGAATTCGATGGTCAGCGGCATACCCCGTCTGCAGTTACTCTCTTCCAAGCAATCTGCTTACCAGGCTTGCCGCGGTCTGTAATCAATTGGTAGTAAGCTGCGTAATGCACCCTATAGAGAATGGGGCAGGAAGTATCGAATCCGAGATGTGAAGAGAAGGGGTGAGTAGTTAATGAAATGGCGGTGGATATAGTGGGTTGCTGGAGTACCTGTTTACCGCTCTGCGGCAAATATTCGCAGGAACATCGCTGGCGCGATTGGGCAATTGGTGGTATGCGGCATTTCACCTTGGAGGGTGAAATGCAAAAACTTCGCCAGCAACATGATCGCATCATCCTGGCAGAGATCCAGGAGCCGCGGAAGCGGTAAACAGTGCCCGTGCCGCGCGCATGGGTAAGCGGCTTTTAAGTCCGGAATCGAGATTACGAACGGTGATGCCGACCATGGCGATCCTCCTTGCAGTCTACGCTGTCGTTATATGCGTTGATGGCATTGAATGCCGATCCATTCCAGCACGCACCCGCCACCGATCAAGCGTTTGCGTTGGTGGGCGGCTTGCCGGCGCGTTTATCGGCCAGTTGTTTGATGAGTTTTTTGATGTGGCGGGCCAGTTGATCCAGTTCCTGCTCACCGGCCATACCTTCGGGGATGATGGTGACCAGTTTTTCCCCTTTGCGTTTGGCGATATGGAGTTTCAGCGCCGGCTGGCCTTTGGGGCCAAAGGAACTTGCGTCCACGGAAATATCCCGGATTTTATTCCAGAAATATCGCCGCCCGCGCACGTTAATGCAGTCGTTCTGCACCACCGCCATACATCCCAGCGAACTATTGAGCATTAAAAACATCTGAATCACCCCGGCCAGCAGCATAATGGGGCCGATGATGTATGCGGTATGCGGGTTGTGCAAATGGAACCAGAGTGGCCGGAAGATCAGCAGCATGGCAAATGCGGCGGTGACCATGGCCACCAGCACCGACATGCCAACGCGGAACTTCAACCAGAAACTGATGACTGGCCGATGGATGAAAATTTTCTTATCTTCAATGCGCCAAAACTTCCAATTGGCATCTTTTCTGTTTTCACCCATGGCCACACCCGATCATTCTGTGAATGTTATGAACAGCCCAGTGATTCACCGCAGTTCAGGCATTTGTAGCAGCTTCCGTTACGCACGGTAATGCTGCCGCACTTGCACACCGGGGCATCGCCCATCAGCGTGGCCATCTGCTGAGATAGCGCACTACCCGCCGCGGTTTTTGCGGATGTCACCCGGCCTGTGGCCACGGGCGTTACGGACTGTACAACGCCGGGCGCGGCCAGATCGGCGGGGCCATCGGCGAAACGGTTATGGTGGCCATTGCCGTTGCCATTTCCGTTTCCGTTGCCATTTGATTTGGCCACGGCGGGCGCGGGGGCCGGAGCCGGAATCTCTGGAGCCAATGCCGGAACTTCATGCTCCAGAGTGTGTTCGACCGAAGCCTGATGCCGGCGCGGCGAATTAAGATCACGATAGCCCGCAATAAACTGCATGCCCAGCCACCGCACCAGATAATCGATCGGACTTTTGGCAATGGGAATATCCGAATTGGTGGTCATGCCCGCCGGTTCAAACCGCATGTGCTCAAACTTGCGGACAATAGCCTCCAGCGGGACGCCATATTGCAGGTTCAATGACACCAGTGTGGCGATGGTATCCATCAATCCACCGACCGTGCTGCCCTGTTTGGCCATGGTGATGAATACTTCACCCGGGCTGCCATCATCAAAAAGTCCGCAGGTCAAATAGCCTTCGTGGCCGGCAATATCGAACTTATGGGTAATGCTGTTGCGCGTGTCCGGCAGGCGGCGGCGCAACGGACGATGCACCACTTTTTCCACGATGCGTTCAACCACTTTGGGGGCCGCAACAGCACCGGTGGCTAGTCCGCCGGCGGGAACGGTCCCGTTGCCCAATAAGGCCGGGCTGGGGTCGCCACATGTGGTGCAGGCGGCGGCGGCTTCAACCTTCAGGGCATCAATATCCGAATCGTCGGATGCATCATCGTCGGAGGTTGAATTCAACGGCTGACTTAGCTTGGAACCATCGCGGTACAACGCCACCGCCTTGAGGCTAAGCTGCCAGCTTTCACGATAGGCTTCTTCAATATCGCCAATACCGACCTCATTGGGCAGGTTGATGGTTTTACTGATCGCACCGCTGATAAACGGCTGAGCCGCCGCCATCATACGGATGTGCCCCAGATGATGAATGCAGCGTTTCCCACTGCGTCCACAGCGATTGGCGCAATCAAACACCGACAGATGTTCGGGGCGGATATGCGGGGCACCCTCAATGGTCTGCGAACCGCAGATCACATCACTGGCTTCACGAATCTGTCGCGTGGTAAAGCCCAAGGATCGCAGCAGATTAAAATTCGGCTGCTGCCATTGATGTGTTGAAAAACCGAGGCGGCTTAGTGTCGCCTCGCCGATAGTCCAGGAAGAAAAGGCGAAGGCCAGCTCGAAAACAGAAGGCAAGCATGCTTCTATTTTTGCCAGTTCATCATCCGTGAAGCCCTTCGCCTTTAGGGAGTCATAGTTAATATGGGGTGAGCCTTGCAGGCTCAACGTGCCCAACACATGGGTCAACATGTCTTTGATCTGATCCCGGGAATAGCCCAGGTTGCGCAATGCCGGCTCAATGGATTGATTGGCGATTTTGAAGTATCCGCCGCCGGCAAGTTTCTTGAATTTAACGAGCGCAAAATCCGGCTCCACGCCGGTGGTGTCGCAATCCATCAGCAGGCCGATGGTGCCGGTGGGGGCAATGACGGTGGTTTGCGCATTGCGGTAACCATGTTTTTCACCCAGAGTAACCGCCCGATCCCACGCCTCGCGCGCGGCTCGAAGCAAGTTGGGATCAAGCGTCGGATGCGTGCCGAACTGGGATGCGTCAATTTCCACGGGTTTAACGGAAAGTCCATCATATTTGCCGGTGGCATAAGCCGCCGCGCGATGATTGCGCATCACCCGCAGCATATCGGCACGGTTGGAATCAAAGCCCGCGAACGCACCGTGCTCACCGGCCATTTGAGCGGAAGCGGCATAAGATTCCGCCGTCATCAGGGCGGTGATGGCCCCGCAGATGGCTCTGGCCTGAGGGCTGTCATAAGCGATTCCGGCCACCATCAGCATGGTGCCGATGTTGGCATAACCGAGTCCCAGTGTGCGATATTCATAGCTCAGGCGGGCGATTTCCCGGCTCGGATAAGCCGCCATGAGCACGGAAATTTCCAGCACAATGGTCCAGAGTCGGCAGGCGTGCTGGAATCCTTCAATGTCAAATTTTCCGGAGGCGGCATCAAAAAACTTCATGAGATTAATGGAGGCCAGATTGCAAGCCGTATTGTCCAGGAACATATATTCGCTGCACGGGTTGCTGGCGTTGATGCGGCCACTTTGCGGGCACGTATGCCACTCGTTGATAGTGTCATCATATTGCACGCCGGGGTCGGCGCACCGCCACGCGGCAAGAGCCACCTCTTCCCAGAGCTTGCGGGCTTTGATGGTTTTATGAACTTTACCATCGGTCCGGCGGATCAGTTGCCAATCGCCATCCTTTTCCACGGCATCGATAAATTTATTGGAGACGCGCACGGAATTATTGGAATTCTGCCCGGAAACCGTGGCATAAGCCTCGCCGTTGAAATCATAGTCCAATTTGAGTTTGAGATTCTTTGCCAGATCCTGCTGCTCTTTGGGGAGGTGTTTAAGTCCTTCCACCATCGCGGCGACTTTGATTTCTTCGCGGACTTTCCAGTTTACAAATTCTTCAATATCCGGATGATCCAGATTCAGGCATACCATTTTCGCCGCCCGCCGCGTGGTGCCGCCGGATTTGATGGCACCCGCCGCCCGATCACCGATGCGCAGGAAGCTCATAAGGCCGGAGGATTTTCCACCGCCGGAAAGGGATTCGTTTTCACCGCGCAGCCTGGAGAAATTACTGCCGGTTCCGGAACCATATTTGAACAACCGCGCCTCGCGGATCCATAGGTCCATGATGCCGCCGTCATTGACCAGATCATCATCAACGCTCTGAATAAAGCAGGCGTGCGGTTGTGGATGGGTGTAGGCGTCGGTGGCCTGTTCCAACTGATGTGTTTTGGGATTGACATACCAATGCCCCTGCGATGGGCCGGTAAGTCCGTAGGCATAATGCAGGCCGGTGTTAAACCATTGCGGAGAATTGGGTGCGGCCTTTTGCGTCAGGAGCATGTGGGCCAGTTCATCATAAAATGCTTGACCATCGGCCTTCGAGTCAAAGTAACCATATTCCTGCCCCCATTGGGTCCAGCAGCCGGCCAGGCGATGCACCACCTGCTTGACCGATGTTTCCGGGCCAGACTTGGGTTTGCCATTGGCGTCCAATATCGGCTTGCCTTGGGCATCGGTTTGCGGAATTCCGGCCTTGCGGAAATATTTGCTGACCATAATATCCGTGGCCAATTGGGACCATTCCGCCGGAATTTCAGCGTCCTTCATTTCAAAAACCACCGAGCCGTCCACGTTGGAAATCTTGCTGGTGCGTTTGCTGAACTCGATCGTGGAGTAAATATCCACGCCGGCTTTGGTGAATCGACGATTGATTTTCATGTTTTTACTCCTGCTTCCGTGCCTTAAATTTGCCGGCGACGTCCCATCCTGTGCGGCGTCGCCGGCTACTTCCTGATTCCCCGGCATCCGTCACCGGTGATATCATTGGCGATTGATCCCGCGGATCAATCGCAATTAACAACTAATCGACCTTCGGCAATGTCAGCCCGGGCTGATCCTGATATTTTCCGTGCTTGTCCGCGTAGCTGATATTGCATACTTTCTCACCACGGAGAAAAATTATCTGCGCTATTCCTTCATTGGCATATATTTTTGCCGGCAGGGGCGTGGTATTGGAAATTTCGATGGTGATACGCCCCTTCCACTGCGGCTCCAGCGGCGTGACATTGACAATAATGCCGCAGCGAGCGTAGGTGCTTTTGCCGACACATATCGCCAGGATGTCGCGCGGGATTTCAAAATATTCCACCGTTTCACACAGCGCAAAGCTGTTGGGCGGGATCAACACGAATCCGGCCGGGCCGGCATCCACATCGACAAAACTGCGCGGCGAAAAATGCTTCGGATCCACCACTTCAGAGTTGACGTTGGTGAAAATTTTAAACTTCGGGCCTACCCGCACATCATATCCGTAACTCGATACGCCGTAGCTGATCGCTCCGGGGCGTTTAACCGCCTTTTCAAAAGGCTGTATGGAGATGGATGCTTCAATCTGAGAGTCAGCGAGAATCGCCATGATGCTTTGCCTGCCTGCAATGAGCCGCCACGATGTTCGGCTTTTGTTAGCATATCACAACCTTGGTTGAAACTCAAGAGAAAGGAACCAGCCCCTGAATCATTTCAACCAAAACTGTCGACCTTACTAAACTCCGCATAATCGCCATCAGGCAATTATTAAGAGCTTAATAAGATTCACATAAACTACTTTAACACTATATCTTGTGGTGTCAACTAATTTTATCACTAAATCTTGCGTGACAGGTTCTCCACAACGCTAACCCATTGTATCCACAAGACTTGTGTATTGTAATTTTTTTTCTACCACCGGTAGTGGTGGCGTATTTCGGGGTGGTGGATAACTTTATTTTTGACATTCCGAATTGCCCAATGACGTATCATGGCTACAATGCCAGCCATGAAGCCATCTCGTTCAGCCGCTATTTCATCCGCTCTGCAAAATAGCATTCGTGTGCGCGTGCTCGCGTGGTTTCAACGCCACAAACGTCCCATGCCCTGGCGTAATACCAGCGATCCCTACGCGATTTGGCTTTCGGAAGTCATGCTGCAGCAAACGCAAGTCGCCACCGTTGAACCTTATTATCGCCGCTTTTTACAACGCTTTCCGGATGTAGGTTCGCTGGCCGCCGCGCCGCTGGAAGAGGTCTTGAAGTTCTGGGCCGGTCTTGGCTACTACCGCCGGGCCAAAAGTCTCCATAAGGCCGCATGTATTATCACATCAACATATCATTGCATGTTTCCATCAATATATGATGATATTCTGGAACTCCCCGGCATTGGCCGCTATACCGCCGGTGCCATTGCCAGCATTGCCTTTGGGCAGCGCGTGCCGGTATTGGATGGCAATGTCATGCGCGTCGTAACCCGCCTTTTTGCGATTGATGATGACATCGCCCGGCAGTCCACCAAAAACCGTCTCTGGAAAATTGCGGAAAATCTGGTGCCGCGGCACCAGCCCGGCAATTTCAATCAGGCCTTGATGGAACTCGGTGCCACCATTTGCACACCCAGGAATCCGCGCTGTGAAACGTGCCCGCTTGAACAAACTTGCGCCGCCCGGCGCACAAATCGTCAGGAAATGTTGCCGGTAAAAAAAAGAAAAGCGGTCCCAGCGCGCATGCGATTGGCCGCCATCATTCTCAACTCACCGCGCGGCCAACTGCTGGGGCGGCGAAAAGCCGGCGGCTTATGGGAACATCTCTGGGAATTCCCCACCTTTGAAATCTCCAGTCCCACCGCCGCGATTGTCAGCAGGCATTTTTTTGCGCTGACGGGCTTACGCCTGAAACTCAAACGCCACCCGGCCACGGTGACACATCAACTCACGCATCGTCGCCTGGAATATGTCCTATTTGTCGGACGCACCACATCCGTCGCCGCCGTCAAATTCAATGCCGCCGTTGCATCGAATTACGATACGGTCCAATGGGTGGCCGAAATAAAAAGTGTGCCGGTAGCCAGAATCACCGGAAAACTCTCCGCGCTGGCATCAGCCGACAATCGCACCGATCTCGCCCGGAGAGCACCGGCATGATAATGCGGTGCCGTGGTCGTGGTAAGAGTCATGGTTCCGGTGAAGCCGCGCTGGGAACTATGCCAAGTATGCCAGGGCGTGTGCGGGCCTGTGACCGCTTCTGCAACGCGGCGGCGGCGGCGGCCGCCGCCGCAGAGCAGGAGAGAGTAGAGAGTTGAACAGTAGAGCACATAAGGCTGGAATTCAAGAGTTGCTGTCGCAAGATGAGGCAGCTCCTGCGGTCTACTTTCTATTTTCTACTTTCAAGGGGCGGCGGCGACGGCTGTTGCCGCAGGGTGTAACTCCTATTGTTGGCGGTTTTGGGTTAGGATTAGAAGTGGAAGGTCGCCGTTGTGGCGGCCAAGGCCAAGGATGCGGTAACGAATCAAGGAGGATTCACAATGATCCGACAAATGGAAAT
>JAKBAC010000053.1 GCA_021809365.1 Planctomycetota bacterium | reverse complement strand
GGCTGTTGCCGGGGGATCATGTCACAACGGTAGCCCAAGACGGGATCGGTAATATCTGGGTTGGAACTTGGCGCAATGGCTATCAGGTTCTTAATCCGAGAAGCAGTCAGAGTTATCGCAGTGAGGCTTACGCCATCGCACCGAGCTATTACAATGGACAGATGATCTCCGCAGGAACCGATGAATATATTTCCTGCTTATGTCCGGTGAATGTGCAAGTTGCGTCCGTGCATAATGGGGGCACCGGCGACCTCGGCCGCCAGGGCAGTGTAAATGGGGGCGCGGGTGTCCCCACCCGCCAAGCTGCATTTCGTCCGCGACAGATCATGCTGATTGGTCGATATGGCAGTGGGGCATGGGTATTTGATAAAACGATTCCAGCTTCTGAACCAAATACGACCGGAATTACAAAGCGGAAATTTTCCCAGAGAGTAATACCTGCGTTGCCGCAGGCGGCGGCGGCACCGAGCAACATCCAATTGGCCGCACTGTGCAAGCAATTGGAATCTACACCGCTGCCATCGCCAGGTTCCATCCCCTCGGTAATTCCAATTGCCGCCGATTGGCGGACACAAGGCAGTTGGCTGGGAAGATATGGAAGATATTGGGCGTGCCTGTTTGCGTGCTGCTCACCCGAAGATTATGTATGGGGGGCCGGGCCGCAGTACCTCGACCACGTTGATTTGATTGGGCCGCACCATCGGCTGGGAGACTCGGTCCGCTATTGGGTGCAATGGCTGGCCACCACGGAAAGGCGGGTTCTGGAACTGCCTGCGGTGTACCTCGACAGCCGAGTGGTTAAGCATCTGACCACACGGAGTGTAGATCGGCGGGAATCGGAGATCGACGACCACTCGGAAACCTACCCAACCGCCTGGCAAGGGCCCGGCCTTTATGTGATGCTGCACGTGCCGGCTGGTGATTTCATCCTATCGTTGTACTTCTTCAACAAAGATGGCCATGCGAGTCCACCACGGGATCGCGATTACCGGCTTTCCGTAATTACGTTGCCGGAGTCTTATCCGTTCATCAGAAGTGGCCGGTTCAATGTGGTTCCGCTGGCCCGTGCGCGCGGCGTGGGCACCAAACGGGTGGTGAACTTCTGGGGCGGGGTGTGGAAACGCTATTGGGTTCACGGCCCAATGAAAGTGGCCATCCATGTGGCCCGCAACTACTCATCTTGCACCATTTTCAACGGGGCGTTTTTGGATCCCTTGGCCCAGCATCCGGCACCCTATTATTATGGTATGAAGGCTTGGCAAAAGCGTTTGAAAACCCAAGCGACCGCCCGCTTGGTGTTGCGTCGCCGATGGCCGGGAATTGCCGGCACGCTCCAGCGTGCCGGTGCGGCCGTTCCCGTAGGCTATCTCGTCCAGCGACTGCTGCGTGATGAAGAGTTTATGCTGCATGAAAATCCCGAGGTATGGGCGCAAACGGAGCGGGTGGCGTACACATCACTGCTCCGATGGTATACCGCAAGATATGGCCAAAGGATGTTCAAGGCGAAAAAGGCTGTAATGGCAGCCGTGGCACGAATTGATTATCGCTTGGGGCTGTTCCGCGCCTGGGAGGCCCTGGAGGCTCGGCAGGGGATCATGACTTCGCGGCATATTGAAAAGGCTCTTCGATGGGATCGGTGGAGCGATTCCTATCGCGGTATTGAGTTTGCGGTGATACGGAAATTTGTAAAAGATGGAAAAGACGTGCAAGCAGCGCAGGAATGAAATTTCAGCCGGTTCCGGGAGTTCCGGAAATGGCAAAAATTGGTGTTTTTTAAGGAGAATGGTTATGTTCGGTAAAATGTATGATCGATTCAATTGGGGAAGTCGCAGGGTGCGGCTCGCCG
This sequence comes from Planctomycetota bacterium, assembly GCA_021809365.1. Next base: position 17,059 of record JAKBAC010000053.1, on the reverse strand, counting down.
CCATCGCCGGCATCTGTGCGGCGGGGCTGGCGATCGGCATTGGCGGAGGAACACTTATGGCCCAACTGACGGGAGGAAACCCCGTGCCGGGTGTAGAGAATACGGGTGGTGGCGGTAACTCTAGTATCTGCTGCGGTGTGAGCGGCGGGTGTGGCCTTGGATGCGCAAACAGCCCAAGCCTCGGCACTTCTAGTGAAGTTGTTCCGGCTCCGTGGCACTCATGCATTTCATCGTCGCAGAATTATGATGCTGGAAAACAATGTACACAGAATGGCCCGATGATGACATGTGGAACAATCGAAGTATTTGCAGGTTCGGGGTGTAGTGGAGACCTACTATACAAGACCGATTTGCAGGAGCCGTCGTGTGGTGTGAATTCAGAATATTGTGGGCAAGGTGCTTAACACCGGTCAATGCATTTTGCATATGCCGAACTTGTATGGATTGGAGTGCAGGTATGCTGACGAAACGAGTTTGTTTTGCATTTTTTTTTATTTTCCTGTGCCACGCAGCCATCGGAGGTTCTCTGCAACCGGATGTCAGGGGCGCCGCTACCTTGAGTGCAAGGGGTGCCTCAGATATTTTGCCGGAGGTGGCTAGCAGGCTATCAAGGTTGGATGGTTTGCATATCGTTTATCGCAAGGTTGTGGAATACACTCCGTTTGATAGGGCGAAGATCGCTGCAACAATACGGATGATCGAGCGAAAAACTGGCGGCAAAGCGGGTCCCGTTCGCAATAGTCGTGTACGCTATGCTTGCACATTTATCTGTTCATATGACTGCGTTTGGTACGATTATTTGATGCGTCCGGGAAGCGTTGCGGCGTTGGCATCGCCAAAAGGATCGGGCTATGGAATTATCCATGGGATACGATCGTATATGCCGGACCGTTGCGAACTACTTAATTATGAATTTCGGCAAAGCAGCCCGCTTGGAATAATTAGTGCAAGTGAGCCTATTCCTAACTCGACATTAGCAATGGCTATCGGATTGAAAGGATGGGGATCGGAACGCCTTATCGAACTGTCGAAGGTCAAGAAGATGCATCTGATTAGTCTTGCTGGCGGTGCATTTACACTTTCCAGCACCAGTGGAGGTGGTTACGACTCCCGGTGGACATTTCACTCGGTGCCCAGATTGGAAATCACCGAATTCACGGCCCTAAAAGGCGGTGTGGCGTTCGTTAGGATTCATTGCGGCCATTTTCGAAAAGTTAATGGAATCTGGCTACCGGGGAGGATCGTGGAAACAGATCTGCCTTTGGGCGGCGGGGGACGGTCGAGCAGAAATGTGCGCCTGAGCCACATCAAATATGCCGTTATCAAGCATCCGATGGTGGAGAAAGATTTCATGATTGTCTGGCCAAAAGGGGCAGTTGTTCTGGATCAACGCACTGGCCACACATTCCGTATCGTATCCCGGCCCATGAGGCTCACCGACAAAGAAATATTTAATCTAATGAAGAAATGGGATAATGGGATGCGGCAGAAGGATGAGCCATCACAATGAAAAAGAGACGATTCGAAAATGTGAGGCAATTCCTACGGCACTTTGGAAGGCTGCCTCTTCTCATATTCATTATTACGATGGCTGGTTTCAGCATAAGCTGGTGGTTTCGCTCACGGAGCAATAGTGCCCAGCCACCTCAAGTTGTTGCCCATGCCCTTTATGGTAACCGGCGCGTCGCGAATATTGGTGTGTTGCAGGAGGGCCAGGATAAGACAGCAGACTTTATCCTTACCAATTCTTCGCGGATGGCAGTAAGGATAGTCAAGTTGGTGCCGACGTGCTCATGCATTACTGTGAGCTGTGGTTTGCTGGAAATTAGGGCCGGCGGCAACACGTTAGTGAGGGCAACTTACCATAGCTTGCCAGGGCTGGATGGTCCATTCAGTAAGGGGGTATCGGTCATTTATAAGGCAAGCAGTGGCGGGTTCGATGCATTGCGGCTGGTGTTATATGGTGACGTAGTTCCGAGAGGACCGTTTGTTGTTTACCCCTGTCGGGTTGATATTGGAAGAATAAATCGTGGTATGACAGTCGCGGTGTCCATATATTTTCGTGGCCGGCGCAATTTATTGCGATCGCTGCCCAAATCAGCCGAAGTTAAGCCCGAAAAGAATTCTAATATTCTACTAAATAGAATCGGAGCATCGCACGCTGTTGCTGACCGATCATTAACCTTGATGATCAATGTGCCATCCTCAACTCCACACGGCGAATTTATTACGTGGCTATATATATCCACTGCGAAATATGGACCGATAAAAATCGAGATCAAAGGGCGAGTTGCCAGCGGGGTATGACCCCTACCTAATTCTATACGTGGGAGAGACGAGGTACTCATAAAAAGAAGGACATTCGCATGGAGTTGGGCGCGTCGCGAGGAACCGGCAACCCAACCGTGATCGATCCTAAAAACGGCGATAAACCTGGTATCCTGCAACATCTCCGATATGGCACGGTAGTTTTCCCTACGGGAGCTATTCGAATGAAAGCCACGGTCAAGGGCATTATAACGAGTGCTATCATGCTTGGGGTTGCGATAATGCTATTTTGTGCAGTCGCGCTCACGTTCCTCCAATTCGTGCGTTCGCCGCTCCCACCTCGGGGATTGCAACAATTGCCGGGGTTTGTGCCGGCGTTAATCACGTGGGAAATATTTCTCGGCCTCTGGTTGGCAAGTGGAACATTCCCAATGGCGGCGCGGCGGGTTGCGATTGGCTGTTTCGGTATATTCTCGTGCTATACGTTCTATGAGGCGATCTCCGGAAAAGCCGATTGCGGCTGCTTCGGCCAGGTGCATGTTAACCCCTGGTTCACGATGATTTTGGATATTACCATTGTGCTGGCGTTGGTGTTCCTGGCCAAGCCGCTTGGAACGCCTTCGCGGTGGTCGAAACGCAAATGGCCCGTCGCGGTGGCACTGGGAATAGGATTGGCCGTCGGCATCGCAGCGGCAGTTTTACATCCCAGGCCGATAGCTGCGGCCAACGGGCTGGCCACGGCGAATGACGGACAAATTGTTATCCTTGAACCCTATAAATGGGTTGGCCATCGGTTGCCGGTACTTACGCATATTGTATCCGCCACGCTTTCACTGCCGGGGCCGGCTGCGGCACATGGAATCTCCTTAGGCCAGCGTCTTGCCCATGGAAATTGGATCGTTCTATTTTATCATGCCAATTGCGATGAATGCCGGCAGGCAATTCCGGTGTATGAGGCGTTGGCACAAAGTGAGTATTTATCAGGTCAGATACCGCACGTAGCATTTATCCGTGTACCCACCGGACCAGCAGCAATGCAGCCGCCGGGGTTGTTTCACACGAACGCCGCCCTGCATGGGACACTGGATGACACCCACGAGTGGTTTGCCACCACGCCGACTGCGGTTGAACTACAAAATGCCGTGGTCATGCGAAGCGTGAGCGGCAACGCGGCGATGAATTTGGCTTGGCTACGCTGATATCGGTTAGCCGCATCGCCCGCGACGCGGGCATTTGTACCTGGTTCGGGCATTATTGCCGTGCCCTGGGTTTCCCGCAATGCCGCCTGGCATCAATGGTGATGGTTCAGCATGGGCAAACTCCATTGCGCCCCGGGCACACCGCGCCCCGGCACTGGCGGATTCGCGCCATAGTCGTTACAAATGGTGCGAAGATAATTGGTGGTGCTGGTAAAGGACCTATGGCATTTGAATTTGTAAAAAAGGCATTGGGGCAAAGCGTTGAAAAATTGCGCGTCGGCCTGAGCCGCACGCGCGATGCGCTGGTGGGTTCTCTGCGCACATTGCTGACCGGTCGAAAGCTGGATCAGCAACTGCTGGATGAATTGCGGCAACGATTGATTACCGCTGATCTGGGCGTGGTGGCAACGGATCGAATTATTGCCGATTTGAATGCGGCGTGGAAGGACGGGCGCATCGGAAGCGGGGATGAGGTGTTGGCTTTTCTCAAGGAAGATATGCGGACGTATTGGCCGGTGGAATCACGGGCCTTAACGTTTGCGCCATCAGGGCCTACGGTGATACTGGTGACGGGGGTCAATGGGGCGGGCAAAACCACCAGCATTGCCAAGCTGGGACAACATCTGAAAAATCAGGGAAAAACCGTCATGGTGGCGGCATGTGATACATTTCGCGCTGCGGCGGTGGATCAACTGACCATCTGGGCCGGGCGCATTGGTGTGGACATCGTCAAACATCAGATGGGAAGTGATCCGGCGGCGGTGGCGTTTGACGCATGCAAGGCGGCGGTGGCCAGAAAGATTGATGTACTGATTGTTGATACAGCCGGGAGACTCCATACGCAGGATCACCTGATGCGGGAACTGGAAAAAATTCACCGGGTGATACAAAAAATCATTCCGGAAGCCCCGCATGAATCTCTGCTGGTGCTCGACGCCACCATCGGCCAGAATGCGATCCGGCAGGCGGAGGAATTCACCAAGGCAGTGCGGTTGACCGGTATCTTTCTAGCCAAACTCGATGGCACCGCGAAGGGGGGTATTGTGGTGGCGATTCGCCGACAATTGAATTTACCGGTGAAATTTGTGGGACTCGGTGAAAAGCCGGATGATATCGCCGCGTTCAATCCGGATGAATTTGTGGAAGCGCTATTTGCGCAGTAAAAATCTCACACACCGCGCGGATTCACAAATACATTGTCATGTCCTGGTACGATCACATCCGCGAGTTCGTAAACTTCCGCCAGGGATTCCTTGGCCTGTTGAAGATCAAAGCAGTCCTGAAACACCTGTCCGGCTTCGAAATGCCCCTGGGTGGGAACCGCATCGCCGGTGATCATGACGGTGCGGGCGGCGAATTTCAGCAGCAATCCCGCCTGGCCGGGGGTATAGCCGGGCAATGGGAATAAATCCACGCCGGCCGCGAGTTGATCGGGCGCGGGACGGATTTCCGCGAGGAGTTTTCGTTCAGCGGAAAGGCGGCTTTGAGCATCCGCATCCTGACCCAGATGCCGCGCTGCGGTGGCAAGCGCCTGTTGTGCCAAATCAATTTCCATTTCCGAGGCCAAGTGAATGGCCTTGGGAAATAAATCCAGTCCGCGCCGATGCACGGGTTTCAAATTAGTTAAAAATACATGGGTAATCGCATCCGGCTTTAATCCGGCGCGTTCAAAAAGCCGCGGCTCCAATATCTGCCCCGGCAAAGATGGGTCCACAAGAATCGTCGCGGAATCAGAACGAATCAGTGTGGTGGTGCTGTGACTGGTGCGAACGGGCTGCCGCTCCCGCCAGAGCGGATTTTTGGAAAGTGTCCCGATGCTGATAACTGTATATTCCATAACATCCTTTAACATAATGACCACCCCGGCATTGTAACGTGTTTCTCAAAAATCCGTGGCTGGTTGTCAGCGGGTTGACCCCACGGGCCGAAGCCTTATCATAAACACCATGATTATTGATGGAAAGACACAAGGAACTCATGCCGCATACCGAACTTCCTAACGCTTTTACCGCTCTTGGACTCGAACCGGCCATTGTCATGGCTCTTGGCGAACTTCATTTTGTTGAGCCATCGGAGATTCAACGTCTGATGGTCCCGGTGGCGCTGACGGGTGCGGATGTGATCGGTCAGGCCCGAACCGGCACGGGCAAAACGGCGGCTTTCGGTCTGCCGATTCTGCAACGTCTGGACCTGGCACAGCCTTTTCAATCGCTGATTGTCACCCCGACCCGGGAGCTGGCGATTCAGGTGGAAGCGGAGATGGTGCGCTTTGCCAAGCATAAGGCCGCCCGCATGATTGTGGTATATGGTGGTCAGAAAATTCAGCATCAGACGAAATTATTGGAGCGTCATCCGCATGTGGTTGTGGGTACGCCGGGTCGCATACTGGATTTGAATCAGCGCGGCTGCCTGCCGTTGAGCAATATGAAATTCGTCGTATTTGACGAAGTGGATCGCATGTTTGACATTGGCTTTCGCGATGATGTGCGGAAGATACTGGGTTTGTGCAAAGGCCCGCGGCAGACGATTTTTGTTTCCGCCACCATCAACGATGATATTGAGCGAATGGTGCATCAGCACATGACCAACCCGCAGCGGATCTTCACCGCCCGGGCGGATGAAGTGCTGACCAATCCGGAGGCGGTGCAGTATGTTGTCGGTGTGCAGCCATGGGATAAACTGCGGGCGCTGCGTCTGCTGATTCAGCATGAACAGCCGACGCTGGCGATTGTGTTCTGCCGCACCAAGCGCAGTGTGGATAAAGTCGCGCACGCGCTAAGTGAGCGGGGCGTGAATGCCTCGCCGATCCATGGCGATCTTATGCAAAATCAACGCGAGCGGGTGATGCGCGGTTTTCGAACTGGAAAAATCAATGTGCTGGTGGCTACCGATCTGGCCAGCCGTGGCATTGACGTGCATGAAATAAGTCATGTGGTCAACTATGATGTTCCGGAAGACCCCGAAGCGTATGTTCATCGCGTGGGCCGCACGGCCCGAATGGGGGCGACCGGCAAGGCGATTACATTTGTATCCATCGGGCAGGCACAACTGCAAACGGAAATTGAAAAGCTGATCAATCACCTGTTGGAAGAATATAGAATTCCCGGATTTACACCGTCAACGGAACCCAGTAAACGCCCGGGATATGTGGCACCGGCAGGTGCGGGACATGGACCGCCTCAGGCCGGTGCTTCAGCGTCCCATACGCCCGCCTCCGCACCACCTGCCGCGGATGGCTATGCTCCAACATCTTTTGCGGCAGCCGAGCCTTCGGTGGTTCGTTGGCCCATTTCTGGCCGTTTTCCCACCCGCCGCCGCAGATAACAAGGAACAGACCCAACTCCGACTTCCGGCCAGGCCCTTGCCTTCGTCAAATGAGTTGGTAGGATAGAAAGCACTGGGGACGTAGCTCAATTGGGAGAGCACTGCCTTTGCAAGGCAGGGGTTGCCGGTTCGATCCCGGTCGTCTCCATTCTGGTGCTCTCTTCCAGCCATAATTGCGGTTTGAGGTCAACCCTACGGGCGGGGGCCAAGAGGCCGTGGGCTTTGTCGCTCGTCGTCAACGTATGCATCCATACGCAATCCTCCTCGCTTCGCGCCCACAATCCCTTGGTCCTCCGTCAACCCGTAATTGTGGCTGGAACAGAGCACCAGTGGGAATAAATTTTCAGCAAGTCGAAATATTTTACTGGAATTCGTTATTCCGTTATGCGTATAATAAAATCGTGATGCACGATTGGTTCGCGATCGTCTTTCTAAAATGCTGCCGCCCGCCTTGAAAGACCGATTGCGCGTATTGAATCGTACTATCCGTTGCTGTGGGGGAAACGCGGGAACTTGTTTCCGGTAATCCCAGCGCATCGGATGAAAGTACGCCAAGGAGACGCAGGTTGATGAACGTGGAAAACAAGCCATTGATAAATCTGCGCTGGATAAGCATTGTTGCGGCAGGTCTGGTTTGCGCAATTACGTTGCTGGTGCTGGTGGGTTGGTGTTCCGGATTCCTGGTTCTTACCGCCATTTTCCCAGGCATGATTCCAATGAACCCAGTTGTGGCGATCGGCTTTTGTCTGCTGGGGTTGGCAATTGAATTGGACGTATTGAACCAGGACAAGCCGCCGGCGAACGGGCGAAATTGGCTGATTACTGCGATGGGGTGTGCGGTTGCGGGCGTGGCCGCGCTGCGGTTGGCCGCGTATCTGGGGGCATGGAATGCTCACATTGACTCGCTATTATTTTCCTCCGAATTGATGCGCGTCCCGTTCGCTCCCAATCGCATGGCACCTGATACCGCACTGGGGCTGTTATTTGGCGGCATGGGTGTCGCTGGAGTGGTCTGGCGTAAGGCGCACACCCGCCAGATCACCGGAATTGTCGCGATTGGCTTACTGTTGGCCGGGCTGTATGGCGTCGCCAATTATCTCTTTGCCATCGACGGCGTGGTTACTCGTGGCGTATATATTCCCACGGCTCTGCACACGGCGGTCGTGATGCTGCTGTTGTTGGTGGGGCTGCTGGCACTGGATGAAGAATTACCCGTTATTGAACGTTTGGTTGGAAGAAGCCCGGGTGGAATGTTGATGCGGCGGCTGCTGCCACCGCTGATTGTGCTGCCGTTGCTGCTGGGTTGGTTGAGGGTGTTTGCGGAATATCACCTGCGGCTTTCTGGAATGGCCGCATCGGCTGCCACATCGGTCGTCATGCAGATTATTTTGCTCGGTGCGCTGGTGTGGGCGGCGGCGCTGGTCATGGATCGGTTCTATGAGCAGCGGCAGCAGGTTCTGGCGCGATTGCAGACGACACAGAAAGAACTTCTGGCGGCCAAAGATGCGGCGGAAGAGGCTGCCAGAGTCAAATCGCAATTTCTCGCGAATATGAGCCACGAGATTCGCACGCCGCTGCACGGTGTGATTGCGATGATGGAGCTGCTGGCGGAAACCCCATTAAACGAACGGCAGCTTGGTTATGCGCAGGTGGCGAAGGCCAGCGCGGACGCACTGATGGCGGTCATCACCGATATTCTCGATTTTTCCAAGATTGAAGCGGGGCGGATGGAGCTGGAGCCGATGGATTTTGATCTCCGGGTCTGTACGGAGGACGTGGCTTACATGATGCTGCCGGCCGCCGCAAGGAAACAATTGGAGTTGACCTGTGGAATCGCCCCGGAATTGCCATCGCTGGTTCATGGTGATCCGGTCCGGCTGCGGCAAGTGCTCATGAATCTGATTGGCAACGCCATTAAATTTACGGATAAGGGCGAGGTGGCGGTGAAAGTCACCATGGCGGATAACGGCGCGGAAAAATTCCTGGCCCGTTTTGAGGTTCATGACACCGGCGTGGGTGTGCCGCCTGAATATGCGAAGAAACTTTTTACGGCGTTTACCCAGGCCCATCGGGGCGCGGAGAAACTGTACGGCGGCACGGGCCTCGGATTGGCCATCTGCAAACAGGTTGTGGAGTTGATGGGAGGGCGAATTGTTTTTGAAAGCCGCCCCGGCATCGGCAGCACATTCTGGTTTACCGTTCCCCTGCTGCGGCGCAAGGCGGTGTGGCTGGACGCGGAGGCCCTGCCGGAAACGCTGCGTCGCCAGCGTGTTCTGCTGCTGGTGGAGAGCCGCCATCAGCGCGATATGTTGCGCGATCAGCTAAAATATTGGAACATGGAAGTGGAAGAAGCGCCCACGCTGGAAGATTGCCTGCGGCGCCTGCGGGATGGGGCGGTGGACAATCCCATCCACCTGCTGCTGGTGGAACATCATCAGCGCGATCTCAATGCGTTACAACTTTCGCAGGAAATACACAGTCGGGTGGATGCCGTCGCTCCGGCCATTGTCGCACTGGTCCGGGCGGATATGCATCTGGGTGCGGACATTCAAAAACAGTTCGGCCTTTCCGGCGTGTTGAGTAAACCGGTGCGACAATCGCAGCTCTTTGACGTACTGATGCGCGTGATTTCATCGGATAGCCGCAGCGCCCCGTCCAGCGCGATCGGGCCGGCGACATCGGGGCTGCGTCTACCGGCGGCGTATCATGATCTGCCCGTGCTGGTGGCGGAAGACAATGATATTAATCAGTTTGTCATTCGGGAGGTTCTGACCAAATTGGGGCTGCAATGCCGGATTGTATCCAACGGGCAGCAATGCGTTGACGCACTGCAGAAGGAAAAGTATGCGCTGGTGCTGATGGATTGCCTGATGCCGGTGATGGATGGCTTCCAGACCGCACGACAAATTCGGCTGCTGGAATCGCGCGGCGCGGTGTTTTCCAGTGTCGGGCCATCGCGTGTAGCCATTATCGCCCTGACCGCCAACGCCTCCGGCCTGGATCGCCAGAATTCTTTGGAGGCGGGCATGGATGCGTTTTTGACCAAGCCGCTGGATCGCAATCGCCTGGTGAGGTTGATAATGTCGCTGGTTCCCATGCCACAGGAGATGCACGAGGCTCCGAGTGCCAGAGATCGCGACGACGCGCCATGTGCTCAAGTGGAAGGCACCGACAAAGACCCGATCGATTTAGCCCGCCTGAGCGAGTATTTCGCGCGGGACAGTGCGGCGGTGGAACGGCTCCTGGCGCAATTTATCGGACAGGGTGCCCAGCAGATCGCCAAGCTTGATGAATGTATGACGAAACGCGACTGGGATGCCGCGACTCGGGCCGCCCATGCCATTAAAGGCACTGCGGCATGTCTCTTTGCAGAGGGCTTGATGCAGGCCGCAAAGGATTTGGAATTAATTTGCCGCGATGGGCGTGATTCTGATACGGTCGGCGGCCTGTGGCGGAAAGTTCAGCATGAAATGAGCCGATGTATACAGTGGCTCAAGACGCGGCAAGTTGCGTCCAGCCAGTCCAATGCGGCAGATGGAGCCTGATCAGATGAAGATACTGGCGGTAGATGATGATCCCATTGCTCTGGAGATGATTCGCGCGGCGTTATCTCGCTTCGGGCATGACGTGGTGACGGCCACGAGTGGTGTTGCGGCGCTGGAGAAGCTCGCGCACACCGCCATTCGGATGGTTATTACGGATTGGATGATGGATTCCATGGATGGAATTCAATTGTGCCGCGCTATTCGAAATCGTAAGTTAAGCCGGTACGTATATGTGATCATTCTGAGTTCGCGTGATGATCCGGTGGAGATTGCGGAGGGGATCGCCGCGGGTGCCGACGATTTTATAACCAAACCATTTGACACCGGGGAGCTTGTGGCCCGGATCAAGGCGGGTGAAAGAACGCTGTCGCTGGAAACGCGTGACATGACGATTTTCGCCATGGCGCGGCTGGTGGAATCGCGTGATCAGGAAACCGGTATGCACCTGGAGCGCACACGCAATTATGTGAGAATTATCGCCGAGCAACTGGGCCGACGAAGCGAGTTGGCGCATACAATTCATGCGGATTTCGTGCAGTTACTTTATGACACCAGCCCGTTGCATGACATTGGTAAAGTCGCCATTCCCGATGCCATTCTCCTGAAACCCGGAAAACTCACGCCTGACGAATACGAAGTGATGAAACGGCACTCCGGCATTGGGGCCGCCACGCTCGATGAAGTGTTGCAGAGCTATCCCGGTGCGGATTTCCTGGAAATGGCCCGCGATATCGCCGCCACGCATCATGAACGGTATGACGGGCGTGGCTATCCGCGTGGATTGGCCGGCGAGCAGATTCCATGGGCGGGGCGAATTATGGCATTGGCGGATGTGTATGACGCCATCACATCCCGGCGGGTGTATAAAATGGCCCAGAGTCACGAACATGCCCGTGATGTCATTCGTGGAGAATCGGGAAAGCAATTTGACGCGCGCGTGGTGGAGGCTTTTTGTGACCGGGAAGATGAGATATTGGGGGTGCAAAGGCACTTCCAGCAGCAGGAAGAGGATCGCCGCAACAGCATTCATGCCCGACAGGGGGCGTGGAACTGGTAATATCCAGCGGTGAGAATATTTCCTTGGCGTCGGGAACGTGTATAATGATTCATGTATCGCGAATGGCGATGGTTGTAGCCGGAATTTGGAGATTCCCCTCATGAGTGGTACTGAGTCGGACTCCGTCCAACGTGTTCAAGACGTGTCATCTGTCTCTCTATCTCTGCCTTGTCTGAATGAAGGGTCCAATTCATTGGCCGGATTGCGGCAGATCATCGGTGATTATGAGAAGAAAGAGAAGTGCGGCGTGTTCGGTGTCGCCGGACCGCCTGATGCTGTGGAGCGCTGTTACTATGGGCTTTACGCATTGCAGCATCGCGGACAGGAATCCGCCGGCATCGCGGCCAGTGACGGCCAGACGATCACCGCGCATACCGGTTTGGGGTTGGTGGCGGATGTTTTCAACAAAAATGTGCTTCGTGAATTGCGCGGAATTGCGGCCATAGGCCATGTGCGCTATTCCACATCCGGTTCCAACCGCAAATGCAATGCGCAGCCGCTGCTGGAAGAATATATTGATGGGCAGGTGGCGGTGGCCCACAATGGAAATTTAATCAACGCGGCGCGCTTGCGGGCGGAATATCAGAAATTCGGCCATATTTTTTACACGACCAGCGATACCGAAATTGTGATTCACATGCTCGCCAAGCCCACGCATCAGGAGAAAAGTGATCCGCTGGCGCATGTTTTGCGGCATTTGCAGGGTGCCTTCAGCTTTGTGTTTCTGTTTAAGGATCGCATTGAGGCGTGCCGTGATCCATGGGGATTCCGACCACTGGTCATCGGCAAAACGCGCGACGGGTTTTATTGCGTTGCGTCGGAGACTTGCGCCTTTGCCAGCATTCAGGCTACTTTCGTCCGGGAAGTGCAGCCGGGGGAAATTGTTACTCTCGACAGCGGCGGCACGCATCTGACGAGCCGTTACTTTGTTGAAAAGCCGGAAACGCCTGCGCATTGCGCCTTTGAGCATGTCTATTTTGCCAGCCCGTCGAGCAACATATTCGGCGATACGGTGCTGGTGGTCCGCCAGAAAATGGGCCGGCAACTGGCCATCGAAGCGCCCGTGGACGCCGATATTGTTATTCCAATTCCGGATAGCGGGCGCTCCGCGGCATTGGGCTACAGCAAGGAAAGCGGCATCCCGTTTGAAGAGGGAATTGTGCCGAATCGTTATGTCGGACGTTCGTTCATCCAGCCGTCCCAGCATTTGCGGGATCTGGCGGTGCAGATGAAACTCATTGTGATTCCGGAAGTGGTGCGTGGCAAGCGTATTATTGTGGTGGAGGATTCGATTGTTCGCGGCACGACGACACGGGGCAAGATTTTAGCATTGCGCCGGGCGGGTGCCAAAGAAATTCACATGCGGGTAAGCTGTCCGCCCATTCGCCATCCCTGTTTTTACGGCATTGATTTTCCGACGCCCACGGAGTTGATTGCCAATGGCCGAACCGTGGAACAAATCCGTGATTTTATTGAGGTTGATTCACTGCATTATCTTTCGCTTGATGGGATGCTGGCATGTTTGGGCCAATCCAAAACCCATTACTGCAACGCCTGCTGGTCCGGGCAATATCCGATTCCCGTGGACAACACCGTCAGCAAATTCGGCCTCGAACGCCACCAGTTGAAAATGTTTGAGTGACAAGACAACGGGGACGACGGGGCTCGAACCCGCAACCACCGGATCGACAATCCGGTGCTCTAACCAATTGAGCTACGTCCCCTGAACGTATCCAGAGTCCCGTATGTTACGCAGTATCAGGCCTGCCTGTCAAGATTGGGATTGTTTCTGGGATTGTTTCTTTGTTGTCAAGAAGTAGAAATGCCTTGGGCCTTGGGGATTTACGCCCTTCATGTGTGCCTCGGCGAATGGGGCGCGGCAATGAATCCCCGGGTGCCGGAACAGAGTGTGCATTTCCGCGGTGCGCCGCTACATTGCCATTACGGCACCGCTGCAGCTTGCCGGGCGGCTTTCAGTACGGGGGCGTAATTTGGTTGATGCGCGATGTTTGGCACCAATTGAATATAGACGATTTTTCCATTTTTCCCGACCACCACCACCTGCCGGGCTAGCAGGCCATTTTGTTTCATCAGCACGCCATAAGCCTTGGCAAATGAATGAAATCGGTAATCGGACACGGTCGTAATGTTTTTGACGCCTTTATCTCCACACCATCGCTTCTGGGCGAATGGCAGATCCATACTGATGGTGATGACTCCCACATCCGGGCCCAGCGTTGAAGCCACCACGTTAAAATGCCGAGTTTCCAGACTGCATACCGGTGTATCCAACGACGGCACAGAGGAGAGAATCCAGACTTTTCCGTGGCCCGGCTGGAAATGATAAACCGTCATGTCGTTGGCAACAGCCCTGAATGCAGGTGCCGTTTCCCCCACATGCACCGGGTTGCCCAGCAATGTAATCGGTTGACTTCCCATTGTTACCAGTCCCGTGCGTTGCGTTGCCGGGCAGGTCGTACATCCGCCGACGGCAAGAAGAAAAAGTGCGGCCGATGCGATCATTGAGGTTAGCAAGTTGATCCGTTGACGCATGATGGTTACTCCTGAAAGTCCTGACCGAAAGCTTATGGCTATATTATAGCCGCGTGGGCGCGCATGCGTCACGGCTTCGAAACCGATGCTGTTGGGGCGCTGCAATTAATACTCCAACGCTACTGGGATAGTGCCGCAATGGGACGGAAACGGCCCGAATGCGAGGCATCGGACCAAGAACCGTAACCGTCAGATACATCGAGGTACGATAACGAAGCAGGCGAGCCTGTTTTGCATTATCCATCACACGCGAGTAAAATTGTTAATTCTGTTTCTCGCATGAATGGCGGTTCGGTTATGAGCAAAATGATCTGGATGGATGGACGGCTGGTTCCTTTGGAGCATGCGGCCGTCAGTGTTTTCGATCACGGACTGCTTTACGGCGATGGCGTGTTTGAAGGTCTTCGCCAGTATAATGGCCATGTGTTTCGGCTGGCCGATCACCTCAAGCGATTGTACAACTCGGCCAAGGCGATTCGTCTGGACATTCCGCTTTCGCAACATGATATGGCTGCGGCCATTGCCGCGACGCTGCATGCCAATGCGCTCAATGATTCTTATATTCGCCTACTGGTGACACGCGGCGTAGGCGCATTGGGAATTTCTCCGTCAACGTGCGGCACACCTTCCATTATCATCATCGCGGATCACATCAAAATGTACCCGGAAGAAACCTATCGCAACGGCATGGCCATCATCACCGCCAGTACGCCGCGCATTGCCGCCGCCGCGTTATCCCCGAAAATCAAGAGCCTCAATTATCTGAACAATATCATGGCCAAATGGGAAGCCATTGACGCCGGCGTGCCGGAAGCCGTTATGCTGAATCCCCTGGGTTTTGTCTGTGAATGCACCGCGGATAATATTTTCATCGTGCGCGCCGGCCACGTGCTGACGCCTTCGGAAGAAAGCGGCATTCTGCTGGGCATCACCCGCGCTGCCGTGCTGGAACTTGCCCAAGCGGCGGACATTCTCGTGCACGAGTGCAATCTCACACGTTACGATCTTTATACCGCTGATGAATGCTTCCTCACCGGCACCGGGGCGGAAGTTGTTCCGGTAACCAGCGTGGACAAACGCATCATCGGCGACGGCAAGGTCGGGCCGATCACCCGTCAGCTTACTCATGCATTTCATAACTACGCACGCAATGGCGGGACTTCGGAATCCCCACACCTTTCCGTCCCCCCAACCAAACTTGCCGCCAGCGCGTAAGACAATCGCAATGCAAAACCGCAATGGCACCGTTATGATTCATTCCGAGATTTTTCCAGATCGGCACGACCAGAGCGTTTTTTGCGGTATTGGTTTAACATTGAATGATCGCGTCGCCTGAAAATGCGGTAGAATGATCCATCGCTATGGCTGATCTGCCCGACGAATCTTCAGTATCGAATGCCGCCACCCCACATATTGCGCTGTGGCTGGATCCCCGACAACTTCCGCAGGAGGCGGGATTTATATATTCTCTGGCCGTGGCGCTCAAAGCCGAAGGGTGTCGCATCAGCATTGTTGCGCTGGCGGACGCCGACTTGGGTTTTCTTCCGGCTCTTGGCGCGCCGGTATTGTTGCATCCTGTGCCCAGGGGGCCATCCTGGGTGCGTGCGATTCGCCGCCCATCGATGGCAATAATTGATAAACTTAAAGAGGCGGCAGTGGATGTGGTGTTGAAGTTTGCGCCCGATAGTGTCAACGATCCCACAGACATGCGCTTACAGCGCGAGCTGCCGGTGGTGCGCTGGATATGGGACGCTGCGGACATGCGCACCGCGAATCCGCCGGCTGATGATGCGCATGTTATTGTGTCGTCTCAACGTATGTTGGAGCAATGTGGATCGGATCGTTCCCATCTGACATTGATTCGTCCGGGGATTCTTGGGGTTGATTCGACTGAAGCGGCGGCTCGTCCCACGGATCGCCCGGCGTGCATGGTATGTCTGGATATGATTTCTGACTATCAGGCGTTCGCCGATTTGCTTGATGCCTGTCGGCGACTGCTCGATGAACAGGTTCATTTTCTGCTGTTTCTCTGCGATGTCGGCAAAGATGCGCATCGTGTGTGGAAACTTTCAGGTGAACTGGGATTGTTGGACCGCATCAGTTTCATTCCTTACCGCTATGACATTGACCCACTGCTTGGGCAGGCGGATCTGTACATCCAATTGACCGCGGCCACCCGGCTCAACTACACCACCCTGCGGGCCATGGCGCGGAAGATTCCGGTTCTTGCCAATCCCGGCTTCAATGATGAGTTTTGTGTGACGGACCAGACCTGCCGCGTATTTGAGCGGGGCCAATCTGATTTGCTGGCGGCGCGTTTGCGGGAACTGCTGACACATCCGGCCAATTCGGGGGAGATGGCCCGCAAAGCGGCGATGAATGTGCGGCGGAATTACAGCATGAGTGATGCGGTACTGCGGCTGATTGCCGTGTGTCGGCAAGCATCTGGAATTCCATTGACCATGCCCATGAATAAAGGGCAGGCCTGACAGAGCGGCTGTGTTCGAGCCGACGGTGGAGCTGGTTCGGTTTGTTTATAGTATACAACCGCCTTGCATGGACGGGACTTTGCCCATCGGTGCGATGCGATGTACCACGATCTCCCGACAGTTGCCGCCATATATGATTGAACGGTTCCGACCCGTATGGCAACCGCCGATACGGAACGAATTTCCGTTGCCGATCAGGAGAGTAAAAAGCCGATGGCGAGAGTCGAACTCGCAACCTACGGTTTACAAAACCGTTGCTCTGCCATTGAGCTACATCGGCGCGATTCAAGCAAGTTGTGTGATACAATCGCACCAATCACGGTGACTATTGTGTTATCATACTGTGATTCATAGCCACACACAAATGGCACCAAAAGGCTCAATTGATGCTACATGAAGCGACGATTACGACACTGTGCGCAAAGCTTGCCCAGCGTAGCGCCACTATCATGGGCAGAGCGTTTCGTCCACCGGGAATCTAACGGCATCGACTTGAGCATGCGGCTGCGCAACTAGTGCTCTGTTCCACCCGTAATTACGGGTTGACGGAGGGCCAAGGGGTTGTGGGCGCGAAGCGAGGAGGATTACGTATGGATACATACGTTGACGACGAGCGACAAGGCC
>JAKBAC010000052.1 GCA_021809365.1 Planctomycetota bacterium | reverse complement strand
CATTTTCTTTAGACAGTTGCGGGCACGCACCGAGAGTTCAAAGTCCGTGGTGGGCAGTTCCAGCAGAATATTGCGGGGAATAAATCGCTTTTCGGAATCGTCGGGCACTTCCATATACATGGAGCTGTCCACATGTTCATAATACATCCGGCCACGGGGGCTAGTCGCATTGACCGACAAAAGCCGATGCAGACATTCCTCGGCTTCATCATACAGGCCGGCATCCTCATAAAGCACCGACAGGTTCAGCAGTACGCCTTCATGGGTCGGCTGACTTTGGGCAAGACTTTCGTAGATGGCAAGAGCCTGCTCATCGTCGCCCAGCAGGTCCGCGTAGTACGCGAATTTGAAGGCAATGTCTTCATTTTCCGGATCAGCTTGATGAGCGGCTTCCAATTTCTCGGCAGCTTCCGAAATGCGGCCCGCATGGGCCGCTTTCATGGCCTGTTCAAACAATGACTTGGCCTTGGAACTGTCGCGGGGCGTGGAAGTTGTAACGGTTGAAGGAGCGGTTGTGGTTGTCATGTTAAACCCTGTTTCCTCTGTTAGGTCCTGGCCGGGCAAAATCGGATCAAAGCATTCCGCCTGCATAGCCTGACGAATCAATAACATTACCATTATTCTCCGCAATTGACAACCACCATGCCCCAGCCGGGCAAAATAGGGCGTGCCAATTCATCCGAACCAGGGTTCTGGGGTGCGAGTTTCCAGGACAAACCTGTCTCTTAGCGCCGGCATTTATGCCGCTGATTTCGCCGTTCGCCCGGAAATGTTGTCACGCCCGCAAAATATACGGTGGAGGTCTCCACGCGCGAGCATGTTTTCTTGAGACCAAAAATGCTATACTGCCGGACTTTGGTATATCAGAAAAGTATGGAGCTTAATATGACCGTCTCGGTTTCCTCAATCAAACGTCCGCTGATGCTGATCATCCGTGATGGCTGGGGTGAAAATCCACATCCGGAAATGGATGCTTACAACGCCGTCAAACTTGCAAAGCACCCGGTGGATGATCGGCTGATGCGCGATTATCCCAATGTGCTGATTCATACCAGCGGTGAATGGGTGGGGCTGCCCGATGGCGTCATGGGCAACAGCGAAGTCGGCCACCAGAATATCGGAGCCGGCAGAATTGTGGATCAGGAAACGATGCGTATCACACGGCGCATTCGCGATGGCAGTTTTTTTAAAAATCCGACACTCAACGAAGCCTTTGCATTTGCTCAGGCCCATCATGGGCGGGTGCATGTTATGGGCTTGTGTTCGGATGGCCGGGTGCATAGCGATCAGGAACATGCGTACGCCATTCTGGAATTGGCCAAACGGAAAAACTTTTCCGGTGACCGTGTTTTGATTCACGCCATCACCGATGGCCGGGATACCGCTCCGCAGGGTGGCCGGCGTTATCTGGCGGCGCTGGAAGCAAAAGCGAAGGAAATCGGTGTCGGAAAAATCGCCACCGTGGTTGGCCGTTATTACGCCATGGATCGGGATAACCGATGGGATCGGCTAGAAAGGGCGTACAACCTGCTGACGCTGGGCGAAGGAGACGCATTTCCCAACGCGATTGCCGCGGTGGAACATTATTATTCCCACGCCACGGAACCTTCGCGCTCAGGGGATGAATTTGTCACGCCCAGTGTAATTGCGGGCATTGATGGAAAAATAAAAGATGGCGATGCCGTGATTTTCTTTAATTATCGGGGCGATCGGCCCAGGGAAATCACCAAGGCGTTCATGTACGATGATGTCCGGTTTAAGGGGGAGAAAAATGGCGGCTTCGCCCGTAAAACCCGTCCGACGAATATCTATTTTGCCACCATGACGGCGTATGAGGAAGGCTTGCCGGTGCATGTCATTTTTTCCAAGCCGGAGAAAATGAAAGAAATTCTGGGCATGTATATTGCCGAACTGGGTCTTAAGCAATTCCGTTCCGCGGAAACCGAAAAATTCCCGCACGTCACATTTTTCTTTAACGATTACCGCGAGCCGCCCTTTGAACATGAAGATCGCAAAATGGCCGACAGCCCCAAAGTCACCACGTACGATCACCAGCCGGAAATGAGCGCTGCCGCGGTGACGGCCATCGTGCTTAACTCTCTGGAAAAAGGCGAAGAGGATTTTTACGTGGTGAACTTCGCCAATGGCGACATGGTGGGCCACACGGGCAATCTCCCGGCCGCGATTCAAGCGGTGCAAACCGTAGACGCCTGCGTGGGACAGGTACTGGATAAAGTGCGGGAGAAAGGCGGAGTGGCTGTTGTCATTGCCGATCATGGCAATTGTGAACAAATGTGGGACCCGATCAACAATTGCCCGCACACAAGTCATACGACTTATGACGTGCGGCTGATTGTTGTCGATGACCGGTTCAAGGGAAAAACTCTTGCCACCGGTGGTTGCCTGGCGGATGTGGCACCGACGATCTTGAAAATGATGGGGCTGCCGCAACCGAAGGAAATGACGGGGAAGTCACTGTTATAGGCATTCGCAATTTTCAATCTGACAGAATTTTCTGAAACGAGAAAAGGTGCCGCGCGCACACTGTCATAAAAATAAATGTTTCCAAAGTGTTGAACGATGGCCGAGATTCCTCTAGGGTATTGTCTGGCTCGCATTGGCGCGGCTGGAAAAGGTTTCTAGAAGGAGCGGATCATGGCGGACACTTCCGCTGTAGCGTGGCTTTTGGAGGTGGCGGGGGCTTCTTTCGCCGGTGGTGTTTTGGGATCCATCAGCGGTTTGGGCGGCGGAATCGTCATTGTGCCGGTGCTGACGATCTTCCTGCACATGCCCATCGAACAGGCCATTGGTGCCAGCATTGTTTCCGTGATCGCCGTTTCCAGCGGTGCTGGCTCCGTTTATGTTCGCGATCATATCACCAACGTGCGCGTGGCCATGTTTCTGGAATTGTCCACCGCCAGTGGTGCCATTCTTGGTGCCGCGGTTTTAGCGAAGTTTCTTAATGCGCAAACGCTGTCGATTTTATTTGGTCTGGCACTGTTGCTTTCCCTGGTTCCAATTCTGCTGAACATTGGCGAGGAGTTACCCACGAACGTCAACAATGATCGACTGGCCAATTTTCTCAAGCTTCAGGGCAGCTACTTTGACAAGCGCATGGGCCGCGAAATTTTCTACAACGCCGCCAACGTACCGCCCGCCATGGGAGTCATGTTTATTGCCGGAATCATGGCGGGTATTCTGGGGATTGGTGCGGGCGTGCTGAAGGTACTGGCGCAGGAGGTGGCCATGCACTTGCCGACAAAAGTTTCCACGGCCACCAGTAATTTTATGATTGGCGTTACTGCGGCGGCGGCGGCGGGCGTTTACCTGCATCGTGGACTGGTTCTGCCGTTTCTGGTGGTTCCGGTGGCCACATCCGTTGTGGTGGGGGCGCTGCTGGGAACTAAACTGATGGAAAAAATGTCCAACGCGCATATCCGGAAAGTCTTCGCGATTTTGCTGGGTATTGTGGGCGTGGAAATGTTATTGCGCGGCTGTGGCATAAACTTTTGATTACATGCCGCCGTTAAATCGAAGGACTCTCCGACTATGAATACCGTTAATAACCCATTACCCGCTCCCCCTGCTTCGCCCACGCCCGCGGATCATTTGTCCCATGCGGGGGTGAAAGGTGACTTTATTATTCAGGATGCGGCCGGGTGGGTTCTGCGCGTCGGCGTGGCATTGAGCATTGCGGTGATGATTCTGGGATTAATTATCAGCTTTATTCATACTCCACCGAGTGTAAAGGAAATGCGCCATGCGGCTTTCAACACCAACCCGGTGCTTTTGTACCAAGGTGTGATTCATGGCTCTGGTCGAAGCATTATCGACTTGGGGCTGTTGCTCCTGGTGCTCACCCCCATCAGCCGCGTGGCGGTGTCCATGGTGCTCTTTGCGGCGGTGGAACATGACTGGTTTTACACCTGGGTGACCTTGGCGGTATTGCTGTTGACACTGATTTCACTCTTTTTTTTACACTGACCGGAGAAATTGAAGAAAAGCAATTGAGGCACGGGTTGCATCTTCAGGCCGGCATGCGAGCCGCAATAAATCTGCCAAACGGGAAGAATTCCCGCAGCATCGCGGCAACATTGTTCAGAGCGGTTTTCCGTAATGGTTTAGCGTGAACCACCGGTCTGGGTTATGACATAGTTCTCCACCGTCGTCTGATTGCCATTGACCAATGTATGCTTGAGTTTTAATGCGCTTACCCATCCCGATGTGCCATCAATCCTTGCGGTGCCGATCAGTTCACCTTCCGTGGCAATTGGGGGCAACTGCCCCCGTGGTGTCGCGGTGAATCTAATGACCAAGGCTGATCGTCGTCCGGCCTTGCTGAGAATGGCATTGCCGAAATATAACGCTGTGGATGGCGCAATGGCCTTATAGGTATTCAAATGTTTTGCGCCGGCATCCGAGTTCTTTGGCGAAAGTCGAAAGAACATGCAGGCATTCACCAGGCGCAACACCTTGGGCAGGAAAGAATTGGAGGTATCTGAGATGTGCAGTCCACTACGCCGTACAGTTGCTCTGCACGTCACAGGGTCGAATCTTCGGCTATGCGTTCCCTCGCTGATAACAAAAGTGCTCACCCGCAGTATCAGTCGTCGTGAATCTGGCGCATTGGTTGGTCCGCCGGGCCGCTTGGCGGCACGCAGCAATGTAAAATCCAGCCTGATTTCGCGTTTAATCTGTTGCGGCTTGGGACGCGGAGCACGCGGCATGGGCCGCGGCTTTACGGTGACGACCGCGTTGTATACAAAACTGAATTTTCGACGACTCGGCGGATTCCATTCCGCAATGCGCGATACCGGCAGACTTTTACAGAACTTCGACAAGTATGAAGCGGACGCATCGGCTCGCGCCGCGGGCGCTGCCATCATGCCCAGCATGCACGCCGCCAGCACGCCGCCGCGCAGCCAAAGATGATGATTCAAAATCACAGGTTTTCCCCACATTGAAAACTCCTTACGCCGAATTTCGCCCCTCTGCGTGCCCCTTTTCGCATCACATCATGGACACATATATTAACGCTTCTTTGTCGTTATCGGCAACTCATACCTCGGACGTCGGTGTCCCCGGATGTATGCAGAAACATTTCCATGCCCGCCAGAATCAATCCACCGCCGCGAAATTATTGCGTCAATTTCGTTATCGTTATGCTCTTGATCGAGTACGGTCCGGATGACGATAAAATAAAATTGTATCCATAACAACTGACAAATTCATCATTGGTTATCCGCCAATGCAGCGTTTGCCACCCGTTGCCCGCCGGAATATTTTTGCTGCGTGTCCGCTTGTCCGCACCGGCATAACTGGCGGTAGATTCATAGAGAATATTAAGGCTCACGGGACGATTTGGATTCTTGCGGCGGACTACAGCCGAAATCATGATCGGTGTGGGCGTGTAGCAAAGATAATTCTCGTCAACCTGAAAAGCGGTGCCGCCGCCGGGCAAATTGCCGAAGCGGACACCACCGCCGTACTGGACAATCTGCCGCTTGATTGTGCCAAGTGAACAGAGATGCAAGCCCTTTTGCTCAATTTTCTTTCCAAATAATACGGAGACAGATTTTGCATTCGTATAGTTGCCGCCCCATGGGAACGGCATGCTCTTATTTGTGGCGGCCTGGGTGAGCTGAGGCAATGGCACTCCGATCACCATGATCGGTGCCGAGGTAAGCCGATACTTATTGACATGCTGCACCTTTCCTGTCAACGGATCAAGGACATCAACATTCTGACCAAAATGAACAACATTGGTCATTCCGAGCGGTGCCCATGTTATCATCACGGTGTGCTGAGAGCCGCGAAACACAAACCCATAATCTTTGCCATTATTGAGCAATACCCATCCCAGATAATCGGGATGCTGCCCTAAATTCTTGATCATCTCGGCCATGGCCGTATAGGCGGGGCGTGGATGACCGTTGGCGGCAATTAAGCCCATAGGGCCGCTGTCGCCATCCATGCCTTCAAACCAGTCAATACATGTAACTCCCTCGGCAATGCCCATCGCGTATGCCTCTACCACCGAATATGCTTGTACTTCAGGAGCGGTAAAGCCGGGAATTCGCGGAGCCCACTGACCGCCGGCCGCACAACCCAATTCAGTAAAAATAATCGGACAGTTCTCTCTGGATGGATCCAGCGCGGCAAGCATTTTGCGCACCGTGGGAACAATATGCATAAATACGGAATCTTCATCATGAATCACCGCACTTCCCAGCACTTCATACGGATGCAATGTGATATAATTAAAATGATTTTTCGCTCCATCCTTAATCGCCCGTGCCAGATAGGCTACATCGACGGACTTGGCGGCCAATCCGATCAGACATCCGGGATCAGCTCTTTTAGCCGCATTATATGTAACAACCGCAAATCGGGCGTAATCCGCCGCAGTCTGTCCCTGTGCTGTGCCATTGGGTGGCTCATTCCAGATTTCCCAGTATTTGATCTTCCCTTTGAAATGCGTGACTTCGGCGGTTACGTATTTGGCCCAGGCACCCAGACGGGTCATCGGCAGACCATACGGAGAACCATAGTTGTAAAAATCACCTCCCGTCTGCATCTTGTGGCTGGTCAGGTAGTTCCATTGCCAGTCTAAAGTGGCAAAGTTGGTCGGCACCTTACCAACCCAGCCCGTTCCACCCAGGGTACGCGTCTCATGAATGCCGATGGCCTCCATTTGCGGAATCCATGTGGCGAAATTTTTGTCCCGGGTCCTGAAATTACTGCCGCCGATGCCGAAGGGACTCATGGCTTGAGATTGCCCGTTAGCCGCTTGGGCCGAGGCGTATCCGCGGCAAAGGCCCCAGCCAGCCCCGACACAGGCAAGTGTTACAATCAGTCCTTGAAATGTTTTTTTCATTCTGTTGGTAACGAATTTATTCATGGTGGTCTACCCTTTCCTGTTAGTGAACCAATGTTAACCTGACCGCTTACGCTATTCAAATATCGCAGCAGGCGATTATGCCTTCTCGGCCAGCCGGACTACGAGCGGTCCGTGCAGATATGTGGAGTTTATCTCTATCTGGAACAAGTGCGATCGCATGTCACGCAGTCACGCACCCGTCAAGCAGAGTGGGTTGTGGAAATAAATCTGCATCCGCCTACCGGTGAACTTAATTACGAAGTTAACCGCGCAGTTGCCGCGATAAAGGTCCATCCATTCTGTTTACGGGAGAATCTCTTTGGAGAGATCGTTACCGCATATTCAATCGCACGATTACAGGCCGTCCGAAAAATCGCATATTTAACTTTCCCGGTGTGAATTTTCCAGGACTGGTAATTGTGCATCCGGTCGGGTTGGAGGTGTATGTGAACGGCTTTTCGGTGAAGGGATCAAGCGGAATGGTGGGGAGATATTTGGGAGCCAACTGCGACAGGTGGGCGGGAAAAGTACCGCGTCTTTTCAAATACGCGGCCAGCGCAAACGAGACGTGATCCATGCGTGATAAGGCGATGCTGTCGGCCTCGTTGCCAATCGTGTTTGGCAGGGCCTGTAACGTCAACTTCAAATACGATCCCAAGAGATCGCCATATTTTGTTAACAAGGTGGATTGAACTTTTCTAATAGCGATCATCCGTGCTGAAAATGGTCTGACCTTAAATGCCGCCACGATTTGATCCTGAAAATGGTTGAACTTGACCATGGCCTGCACATTCGCCACTCGTGACCACGCCTTTTTCCATCCGGGTATCAGCAGACCGTTGGAATGATTGTTAATCGCTACAAATTCAATCATCGATAGAAACATCCATCGCTCGGTCGTATTGAAATCGCTCGAAAGAGGAACTCGTTGAGGGATATTGTTCAGGCTGCGAATATAGGCGAGATCTTGTCGGGCAGAAAGTTTGCCGGAATTCGCCAGCGAAATATCCGCCAACGACGGCATGGTGTTCGTAGCCCATCCCACCATGGATGTAAGCAGTGAATGATCTTGGGAGATCAGAGTACCACAGCGATGGGCTGCCAACAGATTCGCTTCACAGGATTTAAGATTTCCACGATGCAATTTCAGCATTGCCCGAAGAGAAAGGTATTCTGAAAGTGACTGGAACATACCCAATGGGGAGACGACTGAATTGTAAGCCGTCATCATTGCGGCGTGTGTCGAAGGCGATCTCATCGGAACAAAGAATCTGGAGCGAAGGAACGCCGCTTGCGCCAAATCCAGTGCTCCTTCATTGGCTTGCAGCCACGCCGCCACCCATGGTGCAGATCGCGCGGACCACGGTTTGGTGTACAAGCTGCCGGGGATATACGAGGGAGACTTCGGTGGGGCGCCTGGCCCGGAAATCCGGGCAATGGCCATCGGATCCGCGCGTTTCCTGAATTCCTGGTAATGAATAAAATGCGGGCCGGTTAATTCATCTGCCGAAATTCCCAAGGCCTTGCGCAGTTGGTGCCCCCAATTTTTATCACGCACAAATACTGACTTGCCTGAGACTATTTCATTCCATCCACCTTCAAACGACTTTGGCCGAAACAAGATCAGCACTGGTACTGCGGCATTGTTTTGCGAAGTCACCCCTTTGCCGAATCGCTGATTAAAGGCCGCTATGTAATCCACCAGTCCATCGCTACCCAGCGGGCCGGTGATCCGTGTGGTGCTGTAGCCGATGGGAATTGGAGATTTGACTGTTGCCCCGCTTGCTCTGACCGCATGATTGCAAAACACCATCGGTGCAACTACGGCGGCACACATAACCAACGCCCCTGCCGTCACTTTGACATGGGAGGATGAACTATCCCGACGGCGTTCGATCATCACACATACTCCATAAATCGGGGCAATTAGGTCACTTCGGCAGAGATCCGACTTTTGGACACGATTACAGGATAACCACCTCACAACTCTTTAACGATCAGACTTGCCAGACTGCTGCGCTCCGGGCGCTCCAGCGTGACATGCCCGACCAATTCGGAATTCTTGAGTTTCTCAATGGTAAAGGACAAGCCGTTGGAGTTGGCGTCCAGATAGGGGTTATCAATCTGCTCGGCATCGCCGGTGAGCACGATTTTCGTGCCCTCGCCTACCCGGCTGATGATGGTCTTGATTTCATGGGGGGTGAGGTTCTGCGCTTCATCAACAATCATAAACTGATGCGGGATGCTGCGTCCGCGTATGTACGTCAGAGCTTCGAGCACCACTTTACCGCTTTCCACCAGGGCCTTGAGCTTCCCTTCCACATTGGCGGATTCGGCGCTGTGGACCCGGCGATCCTGCAGCAAAAATTCCAGGTTGTCGAAAATCGGCTGCATCCACACGGCCATTTTTTCATCTTTGGTTCCCGGAAGAAAGCCAATATCCCGTCCCAGCGGCATGATGGGACGGGCGACCAGCAATCGCTCATACCGCTGCTCATTAAAGCATTTGGTCATGCCCGCGGCCAGGGCCAGCAGCGTTTTTCCGGTGCCGGCGGTGCCCATCAGCGTGACCATCTGCACGTCATCATCAAGTAATAAGTCCAATGCCATGGTCTGCTGAACATTCCGCGGCAAAATACCAAAGCAGGCCTTTTTCGCCCGCATCAGCGGCAGCACCGCCTGCAAGGAACTTACATAGCGTGCCAGGCCCGTTTGATGTTCATCCATGGCATTGCGAAACAGCACAAATTCATTTGCAAACAGCGGTGGATCCAGCTTGGAGAGCACCGGGTCCTGGATCGGAATTTTTTTGTCGGCATATAGCCGATCGATTACCGCGCCATCCACCTTCACATCCCGATAGCCTGAATAGAGTGTTTCATAATCCACCTTCTGTGATTCAAAATCAGCGGTGGTAATCCCCAGCGCATCGGACTTGATGCGGGCGTTGATGTCCTTGCTGATAAACGTAACCGGTTTGCCCTGTTCCTTAAGATGATATGCCACCGCAATAATCCGGTTGTCCGGCACGCTGGAGTTCAATCCGGTAACGGGTGTTTGCTCCATGGCCACACGAATGCAGCCGTTATGCCCGTTCCATTTCACGCCATCCGCCAGATGGCCGCGCTCCCGTAACTGATCCAGATGCCGGATCACCATGCGGGCGTTGCGGCCCACGTCATTGGTGTCCTTTTTGAACTTATCGAGTTCCTCCAGGACATCAAACGGAATAACGACTTCATTATCCGCAAAGGAAAACAACGCGTTGGGGTTATGAAGTAACGCGCTGGTATCCAACACGAAGTACTTCACCGTCGATTTAGTTCCAGCCATCGCTTATTTTGCTCCGCTACTCTGAACACAATCTGAACATGGCAAATTGGTGCCGACCTTATCGTTGTTATCGGTCAAATCGCCCCTGACACAATAGATGAATCGGAAACAGGCCACATGGCCCGCTGGATAAATTTTTCGAGGTTGCCTTGTCACCCATTGCCAACATCGCAATAATCGTTCCGTTGGTTTAACGTTTTGAACATGAGGAGTTCGTTCAATGCAAGTTCTCGTAGGCAAGCCCGCTCCGGATTTCACGGCTCCGTCCATCATGGCGGATAATTCTATCAATGAACGGTTCCATTTGCGATCTTTCCTCGAGGGATCCTATGGAATTTTGTTTTTTTACCCGTTGGATTTCACGTTTGTATGCCCTTCTGAAATTCTGGCCTTTGATAATCGCCATGCTGAATTTGAAAAACGCAACACCAAAGTGGTCGCGATCAGCGTGGATTCGCACTTTACCCATCTGGCCTGGAAGGCAACCCCCGTTAAGAACGGTGGTGTTGGAAAACTGCGATTTTCAATGGTTTCGGACCTGAACAAGGCAATTGCCCGCGACTATGGCGTGCTGCACAATGAGGCCGTCGCGCTGCGCGCTACATTTCTCATTGACCGGCAGGGTATTGTACGGCACGAGTTAATTAATGATCTCCCGCTGGGCCGCAATGTCGATGAAGCCATTCGCATGGTCGATGCTTTGCAGTTCTATGAGGAAAATGGCGAAGTTTGCCCCGCCGGCTGGAAAGTTGGACAGCCCGGTATGAAGGCGACTGCCGCAGGCGTCGCGGAATATCTCGGCAGCCATAGCCACAACCTGTGATCGTGACACCATCGCGAATGGCGGTCCGGATCGCTCCACCATGGCGTTATTTCGCCGCGGCTCCGCTGGGTGGTGCGGGTACCCAGTTGGCGGGCCTATCAATGTCCACCACATTGAGTCCCTGAAAGCTCGGCGAGGCGAAGATGAATTGTGACTTGCCGGGAAGCTTCATCGTGGCATGCTGGACGCGCATGTCCATCTTCGCACGCGCATCAAGGCAATTGATGACGATATGCAATGGCACCTCCACGCCCCTGAAGGCCTGTCCCAGCGGGTGATAGCCGCTTAAATCCGCATACGCAATGGCGCGTCCATTGCGATCATACAACCGTACCCGGCTGATTTGCCCGGTATAGCGGCTGATGGAGATTTGCCGCTCTATATGATCCAACCCTCCACCACCCGAATGCATCAGCAGCAGATTATACCGATCTGCGCGCGGAACATTGAACATCGCAACGCGGGTGGCACCGCCCAGTATCACAGGTGTGATTCCCAGCATATCCAAAATGCGCTGCGGCCTCAGCGGCATCACGCCGGACGGCAGAAGGGATTCCCGATCCACCCGGCCCACGTATGCAATTTTGTGCTCATGATCAATGAGCCAATAGATTCGTCGATTCATTCCCATTTCAAAAGCATCTTGTCCCAGATATGTCCCCACCAACAGAAAATGTGCCACGCGATTCTGATCCACCAATAATACCGCATGAGCCTGGTAGCTGGATGTACTGCCGTCATGGTTGGTCAAGGTCAGGTTCACATCCCCGGTTAAACGCAGCTTGGTCAACAATGCCGCCCGGGCGTTGAGGCTTTTAATTTTCACCCGCACCGGCGGTATCGCCATGAGTTGACGCGGTGGCTGCGCTTGTTGGGTACAGCCCGCCAAGAGCAGCAAACCACAGAGCAGTATTCCGGCCCGTCGTGCGATTCGGTCAATTTGTGCAATACGTAATTCCATTCGGCAAGCTCCTGGAGACATTTTCCATGCGAATCTTAACACCATCAGCGCATTTTTTCCCGTAATAGTTTCATAAGGGCGTGGCAAGAAATCCGAACCAGGGATACTGGGTGCGAGTTATCAGGACGAACCCTTCTCTTAGCGCCGGCATTTATGCCGCTGATTTCGCCGTTCGCTCGGAAAAATTGCCACTCACCCGATCCTGAAAAACATCAGTTCGATAAACCCGCGTATGTCGGAATTATGGTAGAATGATGAATGGTCGAATATTCCAATGGAGTTGCCATGGCAAGCTCGAACGATGTGGACATTCATACGGCGGCGGAGCCGGTCGAAATTCGCGATGTGGCGGATGTCACAAAGGAAGTCCTGCATATAGCCCGACAAGCCCGGCAGGCGGCCCGGCAACTCGTTACATTAAGTGGTCATGTCCGCAACTCCGCGTTGCTGCGTATCGCTGATGGAATTCTTGACCGTCAAGCGGAAATTCTGGAGGCTAATGTCGCTGATCTTCGGCAGGCGAAAGAAGAGAATCTGGCTTTGCCCATGATATCGCGGCTGACCTTAACCGAAAAAAAATTGGAAGCCATGGCCGCCGGCGTGCGGGAAATTGCCGGTCAAACCGATCCTGTCGGGCAAACCATTGAGGCTTATAACCGCCCCAATGGCCTGCGGATCGAAAAACGCCGCGTGCCCATTGGTGTTATTGCCATCATTTATGAAAGTCGGCCCAACGTTACCAGTGATGCGGCGGCACTGTGCCTCAAGAGCGGCAATGCCTGCATTCTGCGTGGCGGTAAAGAATCCATCCGCGGCAATCGGGCCATCGCCACAATCATTCGCGCCGCGCTGGCGGCCTCCCAGATCGATCCCAATGCGGTGCAACTCATTGCCACCACCGATCGCGCGGCGGTGGGTGCTTTGGTTACAGCGGAAGGGCTGGTGGATCTGGCAATTCCGCGTGGCGGCGAATCTCTGATTCGCGCGGTGGTGCAGCAGGCCACCATTCCGGTTATCAAGCACTACAAGGGTGTTTGCCATCTGTATATCGACAAAGATGCCGATGTCGATATGGCTGTCAATGTCGCCTATAGCGCCAAGGTGGATGGTTGTGCCGTGTGTAACACCACGGAATGTATTCTTGTACACAAAGATATGGCGGCGCGGGTTCTGCCCCGCCTGGCAGCAAAGTTCCGCGCGGCCAATGTGGAAATGCGCGCCGATGCCCGCAGCCAGGGACTGTTGCAGAATGCGAAATTGGCTGTGGAAGCGGACTGGGGATCTGAATTTCTGGATTTGATTGTGGCCATCAAGCAGGTCAATTCCATTGATGAAGCCATTGCCCATATCGCCCAATATGGTTCCCAGCATACTGATGCGATTATCACCAGCGATATCGGCGCTGCGGACAAATTCATCCAGAACGTGGACTCCGCCAGCGTCATGGTCAACGCCTCCACACGCTGGGCCGATGGATTCGAATATGGATTGGGTGCTGAAATCGGCATCAGCACGGACAAACTTCACGCCCGCGGCCCCATGGGCGCTGCCGACCTGTGTACGTACAAATTCATCGTCACCGGTAATGGCCATGTGCGGGTGTGAAGTGTGTGCGTGGCGCTCTACGCGGGTATGGTTTTATTGTGCCAGGATCACGATACCCCCGGAGCACCGGCATGATAATGCGGTGTCCCGGCACGCCTGGAAAGAGATCAGAGCAACGGCACCGGGTTGCCACCACCGCCAAGTAATGGCGGGTGACCGCTGTGGTTACCGTGTTTCTTCCGGTTCGGTATTACCCCACCCATTCCAATGACCTGCCGATAAGCAATTCGGTCATTTTGGCGTGGTGCGTGTTTTTCATAGATATCAATCGCGTCTGAAATGCGTGCTTTTCGGCAAGCTGATGCACATCGCGAGCGTTATCATAAGTCATGAGAAAATCGCCTTTCACGTTTTGCATGGCGGAAAAAAGGTGTTCATGGTCAAGGCGATGGTGCGTGTACAGCCGTGATCCTGCCCGTTTCCCGGTCGCGGTACCCGCTGTGTATGGGGGATCAATAAAAAACGCGCTGTTTTTCATTTCGAAATAATCTTGAATTGCCCGCACACCATCCCCCTCCTGAAAAGTAAAGCGGTCTCGGATATTGGCAATGGCTCGGATTCTCCGCGCCAGTGTCGCGGGATACCAGCGTGACCGCAAGCCCTTTCCGCTTTCGCCATTCTTCATCAGGCTGGCCCCAGGCGCAAGGATACCGCCGTGAAATGTGCGGTTTTTCAGCACTGTGCGGAAGGCAATCTCCGGCGTAGTTTTACCAGTCTTTGCCAATTCTTCGCGGACATTATCATGGGTCAGATCAAAGGCCAGTATCCGTTGGACAAGCCATTCCGCGTCAAGTTGCAGAATCGTTTTCCAAACTGCGGCGACTTCACTGTCCAGTTCGACAAGCAGCACATGTTCAGCTAAGCCCTCGAAGGCTGCGGTTAGGCCGACCGTTGCGCCGCCCGCGAACGGTTCGATCAGCAATTCGGGGCGACACATCTGGCTTCTTAGCCATTCCCGCACGCGCGGCACCAGCCATGTTTTGCCGCCAGGGTAGCGGAACGGGCTGCGCTTCGGTACCGAGGCGACGTTGACAACGCGGTCTGGAACGTCGACATTCCAGAACGCTTGCTGATAACCTGCATTAGGATGGCCCATGGATCACCTCCGCCGTGGGTGGTTTGCCATCCAATTTCTCGTCAACCCTCTGCTGCAATTGTGCTACAAACTTGTTGACGTCGCCCGGATCAGACCGGGTAATTTTCGCCAGACTTTCGTCAAACTTCGTATATACAGTTTGCCCTTTTGTCAAAGCATATACGCCCGTCGCCGGGTTCCTGTGTAGATCGTAAATAAACCAGGCCATTTCGGCATTGTTCGCATCCACCGATTCGAGAGTTGGCAGCGTCTCAAAAAAGCCCCGGTTGATGGCTACGGCTGTTTTTTTGCCCCAAGCCTTGAATATCCCGCCTTTGAAGATAAGTTGTGGGGCCAGCCGCTTACGGGACGAAGAGAGATAATCTGGACTTGGGTACCACTGTTCTCGGCTCCAGTCCATGTTGGCCCGGACTTTTGGGTTCTCCATGTAGTGTTCAAACGGATTACGCACATTCCCTGAAATGTACACAGCTTGAACTTCCAAGGCTCCGAAGTCGGTTATTTTACCGTGGTTGTCATAAGAGCATAAGACGACATCAATATTGCCAGCGGATTTATCGTAGGCGTCCTTCAGACGGACTTCGGTAAGTGTTGTCCACTTGGAGCCCGGTGGGAAGAAAAATTCTGCCGCGTCTTCGGCAATCAGCCAGCGCTCGCGGAACCTGATGGGGCAGGTGATGACCACCGATTCGCCATCAAAGATGCTGCACACGCCCAGCGGGTCATTCGCCTTATCTTTGGTGCAGTTCGGCACCCTGTTGCCGAACGGGCACAAACGATTCTTGCGGCATCGCCGAGCCTCATCCGAGTTATCTGCAATCGGGAACCCGAAAACTTCTGCAAGCGGCTGTTTTGGCATTTTTATCGACTCACTTTCGAACGCTGTATCAGCGTGATGAATCAGTGCACGCCGTCGCAGTATCTTATGCGAGTATACCGCGCGGTTGCAATATGCTCCTTAACACTGCTGCGAATTTTAGCCTGATCCCACGCGAGCCATTCATCTTGCCCGAAGATTCCTTATTTAATTTACCGTCAGGCGACCGGATCGGCACCCTACCCCGCGTAAAGTTTCATGCGCCATGTCCGCGGCCTTTGGGGCCGCGACGAAATTTGGTCTGCTGCGGTTTGGCGGCGGGGCGATTGGCCAGACGGTTGGCGATGCCCTCATCAATTGCTTGAGCCATGGCCTGCTGATGTTCCGCGTTCTGCTCCGCGATGGCACCGGTGCCGCCACCGGTCGCTGAAGCATTTCCGCTCTGCCGGGCGGTGTTGAGTTCCCGGATGCGATCACGCAAATCAGCGGCTTTTTCAAATTCCAGGTTGTTGGCGGCGGAGAGCATTTCTTCTTCCAGAGACCGGATCATTTCCTGCTGGTCGAATTCCGATTCCGATTCATTGAGCATTTCCCGCGCCGTACGCCGGGCCTTGAGTTCCAGTTCAATGCCGTGGCGAATCGCCTTGTGGATGGTCTGCGGCGTGATCCCGTGGGCGGTGTTCCACGCTTCCTGAATTCCCCGCCGCCGATTCGTCTCATCAATCGCCCGCCGCATGGCCGGGGTTATCGCATCTCCATAAAGAAATACCTTGGCATCCACATTGCGGGCGCACCGTCCGATCATCTGAATCAGCGATGTTTCGCTGCGCAAAAAGCCCTGTTTGTCCGCATCCATGATCGCCACCATTGAAACCTCCGGTAAATCCAGCCCCTCCCGCAGCAGATTCACGCCGATCAGGCAGTCAAAAGACCCCTCCCGCAATTCCCGGAGAATATCAACACGATCAAACGTTTGTATCTCACTATGCAGATATTTACACCGCAAGCCCGCCTCCCCCAGGTAATGCGACAAATCTTCCGCCAGCCGCTTGGTCAGCGTGGTAACCAACGTGCGCTGTCCCTTTTGGGCACGGTTCCGCGCTTCCGCCAGCACATCCGCCACCTGACCCTGCGCGGGCCGCACTTCAATTTGCGGATCAATCAGGCCGGTGGGGCGGATGATCTGCTCCACAACTTCGCCGCCGGCTATCTCCATTTCATATTTGCCGGGCGTCGCGGATACAAACAGCACCTGATTCCACATTCCCACGAATTCCTCAAAACGCATCGGTCGGTTATCCAACGCGGACGGCAGGCGGAAGCCATGCTCCACCAGCACCTCCTTGCGGTGACGGTCGGCACTGTACATGGCGTTGAGCTGCGGAATGGTGACATGGGATTCATCAATCATCAGCAGATAGTCTTTTGGAAAATAATCAACCAGGGTGGAAGGTTTGGATCCCGGTGGCGAGCCGGCAATGTGCCGCGAATAATTTTCAATTCCCTGGCAGAATCCCGCTTCCAGCAGCATTTCCATGTCATATTTGGTGCGGGCGAAGAGGCGCTGCGCTTCCAGAAGTTTTCCCTGCTGCCGCAATTCCCGGCAGCGCTGTTCGAGTTCCTGTTGAATATCATGCACAGCCCGCGTGATGGTGCTGTCTCCGGGAACATAATGTTTGGCGGGGAAAATAAACGCGGTCGATTCTTCCGTCAGCCGCTCGCCGCTGACCGGGTGAATATGCCAGATGGATTCAATCTGATCGCCGAACATTTCCAGCCGCAGCGCGGTGATCTCATAAGCGGGAAATATTTCAATGACATCGCCGCGCACGCGGAAAGTGCCGCGTTTGAATTCAATGTCATTACGCTCATATTGCACATCAATGAGCGCCCGCAGAAGTTCCTCGCGCCCGATTTCCGCGCCACGCTGGACGGAAATGACTTTCTTCTTATATTCCTCCGGCGAACCCAACCCGAAGATGCAGCTCACCGACGCCACCACCATGACATCGCGCCGACTTACCAGCGCACTGGTTGTGGCCAGCCGCAGGCGGTCCAGATCATCGTTACGGGCGGCATCTTTTTCAATATAAATATCGCGCTGCGGGATATATGCTTCGGGCTGATAGTAATCGTAGTAGCTGACGAAATAATTCACCGCATTGCGTGGCAGCAGTTCACGGAATTCTTCGTACAGTTGGGCTGCCAGAGTTTTATTGTGGCTGACCACCAGCACGGGCCTGCCGAGCCGCGCAGCAACATGCGCCATGGTGAACGTTTTGCCCGAACCGGTCACCCCCATGAGCACCTGGTATTTTTCACCAGCATGAAATGCGCTGGTAATTTTCTCAATCGCCCGCGGCTGATCGCCGGTCGGTTGAAAAGGACTTTCGATTTTAAATTCCTGCACAGCCATTGGTGCTTTCCAAAACGACATTCAAACCGCATTATAGCGTCGCGGCCAAACCGGCGGAGATTCCGCAACGCTTAGGCATCGCGAAGAAATAACGTGAGCAATTATGGCGCAGGAATTTTGACCGCCGGCAAGGCGCTCGCGAGGCGCATATCCGCATGGATTCTGTAACGAGCGGGCAACGCCGCCGGCGGCCAAAAGTACCAGCCAGAATGCTCAGGTTATTTTTTCGCGATGCCTAAATCAGGAAATCGGGCCGCGGCAATAAATCCGAACCCTGGTGCCGCGCCGCCCCATCCCCCTTTTAGCCGCGCGTGCTTGCACCGCGCGTTTCCGCGGCAACCGTCAGTGTTGAGAAAGTAGCAAGTAGACCGCAGGGGCGCCTCACCTTGCGACAGCATCATATAGTTCCAGCCTTAAGTGCTCTACTGCTCACCTCTCTATTCTCCTGCTCTGCGGCAACAGCCGCCGCCGCGCGTGCTTGCACCGCGCGTTTCCGCGGCAGCCGTCAGTGTTGCGAAAGTAGCAAGTAGACCGCAGGTGAGTCTGCTAGTTGTTCATTGCTCGTTTCTCGTTAAGCGCAGCGCCCTGTTTCTCGTTAATGTCAGTTGTTGCTCGTTGCTCGTTGCTCGTTGTAAGGATTCTCTCTCCTGATCCCCGCTCTGCGGCAACAGCCGCCGCCGCGCGTGCTTGCACCGCGCGTTTCCGCGGCAGCCGTCAGTGTTGAGAAAGTAGTAAGTAGACCGCAGGTTGCCTCATCTTGCGGCAGCATCATATCATTCCATATCATCCACCCGTTTGCCCACTACGCGATCATCGCTTATTATGAACATTTGTACCGTCATAACTAGCCGGGCCACTAATGCATCGACCGGGTAAGCGGCGCAATGAATAAGGGGCATGATTGGCGCAAAGATTTGACAATATCGTGGTGGACATTGCCAAACTGCGCGATTATTGCCTCAGCGACACCCACCCGCGCGGACGCCACAAGGCCCGAGTGTTTC
>JAKBAC010000051.1 GCA_021809365.1 Planctomycetota bacterium | reverse complement strand
GGGGCCGTGGGCTTTGTCGCTCGTCGTCAACGTATGTATCCATACGTAATCCTCCTCGCTTCGCGCCCACAACCCCTTGGCCCTCCGTCAACCCGTAATTACGGATGGAACAGGGCACTAGGCACCGCCGCCCGGCCTGAAGCACAAACGTCAGAACAATATACAGGGAACTAAAGTAATGACAAAGCCAGACTCTAAACAGAATTTCTCGGATGCCTCAATTTCTCTATTTTCCAAGTCTGGTGATGCGGCCCGCGAGAACCCAGGCGACGGCGATGGCGTCGGCGGTATCGGCTGGGGTGGGGAGTTTGGGAAGCCGGCAGAGCATCATGATGGATTTCTGAATTTGCGATTTTCCGGCGTGGCCGTTGCCGGTGATCATTTTTTTCACCAGTGTGCTGGGCAGATGCGTAATGGGCACATCCGCCTGCGCCGCCGCCAGCAGAATCACGCCGCGGGCATGGCCCATGAGAATCGCGGTGCGCGGGTGCTTGTAATGGGCGTACAGTTGTTCGACGCCCATTTGATCAATCTTGAATTCCGCGAGCAATTCCGCCACCTGCTGATGCAATTCCACCAGGCGCTTGGATGCGTCCATGCGCGGATTCAGGCGGATAACGCCCGCTTCGATCAATGTCGGATTAAAGCGTTTGGCTTCCACCACCGCATAACCGGTGAGGTGCAATCCCGGATCAATGCCCAGTATTCGCATGAAGGCTCCTGGTGGCGCGGCGGTATGAGCCGCAAAATGCCGGTAAAGAGATTTTACTTTTCCCGCCGTTTTAATAAGGCGACGCAATGGCAGGCAATGGCCTGTTGCTCTCCGACCGCATCCACGGCTTCATTGGTTTTTCCTTTGATGTTCACCTGGTTGACGGAAATTTGCAGCAGTTCGGCAAGTCGGCTCTGCATGGCGGATTTATAAGGGGAAATTTTTGGCGTCTGGGCGATGACCACCACATCGACGTTATTAATCGCCCATGGGGTTTTGTGAAATTCGGCCATGGTGTGCTCCAGCAGCCGGGCGGAATCAATGCCATGATAGTGCGGGTCGGTATTGGGAAACAGTTCTCCAACATCGGGCATTCCCGCGGCACCGGTAATGGCGTCAATGAGGGCGTGGATTACCACATCCGCATCGGAGTGGCCAATGAGGCCGAACGTGTGCGGGATGGTAATGTTGCCGAGGACCAGAGGTCTTCCCACTTGCGTGCGATGCAGGTCATACCCGATGCCAATGCGATAATCCATGCCGTTCATCCAATCCTGATTGGTGCCATTTGATACTGGCCCGGCGGGGATGTCAACCCCGGCGGGGGCGATTCGTGTATACTATCGTTTTTGCCCATGGAGAAGCCTGAATGCCACCGAATGTTTCCCAGACCCCCGACTATCTGTTACAGCGCCGGCATGCGGTCCAAGCTCAACTGAAAAAGGCGAAAGCGGACGCTTTGCTGGTGACCTATTATCCGGATGTCAGTTGGTTGACGGGTTTCGAGGGGGATGATTCCTGGGCGGTATTCACCGCGGATGCCGTGTGGCTGATCAGTGATTTCCGGTATGCCGAGCAGATTGCGCGCCAGTCGCCATGGGTGAATGCCATCATGCGGAAACATCGGCTCTCGGAAGAGCTGATGAAGATATGCAAAAAGCAAAAGATTTGCACGCTGGCGATCCAAAGCGAAAGCCTCACCCTGCGGCAGCACGCGGCGATTCGGCAGCTTGCGGGTCCCGCGGGCGTTCGATTGAAGCCCCTATCCGATATTCTGGTGCAATTGCGCAACATCAAAGACCCGCACGAAATCGCCATCATTGAGCAGGCGATTGTCATAGCGGAGCGGAGTTTTGAAGCGCTCAAGGCTCATCTGAAAGCGGGCCAGACGGAAAATGAAATTGCGGGTCTGCTGGTTTATGAAATGCGCCGGCGGGGGGCCTCCAATGCCAGTTTTGATCCGATTGTGGCGGCCGGTTCGAATGGAAGTTTGCCGCACTATCGTCCGGGTGGCGTCAAGTTGCATAACAACATGGCATTGCTGGTGGATTGGGGGGCATTATTTAATGGATACCGGTCCGATCTGACCCGCATGATTTTCATGGGGGAGCCGCCGCGGAAAATCCGCGAGATTTATCAGATTGTTCTGGCGGCGCAGGAGGCGGCCATCGCCGCCATCAAACCAGGTGCGTCCGGGAAAAAAATTGATAAAATAGCACGCGATATCATCGCCGGGGCCGGGTACGGCAAGGCGTTTGGTCATAGTCTCGGCCATGGAATAGGCCGGGATATTCATGAAGCGGTATCGCTTTCCCAGCGTGAGGCGGGTATCCTTCAGGCAGGTATGATTGTCACCGTGGAGCCGGGAATATATCTTCCGGGCATTGGCGGCGTGCGGATTGAGGATGATGTGCTGGTGACCCACAACGGGTGTCGGGTGCTCAGCAGTCTTCCCAAAACGCTGAATTCGGCTGGGCTTTAATCCTTCGCATCGTGCGGAGGATGGCTTTTGGAGAAAAGAAGATTATGGCGACGAAGGAAACGTTTACCGATAACAAGCGGGTTAAGGACCTTATCAAGCTCATGGCGGATAATGGGCTGACCGAAATCGAACTGGTGGAAGATAAGGCCAAGATTCGGCTTAAGCGGGATTTTGCCCCGGTCGCCGGTCCGGCGATGGCGGTTCCGATGGCGGCGATGCCGGGCCATACGGTGGCCGCGGCAATGCCCGCCCCGGTGGCGGCCCCATCCGGTACACCGGCGGCGGAGGAAAATCTCACGCCGATTCAATCTCCCATGGTTGGAACATTTTACACCGCCGCCAATCCCGATTCTGAACCCTTCATCAAAATTGGCTCCACGGTCGGAAAAGATACCGTCGTGTGTATTATTGAGGCCATGAAGGTGTTCAATGAAATCCGCGCTGAAGTCAGCGGCGTGGTAACGAAGGTACTGGTTCAGAACGGCCAGGGCGTGGAATATAACCAGCCGCTATTCCTGGTAAAAGCTGGCTAGTGCCCTGTTCCACCTGTAATTACGGGTGGAACAGGGCACTGGTAATGGCTCAATAAAATCCAGAGCGTCGGCATCGATGAGGAATCTATGTTTTCCAGAATACTTGTTGCCAATCGCGGCGAAATTGCCTTGCGCATCATCCGGGCCTGCCGGGAGTTGGATGTTGAAGTTGTGGCGGTGTTTTCCGAGGCGGATCGTGACGCGGCATATCTCAAATTAGCCGATGAGGCAATATGCATCGGCCCGGCCCCGGCTGCGGAAAGCTATCTGAACATTCCGCGGATTATTTCAGCCGCGGAAGTGGCGGATGTGCAGGCGATTCACCCGGGATTTGGGTTTCTTTCGGAAAATGCGCACTTCGCGGATGTGTGCCGCAGTTGCAAAATTGAATTCATCGGGCCGTCGGTCGAATCGATGAAAATGCTGGGTTCCAAGCTGGCCTCCAAGGAACTTGCCAAACAGTGCAAAGTGCCGCTGACGCCGGGCAGTGACGGTCCGGTCAAAAATGAAAAAGAAGCGGTGGAAGTTGCGAAAAAAATCGGCTATCCGGTGATTATCAAGGCTTCCGCGGGTGGGGGCGGGCGCGGCATGCGCGTGGCCCACAATGAAATAACACTCAAGAGTTCCCTGAATGCCGCCCGCGCCGAAGCGGAAGCCGCATTCAAGGATGCCACGGTTTTCATTGAAAAGTATCATGAAGAACCGCGGCATGTGGAAGTGCAGATTCTTGGCGATAAGCACGGCAATGTTGTGCATCTTTTTGAGCGTGATTGCTCCATTCAGCGCCGACATCAGAAACTTGTTGAAGAATCGCCCTGTCCGGTTATTGATGAGGCCACCCGGCAGGAACTCTGTGACAGTGCGGTGCGCCTGGCGCAAGCCGCCGGTTATTACTCCGCGGCCACGGTTGAATTTGTCATGGACAAGCAGAAAAAGTTTTATTTTCTGGAAGTCAACACGCGCATTCAGGTGGAGCATCCCGTTACCGAATCGGTTACAGGGCAGGATTTGATTCAGTGGCAACTGCGCGTGGCCGCCGGTGAAAAACTGGATATTTCCCAGAAAGATATTGCGCTCAACGGGGCATCGATTGAATGTCGCATCAATGCGGAAGATCCGGATCGGAATTTTACGCCCTCACCGGGACTGTTGGAAGAATTCGCCCCCCCCGGTGGCCCGGGTGTACGCCTGGATACGCACGCGTATCAGGGGTATCGCATCGGCCCCAACTATGACAGCATGATCGGTAAATTAATCGTGCATCGCCCCACGCGCGACCAGGCGATCGCCACCATGCGTCGGGCGCTGGATGAATTTCGCGCCGGGCCGGTTAAAACCACCATTCCGCTGCATCGCTTTA
Organism: Planctomycetota bacterium; assembly: GCA_021809365.1. The sequence continues at coordinate 14,774 of JAKBAC010000051.1, read as the reverse complement.
TCATGAATTCGCAGGATTTCCGCCAGTCCCGCGTTGATACCGGCTGGATTGAACGTACGCGGCGCGCCAAGTAATCCGGCGGTATTGGTCGGGCGTAGTTGGGACAACATCGTGAGAACTTACAGCCAGAAGACCGGTATGACGTTGCTGCTACCCGTGTTCGTGATGCTGGGAATTGCCACCCGTGCCTGTGCCGCTTCCGGCATCACGCTGTCAGGTCGTATTGAATCCACGGCAAAAATATCCCAAATTGAAGCAGTTGAACGCAATCGCGCCAACGTGTTGGCCGTCAGCAAAGACCAGCCAACGCGATGGGCCTTTCCTGGCACAATAAACCCGGCCACCGGGCAGTTCACCATTCCGGGGGTTCCACCCGGTCACACTTACGATCTTATCGTTTTCGCCGGTAAAACCCGCTGGGAGGGTGTGGACATGCGCTACTACCGCCCCGTGCAACCCGGTCCGCCAATAACCCGAAGCGATTTGCGGCAGATGGTCACGTTTATTGAGAAAATTCAACGCTTCACCAATTACAACCGCCCATTGTGGATTGCCGGGGATCACAATCATGCCACCATGGTGGTAGAGCAGATACGCACAAATAATTTTTATTCCGGCCACCAAGGCTCCATTATTTTCCGCGTGGCGGTCTGGTATTTTGAGCGGTATTACGCCGGCTGGCAGAAAGTCGCCAACCTCGGCAAGGTGATGACGCGATGGCGTGGCCCGGCGGATCAGATCACCAACCCGTGGCAGTATCTTCCCGATCTGGGTGGAATTCATGTTTCCAAAGGCGGAAAATTCAAGCCGATCAACGTCACGCTGCCCAAGCCCAGCCCGCACCATGGTCTGGACGGCGCAATACCCACGGGCCGCTAGTGCCCTGTTCCACCCGTAATTACGGGTGGAACAGGGCGTTAGGGTGGGCGGCGATGTCTGGGCGACGATCAATGGGGTGAACCGCAAAGGCGAAAGAGCGCAAAGATACGACGACCGCGACGGCTGAATTTACCACGAGGTAACGGAGGCCAATTTCAACGAACAACAAGTAACGAGCAACGGGGCTTACTTGATGCCGGTGGTAGCGATGCCGCGGATGAAGGTTTTCTGCGCCAGGAAAAACAGCACCAGAACCGGCGCGATAATCAGAACGGATGCGGCCATCAGCAGATTGTAGCTGGTTCCGCCGGAGCGGCTTTCGTATACCTGCAGCGCCACGGAAAGCGTGAAGCTGCTCTGGTGCGTCAGATATACCAAGGGTCCCAGGAAATTATTCCACGCGCTCATAAATGAAAATAATCCCACCACCAGCAACGCCGGTCGGGTCAGCGGTATCATAATCCGCCACCATATTCCAAAATGGGAACAGCCGTCCATGACCGCGGCCTCGGACAATTCTCTGGGAATGGTCAGGTAGAACTGCCGGAGCAGAAAAATGAAAAATGGAATGCCGAAAAAAGCGGGGACCCAAAGCGGGCTGTTGGTTCCGATCCAGCCCAATTCCCGGAAAATGCGATAGAGCGGCACCATGAACACCGGAAAGGGAATCATCATGGACAAGAGCACAATGCCGAACATCAGTCCGCGGCCACGCCAGCGGATTTTCGCCAGGCTGTACGCCACCAGGGAAGACGACAGCATGGCCCCGATGGAACTTAATGTCGCGATGATCAACGTGTTGCGGGCGAACAGCGAAAAATCGAATTGCGGATCGCGCAAAACGTGAACATAGTTTTGCCAGCGCAACGGGTGCGGAATAAATACCGGCGGCACCCGCACCGCCTGTACTTCGCGCTTCAGGCTCGTATCGACCATCCAGAGCAGCGGAGCCAGATAAGCCACCGCCGCCAGCAGCAGCAGAAAGTGCGTCAGCAGTCGGTGCGCGCGATTCATGCGTAATAAACCCACTTTCTGGCTGACGCGAAGGCCAGTACCGTTAGAAAAAGGATAATTAACAACTGAATCCACGCCATTGCGCACGCCGGCCCCATGCGCAATTCATTGAACGCGGCGCTGAAAATGTACATGCTGTAAAAAAGTGTGGAGCGACCCGGACCACCACCGGTCATGACATACGGAATATCAAACACCTGCCAACTGCCGATGATCCCCATGATCAGATTGAAAAATATCACCGGCGAGAGCATCGGCAGGGTGATGCTGAAAAGGCGGCGGATGGGACCGGCCCCATCAATCTGGGCGGCTTCGTGCAGTTCGCGTGGAACATCCTGCAACCCGGCGAGAAATATAACGACCGTCTGGCCGACGCCCCAGAAGCTGATAAAAATAATCGCGGCCATCGCCCAGTGCGGGCTACCCAGCCAGACCGGCGGGGAGAGGTGTCGCAGGGACATGATGGTGGATGGTTCGGCACCGATGGCGGCAGCGATGGGAGCCAGGACATCCTGTCCCAGATTGTGCAACACTGGCTGGAGAGAGGCGTTAATCAACCCCTTGTCCGCGTTGAAAAGCCACTGCCAGATCAAGGCGGATGCCACCAGCGGCACCAGAGACGGCAGAAACACAATCGTGCGATATATCGCCTGGCCGCGGATCGGTTGATTCAGCAGAATCGCCAGCAGCAGACTCAGGGCCAGGGTGAACGGCACGGAAATCGCCGCGTAAAGTATGGTGTTCACCAGCGCGGTGTGAAAGGCGTGATCCGTCAGCAGGTGACGATAATTGGCCCACCCGATCCATAACGGCGGTTGCAACATGCTGTAGTTGCAGAAGCTGTAGTACAAGCTCATGGCCAGGGGAAAAATTAAAAACAGGGCCACGCCGACAATATACGGTGCGGCGAAGGTCATACCGGCCAATTGCTCACGCATACGGACGGGTTCTTTCATGGCCGCGACTCCCGCTTACGCCGCAGCGCGGCCAGATGATTTTCCCGCCGCACCCATTGATCGGCCAGAACCTGCGCCCGGTGAAGCTGCCCGGTTACGGACGCTCCCATCCAGATGCGATTGGCCATGACGGTAAGTTGGCCATTGACGCGCGGCCAGATGGGACTGGGCGGCAGAGATTGCACATTGGCCGAGTTTGCAATTTGATCAAATACCTGAATATACGGATTGGGGTTATCGCGGATAAATTTTTGGCTGACTTTCATCAGTGGTGATGGCTTGGCCTGTTTGTCATTGAGATATTCCAGATTTTTCTGCTGGATAAAAAACTTCAGCACTTCCAGCGCCGCCCGGATATGCCGCGCTCCGCGCGGAATCGCCCAAATATCACAATCACCAAATGATGCGGCCCCGGGCGCGCCGAAACTCGTGGGAAAGGGTGCCACACCATAATGCCCGATGAGGCTGGGATTGTTGCGATCAATGAAATTGGCCAGAAAAGGCCCCTGCAATTCCATGGCAACCTGACCATCCATAAACGGGTTCAACGGTGAGTTAAATTGCCCCAATCCGCTTTGAAACGTGTCGACGGTCTGATACCCCAGCCGCCTGGAAAAACTCTGGAACCAGCGATAGGCCTGAATTTGTTGCGGCGTATCGATATGAAAATAGCCGGTTTTGGAATTGTAAATATGATTGCCGAAATATATCCCCCAGTCCGGAGAATACCAGTTGGGTACCATGGGCAAAAAGCCGGCCTGCTGAATCGCGCCGCCCGGTGTGCGTATGGTCAGACGATCCGCCATGTCATCGAGCTGTTTCAAGGTTGTGGGCGGTTTGTCAGGGTCCAGTCCCGCTTTGGCGAAGAGGCGCTTATTCCAATACAGCGCATTGGGGTCGGTGGTGGCGGGCAGGCCATAAAGTGTGCCGTCGTGGGTGCAGAGTTTCCAGGCGAACGGTACAAACGTGTGGGGCGTGACAACATGCTGCCGCACCAGTATGTTCAGCGAGTTCAGCGCATGGTAGGAAATAAATTGGCCCAGAATTCCCGACCAGAGCGTGACCAGATCAGGTGGATCGCCGCCGGCGGTCGCAATTAATGTTTTGATATTCACAGCGCTGACTTCCACCATATTGATATAGATATGGTGCTGGGATGTGTTGAATTTATTGACGATGTGGGCCATCGCCCGACCTTCAAAGCCCGTCCATTCCTCCCAGTAACTCACCACGATGCGGTGATGAATCGGTTTTCCGTTCGGCAGGGTGTGGGTGGAGGGGCGGTCGCCGAAGACAAACATCGCGGCCGCGCCGATGGCCACCATCGCCAGGGCGATCCGATGAACGATCCGGGAAAGCTGGGATGATTCCTGTTGTTCCATCAGTTTGCCTTATGGTTCCGCAATGATCTCCATGCCGTTCACATAGGGTCGCAGCGCTTCGGGCACGCGGATGGTTCCATCGGCATTCTGATACAGTTCCAGAATTGGGATCAAAATGCGCGGGCTGGCCACCACGGTGTTATTGAGCGTATGGCAAAAATGCACCTTGCCCTGCGTATCGCGGTAGCGCAGGTCACATCGCCGGGCCTGAAAATCATACAGTCGGCTGGCACTGTGGGTTTCCCCATACGCATTGCGGGAAGGCATCCATGTTTCTATATCAATCATGGATGCGTTTTTCGGGCCCAGATCACCGGTGCAGCATTGCATCACCCGGTACGGCAGATTCAACCGTTGCAGCAGAAATTCGCTGTTCGCCAGAATCTGCTGGTGCCAGCGGATGGATTCATCACGGTCATTTTTGCAGATAATAACCTGTTCGACCTTATCAAACTGATGAATGCGGTACAGGCCCGATGTGTCCTTTCCATACGTGCCCGCCTCGCGCCGAAAGCAGGTGCTTTGCGTAACGAGTTTCCGGGGCAATTGCGCTTCATCAAGAATTTCATCAAGGTGATAAGCCGTCAGGCCTACTTCACCGGTGCCGGTGAGAAAGCGTTCATCCTCCCCGGTTTCATTCACTTCCCCGACCCGGTACGCCTGCTCCCGCCCGGCGGGAAAAAACCCCGTGCCGCGCATGGCCGCCTCACGCACCAGCACCGGCACGGTCATGGGTGTGAAGCCTTTTTCAAACACCATCATGTCCATGGCCAGGCGCAGAACCGCCTGATGAAGCAAGGCTCCGGCCCCGGTTAGAAAATAGCTCCGTGATCCGGCCAGCCGCACCCCGCGCGGCACATCGAATAACCCCAGCTTCTCGCCGAGGTCAACATGGCTGCGCACGGTAAAATCGAAGCTGGGGGGCGTTCCCCATTTTCGCAGTTCCACATTGTCTTCCGATGATTTTCCGCGCGGTACATCAACGTCCGGCGGCTGGGGAATGGTCAGCAGGCGGGTGTTGATTTCCGGCTCCAGTGCTTTGATTTGCTCTTGAAGCTGCGCGGATTCAATCTTGATCCGCATGGGCCGTTCACGCAGCGCGGCGGCCTGGGCTTCAAGCTCCGCGCGTCTGGCCGGATCCCTTTCACCTTTCAGCCGCCCCATTAAAGGCCCGATTTCCTTGTTGATTTTGTTCTGCTCCGTGGCCAGCTCCTGCAGGCGCTGTTGCAGTGTGCGGGAACGCGCATCGAGTTCCAGCAGACCCTCCAGATCCACAGCAATATTCTTCGCCTGCGCTCCATCTTTAACCAGGCCCGGATTCTCCCGGATAAACCGCATGTCCAACATAATGATCCGCCCAAAGCGTTAACTCAATTACCGGCGGTATCATAACAATTATTTCGTAATCAGTCCCGCCTGCGCCGGGAGGGGGACGCAGACGGCTGGAGGCGGAAGGTTATGTCGGGTCGGGTCAAAGTCATTGGGGGTTCGGAGCGGATGTGATATGCACTTCCTGCATATATACGGGCCGAAATCCGCTGAATGGTTCAACAAGCCGACGTGTGATGTCCGCGCTGATGATCCCGTGTCGCAAAGCGTGCCGAAATTGTTGCAGAGTTTGTGCGGCTATCGGCTCCGCGCTGCTGAAATGAAATTGCACCAGCCAGTAACTTCCGACCGCGGCCAACCGGGGCAGCATGCGAAGATCGGGGCCGATGATAACAGGATGCCGCTGTGTCACCAGTTGCCAGGACAGCAGCACGGAATAGCGGAAAGGATGTTGGTTCAGCAGCACAATGTGGGTGTGGGGACCGGCATGGGCGAACACCCGCGTGATAAAGCGCTGTGCCACCAATGGCGCGGGTGTTCGCCAGGGAAAGCGAATATCCTTGCCGATCATAAACAGGGCGAAGAGTACCATTACCGCCACGGGAATATTGGCGGCGTTGCGCCAAATGTTGATGTTGCGGGACTTGCGAATAAGCGCGGCACACAACGTTACCGCGCCCAGCGCCGCCAGCAGCGCAATGGACGGCACAAGATGCTGTTCCACGCGGGCATCGGCACCATACGGGTATTTATGAAGATAGGCTGCGAGAAATGTGAGAACAAACGGCCCGGCAAGCAGAGTCAATTCCGCCCAGCGCCTTTTCCGCCAGAGGCGCAGCAGCCCCAGCGCCACCAGCGGTGCGATGGCCAGCGCAATTCCCTGGGAGCCGCCAAAGGGATAGCTCATCATATTGGATACATGGGCGTGAATCAGCCAGCCCACGATGGCCAGGCCGTGCGGCGGAAAAGCCGACTGCCAGAATTTCTGCATGAAAGAATTGGTGTGATTCATCTGCCCGCGAATAACGCCGAAATAAACCGCGGCCACACTTCCCGCCAATATCATGGCCCATCCAATGTAAATCGCCCGCGATGCCTGGCGGCGGCGTTGCCACAACGCCGGTGCTTGCGCGACCAGAGCTGCGCCTAGCACAAACATACTCGGATATGAAAACGCGATGGCGATAGGTGTCAGCAGTGCGATACCCACGACCGGTCGGTAGTCTCCCGGCCTGCGGATCGCGCGCAGGGTCAGGCCTACGATACACAGAGCCAGGAGTAAATCGAGCGAATACGGTTTGAAATCCGTACCGAAACGATTGGTGGCCAGAGAGCAGGCAATGAGAGCTGTGGCCAAGAGGCCGACACGCCGTCCGCCAAAAGATTTAAAGATTGGCCATGCGGATAGCACCGCCGCGATTCCCGCCAGGAGCGGCAAACCGCGCAGCGCCCATACGCCGGTGCCGCAATATTGGATGATAAATTTACTTATCCATAGAAATCCGATCGGGCAGACCTGATTGTACTGTAACGGGTGCAGCAGTCCCGTGTAGCTGTGATGCATGATGTTCAAGCCCAGTGAGGCTTCATCATCCCACACCGGAAACCGCAGAAAGTAATCTGTCAGCCGCCAGGCCAACCCGGCGGAGATGGCCGCGATAAGCCAGAATCGCCAGTTGCGCCAAAATGTTTTTGTTACGCCATCAGGCATTTGAACTCCCGCATTTAGTGTTCTGTCACCGGATACTTTTTTTCAATGTAGCGTTGCAGACTCTGGTGCCAATCCGTCATCCGATCCATCCCCAGTTGACGCAGCCGCGCATTATCCAATACCGAATAAACGGGCCGTTGTGCCGGAGCGGCGAATTCACTGCTGCGCACCGCCGTTATGGGATGATGAATGCCGGCATAAGCCAGTGCGGCACAGGCGAATTCATGCCAGGAGCATTGTCCATGGGACACCGCATGATACAGCCCCGGACCGGGCGGATTGTGCAGCATGAGAATTAATTGCCGGGCCAGATCATCCGTGGGCGTGGGGGCGACAATCTGGTCGTTCACAACACGCATGGGTTTTCCCGCACGGGCGGAGCGGATCATGGTATCGACAAAATTCAACCCGCCTTTAAGTTTGCAGCCCGCCATGCCGAATAATCCGCAGGTTCGCACCACATAACCCGTCGTCGCGGCGAAGGTGAGCGTCATGCAATCACCCCCGAAGCGGGTTAAGGCATAAATGCTTTTTGGATGCGCCGGCGCTGATTCCGGCAGCGGCTTACATTCCGGCTCCCCCTCCATCACATAATCCGTGCCGATCTGAAATACCAACACGTTGCGTTTTTGGCATTCCACCGCCAGGCCGCGCACGGCAATGGTGTTGACATGATATGCCTGATCCACTTCACTTTCACAAAGGTCCACGTTATGAAATGCCGCGGTATTGATAACGGCATCCGGGTGATGCTGATCGAGAAAAGCCGCGAACGCCGATGTGTTGGTAATGTCCAACTCCCGCCGCCCGCTGATTGCCAGAACCGCACAACCCGCCCGCGGTAATGCTTCCACAAGGTCAGCCCCAAGTTGTCCGGTACTGCCGATGACCATGACCTTCATGATGCGTCTCCACAGATCATGGGGAGATTCTACCCGTACACGCCGATTTTGCCTTGCGAATAAGGCATGCAATGGATCATCCGACGCATGGCCGGTTATGTTCCAATGGCACCGCATGATCATGATGGTGCTCCGGGGTTGTCGTGTTTGCGGGACAACGCAACCATGCCCTGCCCACATAAGGTGTCGTGCATTGGTGTCGTGCAATGTCTTGTCGTACTTTCGCACGGATGTATCATCGGTGCTTGCGCAAGTTTATAATGCCCGTGGAAAATGTGGGTTCGATATTTGGCTGGAGCATGTTATGGCGAAGCGATTCAAAGACCTGACCGAACAGGAAATTCTGGCGTTGGCCATCGGGCAGGAGGAGGAGGATGGAAGAATTTACGGCGAATTCGCATACGCTTTGGCCAAGACTTTCCCCGCCACAGCCACCATGTTCACGGAAATGCAGGCGGAAGAAGCGGTTCATCGCCACCGGCTTATTGAACTTCATTGTGCCAAATTCGGCGATCATATTCCATTGATTAAACGCGATGATGTAAAGGGGTTTCTCAAACGCCGCCCCCTCTGGCTGGTGATGAAAACCGGTGTTAACGCCATGCGCCGACAGGCGGAAATCATGGAACTGGAAAATACGCGGTATTACGAGAAGGCCGCCGCTCTGGCGACTGACGCCGCCGTGCGCCAACTGCTCATTGATCTTGCGGAAGCCGAGCGCAAACACGCCACGACCGCGGAAACGCTGGAGGCGAAACATGTTCCAGATTCGATCAAACGCGAAGAGGAAGCGGCTGAGCGGCGGTTGTTTCTTTTACAAATTGTGCAGCCCGGTCTGGCGGGGTTAATGGACGGCTCCGTTTCCACGCTGGCACCGGTATTTGCCGCGGCCATTGCGACCCAGGACAGTTTTAAGGCGTTTCTCGTGGGTATGGCGGCGTCGATTGGCGCGGGCATTTCCATGGCGTTTGCCGAGGCCTTGTCGGATGATGGCGCGCTGACCGGGCGCGGCCATCCGATTATTCGCGGCGGGGTATGTGGACTTATGACCACCGCGGGCGGCATCGGCCATACGCTGCCATTTCTGATTCCGAATTTTCATATCGCGCTGGTTGTTGCGATGGCCGTGGTGGTGGTGGAATTATTTTCCATCAGCTTGATCCGGCACCGGTACATGGATACACCCTTTTTACAGGCGACATTTCAAGTGGTGGTCGGAGGACTGCTGGTGCTGATCGCCGGTTTTCTGATCGGCAGCGCGTAAACGCGCCCATGGAAAAATTCATAACAGGCCGCCGAGCCACGCGGCGATTCTAACGGCGGGCACGCATGCATCCGGCGGCGCAGCATCACTTAACAACACCGGCTGCCGATCGGCGGCGGAAATTACCCCGTGCGAGCCTTTGACCAATGCGGTATCCTGGGCAATACATTTATGTACCGGATCAAAAAATAATTCACGCGGGTCATACCCCGGCTTGCGATGAATATCGACGGAAAACTGCCAGCGCGGTTTTTCGGCATCATTGTGCCACCAGTCATGCGCGAACCACGCATCCGCGCGGGACAGGGCGATGATCTGTCCGGCCCGTGGCGTGTTGAGGCCCAGATGATTTTTTTCTTCCCCTGAAACCGCCAGCGTACCTATGCCATGGAGGGATTGCAGCACGTTGCGCGCCTGATCCACCGCATCGGCAGCGCTGTAAACGAAAGCGATCTGATGATCGACCATGGCCACAGCACGACTGGCGCTAAAATCAATAAGCAATTTGCCATCCTCATCCGGGCGGGTTTTCAGCAGGCCCGCGTCACGCAAAGCGCGATTGGGAAAAATCGCGGTGGAAACAGAATTCATGGAATAATCACCCGCGATGACGGGAATGCCGTCATCTTTTCGCACCATTTCCACCAGCGGCGTCAGCAGCGCCGCGACATCGGCGGCATCCTTGGCCACGGCGTGATGATCCGGGCCAAGGCGCTGCAAGTTGTAATCCAGGTGCGGCACATAGACCAGTTGCAGCTCCACCGGATCATTTCTCCAAATCTCCATCGCCGCGTTGATAATCCATTGCGAACTGGGCAGCGACGCCATAGGCCCCCAGTATTGGTGCAGCGGAAATGCTCCGAGTTTGGCGCTTAGCCGCCCGTAGAGATCGCGCGGGCGGCTCCAGCAGCTTGCGATGGTTTTGCCATCTGCCGTGTGTTCGGGTTTGGGTGTGAGCACAATATCCGCGGCATCGGGCATGGACTGCTGCCAGAACAGCATGGCGGTACGAATGGATTTTCCCGCCCAGAACCGCGGAGATTGCAACAGCTTGCTGGACTGCTCCCAGAAGCTGATCTGCCGGCGAAATTCCGGAAAGCTGTCATCATCCAGATATGGGTGCAATGCGGGATTATCATGCGTATAAAGTCCATTACAGATGATGCCATGTTCCGCCGCAGTCTTACCGGTAGTCAGCGCGGCCTGCATGGAACATGTCACCGCCGGGGTAATGGGCGTGATTGTTGCGCGATGGGCCAAGGCGGAAAATAAACCGCCCACCGTGGCCAATTTCTGATCCAATCCGGCAACCAATATAAAACATATTCTGGGCATAAGAACTCCGCGGGCGCGTTACTGTCCGCCGAGCTGGACGGCCAGGACGCCCTTTTGAAAATGCAGGCGGTTTTCAGCCTGCTGAAACACAATGCTGCGATCAAAATCCATTGCCTCATCCGTAATCTCAATGCCCCGATAGGCCGGCAGGCAGTGCATGACCACGGCATGCGCCGGGGCGGCCGCGATTAAGGCGCTGTTGATCTGATAGGGCGTGAAAATTTTGAGCCGCTCTTCTTTTTCATTTTCCTGGCCCATGCTCACCCAGGTATCGGTATAGATAATATCCGCGGATTTCACCGCTTCATGCGGATCGGTCGTGCTTTGAAAATCAAAGCCGGTGATTTTTCCGGCGGCCTGCACGTCGGCATCATCCAACTGATAACCCTGCGGCGCGGCGATGCGGAATTTCAGACCAAATACGGCGCAGGCTTCCATCAATGATCGGGCGACATTATTGCCATCGCCGATGTAGGCCAAAGTAAGGCCGGAAAGCGAGCCGAAATGTTCCCGGATGGTTAAAAGATCCGCCATCACCTGACAGGGGTGGCTGCGCTCGCTTAATGCGTTGGTAACCGGGCGGTTGCTGAAACGTGCGAGCTGGACAATGGTGTCATGGGCAAATGTGCGGGCCATGATGGCGTCGCAGAAACCGGAGAGCACGCGCGCCGCATCCGGAACGCTTTCACGTTTTCCCAAACCAATTTCACCCGGCGTGATATAAATGGCGGCTCCGCCGAGATGAACCATTGCCACTTCGAAGCTCACACGCGTGCGCAACGAGGGCTTTTCAAAAATCATGGCAAGCGTTTTGCCGGCGGCCAGCGGCTCATTGCGGCCCGTCGCGCGGTATTGCTTTTTGAGCCGCTCCGCGACAGCCAGAAGATGCTCGAGCATGGCGCGATCCATGCCGAGAATATCAATAAAATCGAATTTATTGGCCTGTTGCAAGCCACTGATCTGGGTCATATACGCTGCCTCAATTGCATGTTGTGATTCCGTGTTAAAAGCGGAGAAACCAGCCGCATCGGCGGCTTTCAGGAGCGGACAATTTCCGTTCCCACACCCTGATCGGAATAAATCTCCAGCAACAGCGCGTGGGGAAAGCGGCCATCAATAATGTGCGTCTTCTGCACCCCGCCGTCCAACGCGATAAAGCATGCTTCCACCTTCGGCAACATGCCTTCGCCAATATCACCGGCGGCGACAAGTTTTTCAATGTTCGCCCGTGTGACGCTGCGCAACAGCGAATTGGGATCATCCTTATGTTCGCGTATGCCATGCGTATCGGACACCAGCACCATTTTTTCCGCGCCGCACGCCGCGGCCACAAAACCGGCGGCGGTATCGGCGTTCACATTGAGCTTGCCACCCGCGGTATCAAGAGCAATGGGGGCAATTACGGGAATGTAATCGGCGGCGGTCAGTGCTTTGAGTAACGCCGCATTCACCCGCGTAATCTGCCCCACGCGGCCAATATCAATGCGGGCGTTGGATTCATCGGATAAATAAAGTTTTTCCGCAAACAACACCGCGCTGCCCAGGGAGTGCAGCGGCATCGCCTTACCGCCGAGTTCACCGATGGTTTGAACAATAAACGTATTGATATCATTGACCAGCACATGCTCGGCAATGGCCAGCGTGCGATCATCGGTGTACCGGCGTCCCAGGACAAACTGCGCCTGCAGGCCGGCTTCATTCATGGCCTGTGTAATGGCCTTTCCACCGCCGTGAACCACCACGGGGCGCATTCCCACGGCATGCATGAACACGATATCCGTGAGCACTTTGCGGAATTCTTCCCGGGAGTCCATGAATGAACCACCGAGCTTGACCACCACGATCTTCTCATTGAATCGCTGGATATATCCCAGCGCTTCAATCAGCGCCCCGGCTTTTCTTAGAATACTTTTATCCATGGTCACATCCATGGGCAACTCCCGTTGTTCCGCCAATTGCGCCAATTGCGCTAATCGGGATTTTTCGCACCGCGGCTGCCGCCCCCGACTCATACCATCCACGCCGTTGAGGCCGATGGATTGTTCAGACTCCCTGCGGCCTGAAACATCAACAGGGCGATGAGAATACGATTGTATCGCGTTGATTGCAAGGAGATTTTAAAAAAGTTCCGACAAATTTGGCGTGGCCATAAATTTTGGCAGGTATACCGAAGCGGGCGGCATAAATGCCGGCGCAAAGACGAATGCCGGTGCACCATCAGGCCCATTACCCGCCCTTTGCCAAAAAATATGGCCACACCCCGACAAATTTACCGATCGGGCCAGCAGGGCTGTAACGCGGGTGCGTGACACTTTATGCGGGTATGGTTTTATTGCGACGCAAACACGATACCCCGGAGCACCGTCATGGTAATGCGGTGCCGCTGGTCCGCACGGGGGCTGACGGCACCAGGTTTTCACCACGGTGCTCGGGGGAGAGACTCTTGCGTTATCCGTAACCCGCATAAAGTGTCACGCACCCCCTGTAACACTGCGGCGGACGATCCGAATATACCGGTATATAATGATCCGGTATTGCTGATGATCTCTTATGGAGAACCATTTATGATTCAAGCGCATGGTTATGCGGTATCGAGCGCGGCTTCCCCCCTGGCTCCCTATGCTTTTACCCGGCGACAACCCGGGCCGCGCGATGTGCATATTGAAATTCTTTTCTGCGGCATCTGCCACACCGATCTGCATCAGTGCCGCAATGACTGGGGTCATTCCATCTATCCCATGGTTCCGGGGCATGAAATTATTGGCCGCGTGGTGGCGGTCGGGACGCAGGTAAACAAATTCAAGATCGGCGACATCGCGGGTGTGGGTTGCATGGTGGATTCCTGTCGGCAGTGTGCCGCTTGTCTGGCGGATCTTGAACAATACTGCGAACAGGGCACGGTCTGGACATATAACGCCAGAGAACGTGATACGCAACAGGTCACTTATGGCGGCTATTCCGATCAGATTGTGGTTGAAGAGCGGTTCGTGGTCAAGGTGCCATCGACGTTGGATATCAAAGCGGTGGCACCGTTGCTCTGCGCGGGCATCACAACCTATTCGCCCTTGCGGCACTGGAAGGTGGGCCCCGGCCAGAAGATGGGCGTAATTGGTTTGGGCGGCCTGGGACACATGGGGGTGAAATTTGCCAAGGCGCTGGGTGCCCATGTGGTGATGATTACCACCTCCCCGGAAAAAGCGAAAGATGCGATGCGGCTTGGAGCACATGAAGTGCTGATATCCCGCGATTCCGCCGCCATGGCGCGCCACGCGCGGAGTTTTCACTTTCTGCTCAACACCATTCCCATCGGGCATGACATGAACCCGTACGCCGGTCTCTTGAGACTTGATGGCACCATGGTGCTGGTGGGTGCGTTGACCGCTTTGACTCCGCCTCTGATGGGCACCAGTCTGATTCAGGGACGGCACAACATCGCGGGGTCCGCAATTGGCGGCATGGCCGAAACACAGGAGATGCTCGATTTCTGTGCCCGCCACCATATTGTCAGCGATGTGGAAATTATTGATATACAATCCGTCAATAAGGCCTTTGAACGGCTTTTGAAAAATGATGTCCGCTATCGCTTCGTTATCGATATGAGCTCGCTGCGGAAAGCCCCGTGACCCTTGAGCCGCGGATAATGTGTTCGCTGGGGCTGCGGGGACAGCCCTGACGAATTACTTTTTCTTCGCACCTTAACCTCGTTCCAATTGCCCGATTTTTGCGGTCATAACGGGTAAGTTCTGGGACGAGGGTGTTTGTTTTGCAATTTTGTTATCGCCCACCCGCGTGTTGTCTATATTATGAGGTAAGTATAGGCACTTAGTAATAAGAAGACAGTTATGCGCGTTTCCAAACATCCCACGTTGATTCGCCGCATGCGCAATGCCCGCGTGAAACAGTTGGCACATGGCTGACCAACTTCCCCATTCGCCCGGAGACCGTGGCAGAGTTGGGAAACCAAGGCGCACGCCGCCGATGGAAAATCGAGAACAAAGGATC
>JAKBAC010000050.1 GCA_021809365.1 Planctomycetota bacterium | reverse complement strand
GCCAAGGGGCCGTGGGCTTTGTCGCTCGTCGTCAACGTATGTATCCATACGTAATCCTCCTCGCTTCGCGCCCACAACCCCTTGGCCCTCCGTCAACCCGTAATTACGGGTGGAACAGGGCACTAGCAGAAAGGAAACTTCCTTGCCAAATCATGCCGCTGTCGCATGTTGGGCGGGGCTGGCAATATTTCCTGGCGAACGGCGAAATCAGCGGCATAAATGCCGGCGCTAAGAGAGGGATTCATCCTGGCAACTCGCACCCCGGACCGCTGGTACAGATTTATTGCCACGCCCCCCCCCCGGCGGTTGGTGCTTGACGGAGAAATGCCGCGGGCGTACTATTTTTTTCGTTGGGATTATGCAATTTTGTTTCAAGACAGGAACTTTGTTCTGGGGGATCAATCATGCGGAGGCCCGGTCTATTTTTCATTCTGGCCGCGGAATTTTTTTTGTTCGTTTGTTTTGTGACAATCGGTATGTGCCCGGCTGATGCGCCCACGACCGCGCCGCACAGCAACCCCTTCGCCGCTCTGCATTGGTATCGCGGGCCTATACTGGTGGACATCGGCTCGCATGCCTCGCTGCAAGTGCCAAAGGGTTATGCGTTTCTGGCTCCGGCGGATGCCAAAAAATTTCTTGAACTCAATGAGAATCCCGTCGGATCGACCCATCATTATATCCTCGTGCCCGATCGCTCGAATTGGTTTGTTGATTTTTCTTTTGATCCAATTGGGTATGTCAAGGATCATGAGAAAATTGATGCCGCCGCTGTACTTCGCACGGTGCGCGAAAACGATGCTGTGGCCAATCAGGAGAGAGCCAAACGCGGCTGGGCTTCGCTGAAGGTCATCGGTTGGAAATTTCCGCCACGATATGATACGCAAACCCGCCGCCTCGAGTGGGCCATTCTCGCCACCAGCGGCAATCAGGAGGTCGTGAATTACAACACGCGCATCCTGGGCCGCCGGGGTGTCACCAGGGCTTTGCTGGTAGCTGATCCGCGGAATCTCAGTTCCGACGTTGTGAAGCTCAATGCGATTCTGGACAATTTTCAATACAATCCGGACGAACGTTATTCGGCGTATCGGCCGGGAGACAAAATTGCGGAATACGGCCTGGCGGCTCTCATCACCGGCGGTGCCGCCGCAGTAGCCTTCAAAACGGGGCTGGTGGCCATAATCCTCGCGAAACTCGCGGCGTGCTGGAAACTCATCGTCGTCGGCGCAGCCGCGGCGTTTGGTTATATTGGCCGCCTGTTTCGGCGGTTCAGGAAGCCCAAATCCTGATGAAACCCGGCGGCGTGAACGTTTGACAGTGGTTCAACGTTCCCATTTCCAATTCACATGCTCGGCCCGGCTCATTGTCTTGGCCGCCTGGTGCAGACATTCCTGACAGACCAGCTTTTCCGGACGGTCGGGAAAATGCCAGCGCGGCAGGGAGGGTGGTATATTGATCCGCAGACACAGCGTACATGCGTATTTGCCTTCGCCCGCCTTGGCTTCATCAAGAGCTTTTTTTAAGCATTCCAGACAAATCACGGAGCCATGATGCCCCTCAATCATGGCCGATTGGCCATCCCAATCCGTCTGGCAAAAATCACAGGAGATCACGATCCCATCTTTTTCAGTACGCTGCATGTTGCTTTTCCTGAATCCGAACCGTGGCAATATTTCCATGCGGGGCTGGGCTTTTTGCGCAAATCGCGCGGTGCAAGCACACGCGGCTAAAATGGAATGGCGCGGATCCGGTTACGGTACGGCTTTCTTACCACGCCCCTGATCCATACCCGAATCTGAACCTTGGCCAAAGCGCCCATTTTTGGTATCTTAGGGCCTGTTTGGATTCTTGGCGAGTCCCGGGGTGCCCGGATTCAACCGGGCTTTTTTTCTTTCGATGCGTGGAGATACGAATGTCAGATAATACTTTTCATACGTCGGTGGTTACACCGGAGCGAATCGTCCTTGAAACGCCCACGACTTTCGCCGTTGTACCCGCGGATGACGGCCAGCTTGGCATTCTTACGCACCGCGCCTCAATAACCACGAAATTATCCACCGGTACTTTGAAACTCGAAACGCCGGATGGCGTGCATCAGTTTATCGTACACGGTGGGTACGCCCAGATGAAAGATAATGCCCTGACCGTTCTTACGGAAGAAGCCATCCCGGAAGCCACCATTACGCCGGAATTTCTGCAGGCTCAACAAGCCGCGGCCGAAGCCATGCCGGATGGCGATTTAACACAATCGGAGTTGCGCCAACAGGCCCTGACCCGTGTAGAAGCCATGCGCAAGCTGATCGATCAGCGGCAATAACCCTGCTATACTCAACGCGGCCTCCGGCGGGACATTTGTAGCAGGCACGGTCCCTCGTGCCGTTGGCGTGGCTTTGCAGCCGTATAACGGCATCAGGGACGATGCCTACGACAATATTCGCCGCTGATAACTAGGCTATTTTTGAATGTATCCTCAATGTCCGCGCTTGAGTATATCAGCGCCGCGCGAGGGAAAGATTCCGGCCAGTCGGTTGGGTGTCAAACAAATGGCATTTATCCAGCGCTACAAAAAATTCCGCCGACGACTGTGGACTGATGCCCGTGAGATGATGGGCGTCCGTGCGGCAGACCATCGGCGGCTGCCGCGGCAGCGTGAAGTAGACATCCACTTTATCGCCCAGCGGTTCAATCACGCTGACAATTCCACGAATGCAATTTTTTTCACCCGCGAAGCGGCCCTCACGGCATAGCGACATCGACTCCGGACGGACGCCCAGTATCATCGGCCTGGTGCCGCACCCTTCCAGCCCCGCAACCAGCGCGGGAGGCAGTTGCAATATTTGATCGGCCACAATAAATTCCCCGCCGCTTTGCAGTTCGCCGGCAAAAAAATTCATCGGCGGTGTGCCCACAAAACCCGCCACAAATCGGTTGGCCGGCCTTTCATAAACGTCCAGCGGCGGCGCACACTGCTGGATCACCCCGTCCCGCATTACCACAATGCGATCTCCCAGGGTCATGGCTTCTTCCTGATCATGTGTGACATAGAGCGTGGTTGTTTGCAGCCGCAGGTGCAATTTCTTGATCTCCGCACGGGTTTCCACGCGCAGCTTGGCGTCGAGATTGGACAGCGGTTCATCAAAGAGAAATGCCTTGGGATTTCGCACAATTGCCCGCCCCACCGCCACCCGCTGCCGCTGGCCGCCGGAAAGCGCTTTGGGTTTGCGTTGCAGATAATCGGTAAGACCTAAAATCGCGGCGGCCTGGCGCACGCGCTGGTCGATGAGCGCTTGAGTCAGGCCCAACTCGCGCCGCCGCAGTTGCAGTGAGAAGGCCATATTTTTATAAACACTCATGTGCGGATACAGGGCATAATTTTGAAATACCATGGCAATATCGCGGTCCTTGGGCGGAACATGATTCACCACGCGTCCGTCAATGCACAGCGTTCCCTCGGAAATGTCTTCCAACCCCGCGACCATGCGCAAGGTAGTGGTTTTGCCGCAGCCGGAAGGCCCCACCAGCACGACAAACTCGCGATCTTTAATGGCCAGGTCAATGTTGTTGACCGCCCGCACACCGCCGGGATAAATTTTGGAGACCTGTTGAAGTTCGACGGTAGCCATCGGTGAAGAGTATCTCCAAAGAGGCGGCGACGGTGATTTCCCAAACCCCTCCGTTCAGCCGCGTCTCCGCGTGCGATCATGTCGGCGGTCGCGTCCACCGCGCTTTGATTGCCAATTACATGGGCCGACGATCAATGGTTTGATCATAGATGGCCAGAAGTTTCTGTTTGTCAAAGATCATCTCTTCGCGGGTAAGTCCAACGATGTCATATTCGTAAGTCAGTTCAATGGCATCCACGGGGCAGGCTTCTTCGCACATTCCGCAGTAAATACAGCGCAGTTCATCAATGTCGAATTTAATCGGATATTTTTCCCGATCCGGCCAGGAATCCGGCGCGGCATCGCCGACAATGTGAATGCAATGCGCCGGGCAGGCGGTGGCGCACATATAGCACGCCACGCACTTCACGCGGTTCTGCTCATCACGATTCAGCCGATGCACGCCGCGATAGCGCTGCACATCCATGCCCTGTTCGAGCACCGGCTTATCCTCCCGGCGTTCCTCGGGATACTGCATCGTCCGCACATTGCCACCCACGGATCGGAACAGGTGAACCATGGTGCTTCCCAGGCCCGCAAGAACAGCGGGTAAAAAGATGTTCTCCGAAGCCTTTAACTCCGGCGGTTGCAATTCAATGACATCGTCAAGTTTCATACGGCAGTCTCCACATTCCGTGGTTCATCGTCCAAATTCCATGCCATATAGTACGAATAAACCACCGCTTTGGGAAGTTGCCGTCCCAAACACCCGCGGCGGCGGCTGTTACCGCAGAGCGGGGATCAGGAGAGAGTTGAACAGTAGAGCACATTCTTACAACGAGCGACGAACAACGAGTAACGAGCAACACTTGACAAAGCGCCGCCGTGGTGGCAGCCGCATGTGTTCCGCGAACTTTCCACGCCTGGTGCTCTGTCACGCCAAATCTGCAATTACCATGGAGTGGCGATATACTTGATGGCGTCAGGATTGGATTGATCCGCCCGTTTGCGGGGCTGGCGTGTGAAATGTCGCCACGGACGTGATTTTCGGCTATAAGTTTTGGCATGGCAACAGGCCGATTGTTTCGGAACATGGGTTATGGGGTTACCGGGTTATCGGGTTATGGACAACGTGGAAATATCCGTCATTGCTCCCGCGTTCAATGAAGCGGAAAACCTTACGCCTCTGGTGGAGCGCATTGGCGAGGTGTTCGGGCCGCTGAACCTGCGGTTTGAAGCCATAATCGTGGATGATGGCAGCACGGATGCGACGGGGCGGACATTGCTGGAACTGGCCGGGCGGTATCCATGGCTGCGCGTGGTGACACTGGCGAGGAACAGCGGGCAGACCGCCGCCATGGACGCGGGGTTCCGCGCGGCCCGCGGAAGCGTGTGGGGCACGGTGGATGCGGATATGCAAAATGATCCGGGTGAAATTCCCCGCCTCATGGCCATGTTGGGGCCGGATGTGGATATGGTCAATGGCTGGCGGAAAAAACGCAGCGACAATGCCCTGCGTTTGATTCAAACCAAAATCGCCAACGGCATCCGCAATTGGATCAGCGAAGAAAGCATTCAGGACTCCGCCTGTTCGTTAAAAGTATACAAACGGCAATGCCTGGAGGGGCTGACGCTTTACAAGGGCATGCACCGCTTTTTCCCCACACTCGTGAAAATGCGGGGATACAAAGTTATAGAAGTCCCCGTCAGCCACAACCCGCGGCTGCATGGTGTGACCAAATACAAATTCGGCAGCCGGGTGATTCGGGCATTCATCGATCTGCTGGCGGTGCGCTGGATGAAGAAGCGTCAACTGCGCTACAGCGCGTCGGAAACTACCCCGCCGCGGCAATCCGCGCCGCCGGAGCGGCGGCAACCCCCGACATCAGAGATACAACAACACATAAACACAGGTGCATAAAACGATGAGTTCATTGATTCACCCCACCGCGATCATTGATCCCCAGGCACGCATCGACCCCACAGCCCGAATCGGTGCCTACACCGTTATTGAGGGGCCGGTGGTCATTGGGCCGCAATGCGTCATTGCCTCGCAGGTCAAGATCATCGGCCCGATCGACATGGGCGGCGGAAATCATGTTCACAGTTTTGCCGTGCTGGGAGATGCCCCGCAGGATTTGAAATATCACGATCAACCCAGCCGCGTGCTGATCGGAGAACACAATATTTTCCGGGAACACACCACCGTACACCGCGGCACCGCGGGTGATACGGTGATCGGTTCCAACGGCTTTTTCATGGTGGGGTCGCATATCGGGCATAACTGCCGGGTGGGCGATGGCGTGACGCTGGTCAATAGCGCTGTATTGGGCGGGCATGTGCGGGTATTTGACCGGGCGATTATCGGGGGACTGTGCGCGGTGCATCAGTTCTGCCGGGTGGGACGTCTGGCGATGATCAGCAATAATTCGGCACATAATGTGGACATCCCGCCGTTCTGCATAGCCATGGACATTAATATGGTCACGCAGTTGAATGCGGTGGGGCTGCGGCGCTCCGGCATTCCCCGTGACAACATCAACGCCATTCGGCGGATGTTCAAAATATTATTCCGGGATAATCGCGGCCTTTCCCTGAATAAAAATATCACGCTGCTTCCACCGGACTTACAGGCGGTTCCGGAAGTCCGGGAATTCACCGATTTTGTCGCCGGTTCCAAACGCGGAATCGCCCGGTTCAAGCCCTGGTCGGAACGGCAGTCGCGGCAGATGGACCCCGCGCCGGCGGATGATTAATATCAGGCCCTGTGTTCGAGGCGCAATCCCGAATGGTCATGCCGGTGCGGATGTGATGGATAAAATCCCCATGCGAATGCTCGATGCCAATTTCAACCGCGCCCGGGAGGCATTGCGCACATTGGAAGATTATTGCCGCTTTGTGCTGAATGACAGCACCCTTTCCAGTACCTGCAAAACTCTTCGCCATGAACTTTGTGCCCACAACACCGCTCTAGGCGGTGATGACGCGGTGCTCCATCGCGATACCCCAGGCGATGTGGGTGTCACCATAAAGACGCATGATGAATTATCCCGCAATACGCCGGAACAGATTGTCGTGGCCGCGGGCCGACGATTGACCGAGGCTCTGCGTGTATTGGAGGAACTGGCAAAACTGCAATCGGCCGAAGTTGCGGCACACCTTGAATCTCTGCGCTACCGATCCTATAGCGTTGAACAGGCCATCACGCGGCAGGCGGCTCAGCGGAATAAAATATGCGGTCACGGACTGCACGTTCTGCTGACTGAAGCTCTGTGCCGCCGTCCCTGGCGTGAAACGCTTCATGCGATTCTGGAGGGCGGTGCGGATGTGGTGCAATTGCGGGAGAAAGAATTAAGTGACGGGGAGTTATTGGCGCGGGCACGCATCGTGGCGGAAGAATGCCGCGGCAGAGGGCGCTTATCAATCATCAATGATCGCACGGACATTGCTTTGGCGGCGGGAGCATCGGGTGTTCATCTGGGGCAGGATGATGTGCCGTGCGAAGAGGCCCGCAAACTTGCGGGATCGCAATTGATTATTGGTGTATCAACTGAAACTATCCAGCAGGCGGCGGCGGCGGCACGCGCGGGCGCAAGCTATGTCGGTGCCGGACCGATGTTTCCCACGACTACCAAGGAGAAGCCGCGGCTGGCCGGGTCGGGATATATTCGAGAATTAATCGCGGCCGACGTTCATCTGCCGATAGTCGCCATTGGGGGCATTTCCACTGGAAATCTGTCGCAGCTCATCGCGGCGGGAGTGACAGCCGTTGCGGTAAGCTCGGCGGTAATTTCCGCCGATGATCCGGCGGCGGTATGCGGGGAATTGCGAAACATGCTGCTGCGTGCCGCCGCGGCAGAAGGTTCGGATGCCATATCGGCACCGAAGCGTGGTGCGTGATATGGCTGAACCGTTGCCATCCCCGAAGTCTCAATCCACTGCTGAACCGGGCGATACCGCCACTCCCGCGGGCAGGCCGCAAACGACCTTGGCCCGGCACGCCAATTTGTTTTCCAGCCTGACGTTGCTGTCCCGCATATTTGGATTATTGCGGGATAAGGCATGCAGCTACTTTCTGGGTGTCGGCACCACGTGGTCGGCGTTCTGGATGGGGTTTCAGTTCCCCAATTTGTTTCGCAGAATTTTCGGCGAAGGCGCATTGACGGCTGTTTTTCTGCCCGTCTATACCCGCATGCGCCAGGAGCGCGGGCAGGCCGCCGCGGATCAACTGGCCCGATCGGTGATCGGCTTGCTGGTGCTCACGTTGACAACCATCACCGTTATTGGCGAAGCCATTGTGCTGCCGATCGCATTTTCGCATACCGTATTACCCGCCAATCATCTGGCCGCCGCCATGATCGCCATCATGCTGCCATTCTCCATTGCGGTATGTCTGGTGGCCCTCTTGGCGGCCATTGCCACCGCGTATGACCGGTTCGCGGCCCAGGCGGTTGCGCCGATTATCACGAATGTGGCGATGACGCTTGGCGCGGCAGTTCCGGTCTGGGTCTGGTCGCGGCATTACTCTTTGACGCATCGCATTTACTGGGTGGCCGGCGCGGTACTGATTTCGGGCGTCCTGCAGGCGATTTTGCTGGCGGCCAGCGTGCGGCGCACGGGTTTTCGCTGGCGCGGCGCATTGGCTTGGCATGGGGATGGCGTGCGGGAGATTGTTACACGGATGGCTCCGATGATTCTGGGGCTGTCCGCCGTGCAGCTCAACACTTTTCTGGATTCACAAATCGCATGGTGGTTTTCACCCGATGGGCACGGTGGTCGAACCGCCTTTTCCATCGCGGGGCTGCTGGTGCATGTACCGATGGTGGCGGGCGCGTTGGGAAAATTATCGGTGGCCCAGAGAATTTATCTGCTGCCGGTGGGCGTTTTCGGTGTAGCCACAGCCACGGTTATTTTCCCGCGCTTATCGGAAGCGGGAGCCAATCAGGATGCGGCGCGCACCGGGGAACTGTTGCGCATGGGCTTGCGGCGCAGTTTGTTTATCAGCCTGCCGACAACCTTGGGAATGATACTCATCGCCCAGCCGCTGATCACCGCAATTTATTTAGGGGGACACGTCAACGCGGCGGATGTGGCGCAGGCGGTGTGGACGGCCCGGTGGTTCTGCATCGGGATATGGGCGTTTGAAATGCAGATGATTCTGGTGCGGGTATTTTACGCCTGGCGGGATGCCATCACACCCATGAAAGTGGCGGTGGGCATGGTGCTGTTGAACATCACGCTGAATTTAACCTTGATCTGGTTGATGCAGGAAGGCGGAATCGCCGCCAGCACCAGCATTTCCGCCATGGTGCAATGCGCGATTTTATTATTTATTCTGCGGCGGCGGATGGCGTTGGAAAAGCTCGGTGAAGTGGCCCAGATGGCGGGAAAGTCCTTATTGGGCGCGATCATGATGCTGGCTGCGGGCTGGGCTTTTTTTCTTATGATGCGACACAGCGCCCTGTTAAACGCTCTGCCACGCTGGCTGGAAGCCGTCATTGAACTGCTGGTTCTGGTGCCGACATCGGCGTTAATTTATGGATTGCTGATGCGTGCCATGAACATGCCGGAATTGGCCGATGTACCAATCCTCCGCCGACTGGCGAAGCCACTTTCCCGCGATGGGCGATAGCGATGCCCCCTCCCAATATCTTTATCAAACCAGATACTCCTTCCGGAAAGCCGACCGCAACCATGGCACGAATCCCGTGGTTGTTGAGCGCACATGTGGCAACGAATGTGGCGGAAGATGTAGAGGGTGGGGACACTCACGTCCCCAATGGGCGACGGCACTGGATCATTATCACGATGCTCGACGGAGAGACCATTGCGGTATTCGTAAGGCGCATAAGGTGCCACGCCTCCGCCATCCGATTGTCATATTTTATTTGCCGACGTGATATGACCATCGTGAAAGAGTCATTGATGAAGAGGATGGCGACGGGTCTTTTTACGATGAGATGTCTTGCGATCATGGATGAGGTTGAGGCGCGGCGGAAGGCGGTAGTCATTACACCATGTGCCAAAGCCAGTGCGAAAATCGCTGGGGCTGGAAAGGGCGGCGTTGACATGGGGAAACCTTTGGAACGATTACCTTACGCCAATTGCCGGGATTTGATGGCGAGGTAGGCATTGATTGTCCGAAGACTTAATGCATCGGCATCGGATTCAATTAAAGTGGCTCCGGCCATGGCGAGCTTGCGTTTGCGGCTGTCGCGTTCAGTGGCCAATTTACGTGCGGCCATGGATTGAAACAAGCGCTCCCGGGTGGCGGTGGGGCCTCCGGCGACGTAATCCAGCAGCGGGTCCCGAAGAGATATCACTGTCAACACATGTCGATGTCGCAGCGGCACGGCAGATTCCCACAAAGAGTCCGCCAATTGTGGATCACTCAAATCAGTAAAAAGGAAAATCATACACCTTTTGTTCTGCCGTACCCGAATGGCTGACGACAGGGCGGCATAGGATGGATACACCGGTTCGGCCTTGCAATCCGTAAGCGTATCAATGACACGTTGCATGGCGGGAGTGGATCCGGATGGTTTAATAAAGGCGTTGACCGTATCGCGAAATACGACGGCTCCAACTTGATCGTTTTGGCGAATCACCACGTGCCCGAGCATGATCGCCGCGTCAATGGCACAATCCAGCATGGTGCGTTTACCGATGGGATTGGCCATCATACGGCCCGCGTCCAGGCACACCAGCACATCCTGCCGCCGTTCAACCTGAAATACATTGGTAATCAACCGCTGCTGATGGGCTGAGCTTTTCCAGTTGATGTCCCGAAAATCATCATCCGGAAGATACTCGCGCAGTTGCTCAAATTCGCGGCCACTGCCTAAGATCCGTCGGCGATGCAGGCCCATCCGCGATAGCGTGTGATGCTGGCGCAGAATCTCAAACCGCCGAATGCCGCCCAGATCAGGATAAATCCGAATCGCCGATGGCGTCGGTGCAGCCGTGCGCCGCAGGGCCCATGGCATGGCACATCGCATGGTGACAATGGCCGGCTGCAACTCCAGTGGACCACGGGCCCATGGCGTGATTTCAAAGGCCGCCAACACCGATTCGCGCGGAAGAATGGTCAAATCAATCTTTGCCGGCTTGCCGGTCAGGCCCTCCGGCCAAGGTTGCTCCAATGTAATCACGATGTTGCGGGCAGAAGCATTTTCAATGCGATAAGCCACTTGCAATGCGGCATTCACTTCGCCGCGCGCGGGAAATTCCGGCGTTATCCGAATGGCGGTTCTGCCAAGCAACACCGCATCAAACAGAAATAACATTGCAACGACAATATCCAAGCCTACACATATATAGACGAGAGCCGGGCTAAGTGCGGCGGGTATCAACAGCACCGTGATAACCGCGAAGCTCCAGATAGTTGCTTTCCCCGGTACGTTCATCGTGGAACCTCGAGCGACTCCAGAATCTGTTCCAGAACTTCCGTTTTTCGCGTACCCGCGACTTCCGCATCGGCGGACAGTGTGATGCGATGCGCCAGTACCGGCTCAGCAAGTCTGGCGATGTCATCGGGCGTGATAAAATCGCGGCCATGAATCAGTGCCCAGGCTTTGCTGCAGGTTAACAGCGCAATCGATGCACGCGGCCCGCCGCCCAGCACGATGGATTCATGCTTGCGTGTGGCACGCACCAGTGCCATAAGGTATTCCAATATCGCCGGCTCCACGCGCACCATTGCCAGATGGTCGCGTGCCGCGGCAAGTTGCTCCAGGGTCAACACCGTGGTGATTTCCGACGTTTCCAGTCGATCCGGTGGGTGACCCTGATCAATGGCATTGAGCAGATCGCGTTCCGCGGCTTCATCCGGATAATCCACAAGAATTTTCAGCAAAAACCGATCCTGTTGCGCTTCAGGCAAGGGATAGGTGCCTTCAAATTCAACCGGATTCTGCGTGGCAAACACGGTGAACACCGGCGAAAGCAAATGCCGCTGACCGTCGATGGTGACGTGTCGCTCACTCATGGCTTCCAGCAGTGCCGATTGCGTTTTGGCCGGTGCGCGATTGATCTCATCGGCCAATAGCATATCGGTGAATATCGGCCCCTCATGGAGGTGAAATTCATTGGAGCCGGGTGTAAAGACGGTGGTGCCCAGAATATCGGATGGCATAAGATCCGGCGTAAACTGCACCCGCTTGGCACGGCAGGAGAGCGTCATGGCCAGCGCACGGACGCTTAAGGTTTTGGCGGTACCCGGCACGCCTTCCAGCAGTGCGTGACCACCGGCAAGAAGTGCGGTCAACATCATGTTAATCAGTGATTCCTGCCCGCGGATCACCTTTCTTATTTCCGCGCGGCCCGCGTCCAGCGCTTCGATGATCTGCCGCAGCTTGGACTCCTGAATGTCCGCCATGTGATATCTCCTTAGCAAGTTGCCATGATTGTGTCATTATTTCAGCCAATGCACGATGTCTGGCGGCATCATGGCGTTGGACTCCACCAGGGTGTTTGGGAATATTTCGCTCCACGGTCTGCAACCGGTCGATGAATAATCTCGACGCCTGCCCCACGGTATCAGGCTGTTTCTTGATTTTTTCGCCAATCTGATCCGGGGAACAGCGTAATGCCAGCGCCATGCGATGCGACACTTCCTGGCTTACACGCTGACAAATCTCGGCGTCCGAAAGTGCCGATTCATAGAGCCGTCCGAGCATGGCAATGTGTTCCAGGCTGGAACGTGCCATGCTCCTGGAAACATTCCATTTGATAACCGGATACCCTCTATAACTCCAGGCGTAAACGATCAATAGCACAATTAATTGAACCAGTGCGGGCATCAAACCATACCGCCGAAGAATGTCCAGTATGGTATAGTTATGCCCCACACCCAGACTCCATTGATCCAGGATAACCGGTTGGTTTCCAATGATAGCGCGTAACAAATCCAAATTGCCCGCATGGCCTATCCCACCGTTGAGCAGCGGCCAGGGCGATCCGATCACAATCACACGACCTTTACCCAGCGGTCTTTCAATGGCCACCGGACGTGATCCGATCTTGGCCAGCACCTGCCACTGATGGTCTTTTTTAGGAATTATCAAATAGGCCGGAGCCAATAATTCCAAACGGCGGCGCGATGAAGGCAGATTGACATCCACGGCACTGGCATCCTTCCATGGCACATTGTGAATCCAGCGACGGAGCTTATCCGGGCTGTCCCCTTTTTGCATCATCGTCAGCCATCCGGGGAGAACCCCCGGCATCCGTAATCGAATGTGGCGCTGCTTCCGTTGGTGCTCCCCGCGTTTGATCTTTTCCTCTTTTTCAGGGTTGCCTTGATGTTTGAGTCTATCCGATCGCGGCGCACTGACCAATCCATCAACGCGCAAATGAAAATGATCCGTCAAGCCCGTGGCATTTTGCGTAGAGTCAATCAGCGTATTGCCCGCGGCAATCCACCGCAGTAACTGCGGATTATAATGTTGGCCGGTGGAATAATTTTCCAGCATTCCGGATTGGTAGGGTGGTGTGATATTCACCAGCACACCTTTGGCGTTTCCCGGCAAAATGGGATGCGTTAAAAGCGTGACCTTTTGGCCCGATGCTTGAAGAAACTTTTCCAGTGCGGCTGAACCGTAGGGGTCGAAGCGGTAGGCGCTGTACAGCGGCATTTGCGAGGCTCCGCGCGATGTCGTCCAGGCCACACTGGTTAATAGCCAGATGAACACGCACAAAAAGATGATCGCCAGTATGAGAGGTACAGCTTTACGCACGCCCGTCCTCCCGCTGCACAGGGAAAACGCCGGGAATGGTTGCGGCGGGTTTCTGATCCGGCTTCACAATCAAACTGCGGATCTCAGTACGCAGGGCATCCGGGCTGATGTCGGGGTAAAGTTTTCGACCATACCAGATATGATCAAATAAGTCCGTCAGCGATCCAAATAGCATCCGCTCCGGCTTGGCGCCTTGAAACTCACGCACGTATCGCCAGTTGGTGTGATTGCGGCGAAAACGGATCTTGCCATTTTCATGCAGGCCCGCCAGAAGGGATAGATACATCGCCCGATACATGGCGCGAAAATCACCGTCACTGCCGAATTGCCGCGCCGCACGCATCCATGATTCACTGGCCATGGCCAGGGCGTCGCCCTGTTGCATAGCCTGCTTGATTTTATCCCGGCTTAACAACCCGTCGCCGGATGCCGGCGGCACTTTGCCGTTGGTCTGCCGGCGGACAAGCACCATCGCAATTCCCGCCACCAGAGTGATCCCCAATACGATTGCCAGGATTTCCAGAAAGCCGGCAAAAGGAAAACCCGCGCTGGAATGATAGCTCCGCGATACCCTGCGTTTATGCGCATGAAAGTAATGGCGCAGCCATTTCATCAGCCGATCCCACTGCGCGCTGATTGCTCGCCATAGCGGCTGATTACCATGTGCCACAGGGCGTTGTGCGCGTAATCGCCATTGTTGAAAAGAAGGTTGTGCAAGAATGTGTTGCAACTGAGCATGCGGATGTATCGGGCCCTTCCGGACTTCCACGCCGTCAGGGATACCCACCGCGCCGATGGACCCGGAACGCATCTCCGTATTGGCGGATACGGCGGCATGGCTCAGGTTGCTTCCGATAAGCGGCAGCAGGCCGAAGATCGACAGGCACAGCGCTCTTATAAAGTTCATGCGGCTCTCTCCCGCAAACGATTAAGCTTGAATTGAATATCCGCGCCGGTATGGCGGCCCTGCATAAAATAAAACTGAATCACCGAGCTGACATGCCATAGCAGATCAAATCCCATCCAGATCAACAACACGATTCCCATTTCCAGGGCGGAACTGCGCAACAGCAATTGCAAGTGCATATCCGAAATGCCCGCGAAGGATGGAATGATGATGTTGGCGCAAATCTTCAGCGTTGCAATGACTCCGATATATACAACCGCAAACGTCAGCAGCGCCACAATGAATTGCCGCCATGTACTTGAAGATACCAGGCCAAGCACCATGGGGCGGAATACATGCTTCAAGGAAATGGTCGGGGCATCCAGCAGACTCGGCGCGACGAGCGCACCAAGAATGATCGCGGGAAATCCCGGTACCAGCAACAGCCAGCATCCCCATACCACGCAGGCTGCAAGCCCAAGTCGCAGAATAATCAGCCCGAACGAGCGCCGCTTCAATACGTCCGTGTCCATTTTCCCGGTTACCGCCCAGCGCACACGCTGTTGAATGACCGCCAGAATACACCACCTCCACATCATCGCCGGTAGCAGCAGCCAGCAGTATACCGTAGCGTCACCGGGCCGATGTACCGCAATGTCTCCAATGATTGGCAGCAGCAACATGGCGGTGGGGGCTGCCGCCAAAACGTACATCGGCACGGTCCACGCGGCGTAGGCGCGAATAAATTCCAGGCCGGCATCCAGAGCACCGGCGAAATCGCCATTGGATTGCGGGTCAATATCTTCCCGGGGCGTTGGCATGAATTAACTCCGCAACCCCATAAAAGCAATCAACGCCCGCAAGCCCGAATAGATCATCAGCACCCATAGCGGGCTTACCAGTGTGCCGACAATCAACCATAGTCGATCAGGCCACCAGTGAACGGCGTTTTGAGCCTGACGTCGCTCCTGCAAAATACGCAACCCCTCGCGTGAATAATTTACCCCCTCGTAGCGGGTGGAGCATTCTTCGCAAATCGCCTGCCCGGTAATGACACAAATCCCAATCGCCGGTCGATCGGGGTGATTGATGCAGAATATTTTTTTCAACGCCATATTGTCGGTACCCCCGAACGCCTCAGTCTCCAACTTATATCAATCATACCACCGCTCACGCAACGGACGTAGCTATCGGCTTCACTTTCCGGGCGATTCTAAATTTTCACCGAGGGCTTGATGTTGGGCCGTGTTGAAAGATGGACTGAACCATGGAATTACCTTGGGCTGGTGCGCGGCGGACCGGTCGCCGCCGTTTAGGGGCCGTGCAAAAATAACTTCACACTTTCCCTGCGCCAAAAAATATGAATTTATATTTGCGCAGTCACTTATCCACCGCGCTGCGTATCTATAGCCACGCCATGGCTGATCTGATCACATCCGCGTATTGCTCCACGGTTGTTCCCAATTGCGCCAATGTGAACCTACAAACGCTGGCGGCGATTATTTCAGCGGTCAGCGTTTCCGTCACGCGCTATTGTCAACGCGATTTTATTCCCACCCGCCTGGTTGAACTTTATGATTCACCCAATCAGCCATTTCTCATGCTGCGGCAAACGCCGATCCTGGCGCTGAATTCCGTAACGCTGTTTCCCACGGGAGCCGACCCGATTATCTGCAGCGCGGAACAATTTGATCTTCGCCCTCAGGTAGGACGGATTTCCTACAAACCACAGGCCGCGGGACTCTTGGAATTGCCTTTTCTCCGCGGATTTGGCTTCCGCCGCATCAACGCCATTGAAGTGGATTACATTGCCGGTTTCGGCTTTACGACCAGCAGCCTGGCAGGCTTTCCATCGGGCGTACAAAACGTTACACCGGCGGCCATGAACGCCGTGAGCATCAATGAGCCTTGGGCCATTACCGTGGGAGCCATGTTGGTCATGGATCCCGGCACGGCGGTGGAAGAAACCGTTACGGTCAGCGCCGTTTCCGCGGACAGCTTCAGCGCCACATTTACCCAGGCCCATGATGCCAATGCCGTTATCTGCGGCGTGATGATTCCGGATGATATCGCCCTGGCCACGGCTTTGGCCGTGGGCAATGTGCTCAATGCGCCGGATTTGACCAAACAGCGTGAATCCCAGGGCAAAACCATCGGATATGAATATCTTGTACGGATGGGAGACCTGATATTCACCACGGAAATTCTCAATATTCTCAACCGCTATCGGGACAGCGTGGTATGACATTGGCATTACTGACACGTCGGCGAATCAGCCTGCAACGAGCGATGACAACCGCCGGTGCCACCGGTGAAATTGTCCGTACCTGGCAGACCGTTTTAACGGATATTCCAGCCAGCGTAATGACCTTCCGGCCACGATCATGGAAAGGCATTGAACGCCGGAGTATCGATATAACCTACGTGATAATGACACCGCAGAATACCGGCGCACAATTTGGTGATCGCATATTTGACGGCGAACTATACTACCGGGTGCGTTTCACGATCAATCTGGGCGATCGGGATCAGGCCTGGGCCATTTACGCCGATCTCCTGGAACCGCAGGATTCAATAACGCAAAGCTGATGGAACTCTTATGCAGGCACTCATACAGGCCTTGATCAGCCGCATCACCGGGGATGCGGAACTTACCGCGATTCTCGGCACGGTCCCGGCGGTGTATCTCACCGAAGCGCCGGAATCGGCAGGGCTTCCACTGGTAATTGTGCGTGTGACTCCGGGACACTGTGCGCATGATTTTTCCGGTGATCGCTTAACGGTTGTGAATGTCGCAATTGAAGTGATCGCGGCTGATGTTACGGTCGCACTCTCCGGCGCGCAGCGTCTTGAGGCATTGCTTGATAATGCCACATTCCCCCTGACCGCCGGAAGTCTGCTGAGTTGTCGGCAAACCACGCCCATGGCCCCGGTGATGCCGGGCTTCAACGCGCTGCAGACAGCACTTTATACCGCCGAGATTCATGTTGAATGTCAGGTGTTTGACGCGGCTTAAGCGAACCAGGCCGCGTCACATTGTGGAGGCTTTGAATCATGCCGTCATCATTGCCATTATCCGGTCTCACCGCGTCCGTAACACTGCCGCCGGGCGTCACCGCCAATATCTATGATGCGCGCCTGGATGAGGAATTTCGGGAAAAGAATTCCGAGGCTTTCGCCGATGCCGGATTTGGTTCCGGAATTCTCACCGGGCAGCGTCTGCACGGCGCGATCGTGGGCTGGCTGACGGAAAATGATCCGGGTGTTGCGGCCTATCATGCCGCGGTGCCCATCAGCTTTACCGCAGCCGACGGTTGCATGATTTCCGGACAATTTAACATCACACATTTGCGCATTCGTCTGCGCGTGGGGCAGATCAGCATTTTCACCGCGGAAGTCTCATCCGTGGGCGTGTACAGCAAAGTCTGGATTCAATCATGAGAAATGAAGACCATTTTCAATCAGCCACGCATGGCCGCCACGCCGGACATCAGGACGGCTCATCCGACCGCGCCGCCCATGACCTCTCGGCGTTGCCGGAGGAAATTCTGGAATTGCTGCAACGCCATACGGACGAATTGCTCCGCCCCCATCGGGAGAGCCGCGGTTCCACTTCAGGCACGGATGCGCCAATCGTTGATCCCTGGGCACTGGTGGGCACCAATGAACTGGGCGGCGGGAACTGGAGCCATGGCCATGCGGCTGGCACATTTCAGAATTTGCTGGCAATGGGTGAAAAAGTTCTGGCCAGGCTGGAAGGCCCATTGAAAAACCCGTTCGATTTTTTTTAGTGCCCCGTCACGAACGCGATGGTTCGCAGTCCCCAAGGCAGCAGTTGAATCCGCCAGAGGCCCTGACCAACTTTCATGAGATCAACACTATTGACCCAACACTATTGACCCAGAATGCACCATGATTTAATATAATCCAATGGCTATAATGGTAAAGGGTGATGTGGAACTACCCGCCTTACCCGGCAAGTTGCCCAGTGGCAACTATCCGGCGGTGGAGGCACTGCGGGCTGATTTGGCGCGTGATCTTATAAAGCGGCGATGGGCGGCGCATTTAACGCAGGCGGAACTGGCACGTCGGGCCGGTATTCGACATGAGACGCTCAACCGCCTTGAGCGAGCAAAAGTCACCCCCGATCTGGCAACAGTTAAGAAAATCGTGCGGGCGCTGGAAAAAGCGGAAACCGCTGCTTGAGCCAACATCCGAGCCAATTCCCCATTGAAGAGCGCGTCACCGATTTGGCGCAATCAACCTCAGCGCTCCGGCACGGAGCTGTACCGCGCCATCCCCTTTGATTCACCCGGTCCCGGCTTGAGCGCCGCCTGCATGGTGTGAACCATTTCCTGGGCGCTTTCGAGCCAGCGAATTTTCTGCTCCAACGTGAGTTTCGACAAACGCTTCAACTGGGCAAGTTCATGTCCCTTCCATCCAGCTTCCCAGCGTCGGGCGTCGGAGGTATCAATGGTCATAATGTATTTCACCTGCAAGAAATCAATTCACCTATTTTACGCTGTGTGGAACCCGATTCCAACTGGAATGTCGGCCGCGTTTTGACAGACGTGGCAATCAATGCGTACCACGGTGCTCGGGGGATTGTGCCCGGAGCACCGTCATGATAATGCGGTGCCGTTGGTTTCCGCAGCGAGCGTAACGGCACCGGGTTATCACCACGGTGCTCTTGGGATCGTGCTCGGAGCACCGTCATGGCAATGCGGTGCCGTTGGGGTTCGCAGGGAGCGCAAACGGCACCGGGTTATCACCACGGTGCTCGGGGAATCGTGCCCGGAGCACCGTCATGGTAATGCGGTGCCGTTGGGGTTCGCGGGGAGCGCAACGGCACCGGGTTATCACCACGGTGCTCGGGGGAGAGCCTATTGCGTTATCAGTAACCCGCGTAAGGTGGCGGGCATCGGAAAAACAAATCGGGC
>JAKBAC010000049.1 GCA_021809365.1 Planctomycetota bacterium | reverse complement strand
CAAACCGCATGAGAAATGGAACTATCCGCTTGTGCGTATGGGCGAAAACGGCCAGGCCGTGATGATTCATTCTGCCGGTTCAGGCGATATTTCGGCGGCGGCGATATCCGACGGCTTCGTTGAAACGCCGCCTTTCGCAAGTGGGTGCGGCCCATTTCCTTTCATTCCATGGAGTATTGCATGACCAGACCGACACGATCCATTCATAAGTTGACCCATATTGATCGCGATGATATGCCCGTCATGGTTGATGTAGGCTCCAAGCCGATCACCACTCGTAAAGCTGTCGCGCGGGCCAGGGTGCATATCAATGCGGCGCTGGCCACGGCCATCCGGGTCAATGGAATCCGCAAAGGACGGGTGCTGGAGGTGGCGCGATTGGCGGGAATTCAGGCGGCCAAGAAGACCGCCGACTTGATCCCGCTTTGTCATCCGGTTCCCCTGGACAATATTGAAGTTCATGTGGCATTGCAAGGTCGGAATGTGGAAATTGAGGCAACGGCGGAAGCAACATGGAAAACCGGTGTGGAGATGGAAGCGTTGACCGCGGCAACCGTGGCGGCGTTGACCGTGTATGACATGGGCAAGGCGCTGGATCGTGCCATCCGAATTGACGCTGTGCAATTAACAGCGAAGACCGGCGGCACACACGGTGAGTATCGCCTGCATCGGAGGAAAACGGCATGATCTGGCGCGTGGCGATTCTGACATGTTCCGACCGTTGCAGCCGCGGTGAAGCCATAGATAGAAGCGGCCCTGCTTTGGCCGAGGCGGTGAAGGCGCATCTTCGTGCCCAGATAGCCTGGACCTCGTGCGTGCCGGATGATATTTCCGCGATTCAGATGAAGTTACGGGAATGGTCCTCTGGAAATGATGCGGCACACTTGATTTTAACCACCGGCGGCACCGGCTTATCGCCGCGCGATCATACGCCCGAGGCAACGCTGCCGCTCTTGCACAAGCGTGTGGCGGGACTGATCGAACTGGCCCGAATACGCTGTCTGGCCAGAACTCCCAAGGCGTATTTGAGCCGCGGAGAGGCGGGCTTGATCGGTCGCACGCTGGTACTGAATCTGCCGGGATCGCCGCGTGGTGCGGTGGAGTTTTTGGAGGCGATCGCCGATATTCTTCCGCACGCTCTGGCCGTTGCATCTGGTGAAGCCGCGGATCACCATAAATCCACTGATTCAGAGCGATCATAATGGAACAGAAGTCGCCCCTTTGCGGATACATTCTTGCCGGTGGGAAGAGCTTGCGCTTCGGTTCGGATAAGGCCAGAGCCTTACTGCATGGTCAGGCGTTGATAAGCCGAATCGCCGCGGTACTTCAACGTTTCTGCAGTTCTATTGTGGTGGTCGCGGATGAGGCGGACAAGTATGCCGATCTTGATCTTGCCACACTGGCTGATGCACATCCGGGATATGGGCCGATCAGCGGCTTGGAAACAGCCCTATGCCATGCGGGTGCATCACAATGGATCATGGTAATAGCATGCGATTGGGCGATTCTTCCTTCGGAATTTTTGGAACCGCTTGTGTTCGCGCCGCGTGACGCATACGGCGCAATTGCGTATTATGATGATCGTTGGCAGCCGATGCCGGGCTTGTATCACGCATCAATCTTGCCGATCATCCACTCTCAGATGCGCGTCGGTGAATTTGCCCTTTGGAGATTGTTGGAATCGGTTTCGGCGCAACGCGTTAAAATGCCGACGCCGGAATATCGCGGTCTGCAAATTAATACCCGATTGGAATTGGATCGGCTAAACGCGGTGGACGGGGACTTCCGCAATGGATAAGCCGCCGTTATGGATGCCATACCAAACGTCGGCACTGCGGGCGACATCGCGGTCATGGGTGGCCAGTAAAATTGGAATGTTCCTGGCACGGGCAATATCACGCAGAACGACCAGTAGCGCATCGGAAGTTTCGAAATCCAGGGCCGCGGTTGGTTCGTCCAGAAGAAGAATATCCGGCTCACTTGCCACGGCGCGGGCTATGGACACCAACTGGGCCTGACCCGCTGAGAGCAATGCGGGCATTCTGTCAGCCAGATGCTCAAGACCCAATTGTCGAAGACTATCCATAGCGCGGCGTTGGCGAAGTGGGCTATGAATGCCGAAGGCAACGTTGTGCAGGGCACTTAAATGCGGAAATAACAATGGCTGCTGCGGAGCATAACCAATACGTAGGCCGGCCAATGCGCTCTGAGTCTCCGGCGTGGGATTGTTGGATATTAATCCGGCTATCGCGCGCAGTAGTGTGGTTTTGCCTGAACCGGTCGGTCCGGTCAGCGCGGTGATCCCGCGTACAGTGAAATCCGCATGGAGTCTTACCGGTGATGAAATCTGCGTATGAATATGTAGCGATACAGGCTGTGCATGTCCGGAGGCCGCCTGATATTTATCCAAGTCCTCGGCTTTCGGTGCCGTGAAGGAACACAGAATAGTGGCCAACCCGCCAACCACTCCATACCAATCTTTCCATCCGCGGCGAACCTGCAGGCTTAGCAGGAGCGGAACGGGCATCGCCAGCAAAATCAGCATCCAGAGCAGTGGATAGACCGCGTGAGGGCCGGAATCCTGCAGGTTGACCCACATCTGAATGGGAATCCCATGCGGAAAATACGCGATAATGATTGCAACACCGAATTCTCCCATCGCGCGCAGCCAGCCGATCACCAATGCCCAGAACAAGCCGCCTAACGCCAGTGGCAGCGTTACGCCAAGCCACGCTGCGATGCGGGATTTACCAAGCAATCGCGCCATTTCTTCGTAACCGGGGTGAACGGATTCAAAGGCCAGTTTGGCTCCGAACACATAAAATGGAGCCGCCGCGTAAAAGCCGGCGATGATAAGTGCCGGGATGCTGTTGGTAACAGAAATGCCAACACGGTCGGCGAGTTGGCCCAACATACTCTCCGGCCCCAGCACATTGGCCAGTAACATGCCCATGGCCAGCGGCGGAGTCAACAACGGTACCAGCGCCAGGGCCTCCAGCAGAACTTTGCCCGGAAATTCCCGCCGCGCCAGTATCCAGGATAACGGTGTGGCCAGAAGAATCATCAGTATCGCATCGGCGGCGGCGCACAGAAGTGAAACGATCACCGCATGTCCGTCGTCGGAGTCAAATACAGGATGTCGCAACTGTTCCCACCCCGCACCGACCACAAATGGCCACACAATGGCCAGGCAAAACAGTGCCGCCAAAACAAATGTCAACCATCCGGCAACGGAAATCCGACGATGCCGTCGGCGGTCCGCGCAGTTCATCGCCACGACACGCTCAACATCCTTGCCTTCCCGCGGTGCCGGCGTATCCGTGGCGTGTACGATCATTTTGGGTTGGCTCCTTGACTAGTGCCCTGTTCCACCCGTAATTATGGGCGGGACAGAGCACTAGCCATTGTCGCCGAAAGGGGGGTATAACCACAAGCCCGCAGCCATGGCTTAACGTTACGACCTCTCAAATAGTGTACGAATGCCTTGGCAAGCCTCGGATGTCGAGCATGTTTAAGCACGGTGGAGTAGAAGACCAGTGGATGCGCTTGAAAATGGAATATGCGTCCATCACCGCTTTTGACATGCATCACCACCGTCGTGTATTGCTTTTCATAACGGATATCTCCGAGATTAATTGGAGGTGGCAGCGGCATAAATGGAATATCGGCGGCACACGCGGCGGATTGATACGTTACGCACGCATCCAGCTGTCCCGCTCGCAGCCGAAACATCAGCGAGGCCTCCGTAAATATCTGCGCCGGATTTTCCATCGGTCCCAGGGTGAGCGCTACCAGGTGGGGCTGATGGTAGAACTTGGCGGCCAACATTAAACATAGCACTGTGGCCCGTCCCTGCGGATCCGTTATTGGGTCGGTTCGCCCAAAGTGGCACCATTGCGTCTCGATGATCTTGTACCAATCGCCATGGCCCAATTTGACGGCGGCGAATTTCTGTGCCAAAGGACTGTGCGGACTCCACGCCAGCACCATGCGCGTTGAAGCAAAAGCGCTGCCCCTCGGTGCCAGCCCGGCTTTCTCCAGCAACCGTATTGGTCCGCGCGTTATGGAAATGAATATATCCGGATTGATCTGCCGTGCTTGAATCATGTGCGCCAGACCAAACGCCCCGCGGCCAATACCTTGGTACCGCGCGTGGTGCAGTCTGGCGAACTTTGGTCCAATGTAGTGGTCCATCAGCGGTCCCATGGACCCGGCGTAAGCGACAATAAGGGTTTTCGCATGGGCTGTTCCGGATACGATCAGCAGGCTCAGCGCCATTGGAAACAACACGCGTCGAAGCATCGTCGGTACCCTGCCGAAATCGTTCGTCGATTGTTTTGTCATTGAAGAAAATCCTTAACAAAAATTCCATGGCTTATGCCGGTGCGTCGGCGAGATTCACGTTGACCGCGTTTGCAACGGCAACGGTGTGGCGTTGGCGCAAACCGGCGGCCATGGCCAGGCCCGCGAATGCCAATATGGTAAATATGAACATTCCATGCGGATAACCGATGCTGCCATAAACACGCACAATTTGGCCCCATATTGGCGGAAGGAGAAATCCGCCGATCGCGCCGATTCCGCCGACCAGTCCCGCCGCACTGCCAACCGCTTCGGGAACCGCCATGGGAACGAGTTTGAACACGGCGGCATTGTTGATGCCCATTCCTGTGGCAATAAGAAAAATGCCCCACATGCCAGTGGTGAATGTGGGAGCCAGCGCCGTCAAAATACTTCCGAAGGCCAAAGTTGCCAACGCCAGGTAACTCACCGGTTTTCCGCCAATCTTATCCGCCAAAACGCCGGCTCCCACGCGCACCACGGAGGCCAGGATGGAAGTCAGACCGGCCAACTGCGCCGCTCGCGCGATGGGTTTGCCATAATAGGCATGAAGATAATTGGGCAGCCATACGGTGATGGCCAGAAAACCGCCAAAGGTTGTGAAATAGAGGAATACCAGCGCCCAGGTTTCCCACCGTTTCGCCGCGATACCCAGTGAGCCTATCGCGTTGCCGGTTGGAAAAAGCTCCTGACCTTTTTCGCCTGCCACACGGCGCGAGCCAGGCTCATCCACACCGGCTGCCCGGAGTTGAAAGTACCAGGCGTTCTGGGCCAGCAGGGCATACAGAACAGTGCCGGCGATCAACATTCCGAGCCACATTTCATACGTGCCCGTCAATCCAAGGTGAGCCAGGGCCATCGGCATGAGCAACACAAAAATGCCAGGTGCCAAATTACCCAATCCTCCAAATATGCCCAGAGCCAATCCCTGCCGGGATTTGGGAAACCAGAATGCGGTCTGGCTGATACCCGGAGAAAAAGTCACAATTCCACATCCGCTCAGCAGTCCAAGAAACAACAGCCACGGATACATGCCCGGTGTAATATGTTGTGGAAAATATAAGGCGCTTGTGATAAAGACACACAACAGCCCCAGGATGGCCAGGCCCAGCAGAATCAGATTGGATTTTCTCCCGCCATTGCGATCCACCCATGCGGAAAATGGAATTCGCAGCAGCGATCCGGATAACAGCGGCATCGCCACCAATAATCCAAAAGTGGCGGGATTCAAGTGCATGGCGGTCTTGAATTTGATGGCGGTCACATTGAAAAGACTTACGGAGGCAAAACCGACGAAAAATCCAATGGTTGTGCCGACCAGTGTTCTCCCCGGAGTTCCTTTAAGTTTGATGAGTTGTGCATTCATAACGATCAACCTTCATGTTAATAATACAATAAAATACAAGCAATTCCGGTGCCACCGCGGCATCAGAACTTTATCTGGAATTGAATTTCGCCATAGATGTCCTGAGTATTGACGACGGAACCCACGTTATTTGTTAAAGCCGCCTCATTGGGAATATAGGTAACGGCGGTTTGAATTTTGGCATTTTCGCCGAAGATATAATAGTTGACACCGAGCGTGTATTCTTCCATGCGGTTGGGTTCTCCGAGCGTGATAAGCTGGCCAAATCGTCCGGCGATTTCCCATTTGTGCGGAATGATAAAGTATCCCGATTGCAGAAAATAGCCGCATTGGCCGACACTCGTTGCCGGTAGTCCTGTGGCGATGGTTCCCGTTCCATTAATCTGCTGATAAAAAATTGCGGGGAACAGGGACCACCCGCGGTACTTGGTGCGAAAATCAAGGGTGGCGCGGTACAGATTGCCGTTAAGCGTATAGGGCGTGGCCAGAAAGCCGGGCGATGGCGCGCTGGAAAGACCATTGATCTTGGTTGTGCTTTGCGCACCGGGAAAGGCGCCGGCCGAACTGTTCTGTGATTCATAACCAAGGCCGGCCCCAACCACCCAGACGAGTTGCTTATGCCATTGCAGATCCGGTTCGTCCAAAAAATCAGCGGGTGTACCGGCTCCGAAAAATTGCTCACGCGTATAATAACTTAAGCGGTTATCGCGGCCCACGCCGGCCACCGGTGATGCGGAGTCCACAAGGTCTTGCGAATTGCTGCCATTGTTGATCATGAAGCTGTAGGTGAATTTTCCCGGTCCAACTACTCCGTCAATGTCCACACCCAGGCCGTAGCCGACCCCGAATGGCAGAATGCTGGTCGCGAAATCAGGCAATTCGGAACCGCCATAGTTGGCAAGTCCTTTCAGGGGGGTATAGGGAATGAGCATGGAACCGGCGCGAATGCCAAGCCAGGGAGCAAAGTTGTAAGCGGCCCAGGCATCCGTGAGCTGAAAAGTACCGGCGGTAGGGCTGGTAAATGAACTGGTGCTGCCGAAGTTTCCCGCAATTTTGAATTGCACATGCTGGAATAATGTTCCGCTGGCCGTCAATAATACGGTAGGCAGGCCAAAACCGTTCATGTCGCCGCTGTAATTGGCCCCCAGCGGTGTGCCGGGATCGCCGATGGCATTTTCCGCATGGGAATAGGTATACCGTGCTTGAAACAAACCGTTGAATGAAAGGTCAAATCGCTTCCCGATTCGGAGATAAAAACCGTTGTCATATCCCGCCGTCAAGCCGGATGACGCGGACGATTCCGTGGCGGCCTGTTTGAGCGTTTCTTCCACGATTTGCCGCACCGCGGATGCCTGTTCCCGCTTAAGAGCGGTGACTTTGGAATTCAAGGCTTGTATCTGCTGCTGCAATGCCGCCACCTGCCCCGAAATGGAATTGGGGTCAGTGGCAGCTCGCGCGGTGCCCATCGCCAGCGCGGAGCCGGCTGCGGCAAGCAGTGCGGCATTTATCCGCAGTCGGAACGATTTTGGAAAGTTGAAAAACATCACAGGGCCATCCTTTCAGATGTCGGCGATTCTTCATCGCTGGCCCCTCGCTTTTGGATCGAGTCGCATACAAACGCCCGACACCGTTGTTGAACACCTGATGACTTTCCTGTCCGCCGGAAGAGATTATGGCGGCATTTCATACATGTTGCAAATTCATAACACAGATATTATCCATTATTTATATTCATGTTATATGTTATAGAAGTGGGCATCAGGCGGTGATAATCCCGTTATTTGCCCATGCGGTAAGCGGGCAACCTTCGAATATGGCGATGCGGCATTGGTAGCGGGCGAGGTAAACGCGGCACATGATGTTGTGGTGTTCTTGGTGGTTCTGTTGTCGCCCATGGCCGCTTATACCGTTGCCGTGCTCTTGGCCGATCTCGCCAGCAGTTTTTGTATTTCCGGGCGGCAACTGCCACAGGAGGTCCCAGCCCTGGTGATTTTACCTACCGCGGTGGGATCGGGATTGCTTTGGGCCGCGTCGAGAATCGTTTGCTCGCCGACCTGATTACAACTGCATATTATGCGGCCACGCGTGGGTTGCGTCGCCGTGCCGGGCCGCAGGAGGGTATCGCGTAAATCCTCCAATTCCAGACCACGCTGTATCAAATTATGATATTCGGCGAATCGTGACGTATCGCCAACGGTGATGACCCCGACCAACCGGTCCTGCCGGATTACGCATTTCTGATAATGTGATCGCCGTGGATCGTCAAAAGTGATGACATCCATATTGGACGGATCGGGATCAACTTCTCCCGCGGCGGCAAGTTGAAGCCCGGGAATCTTGACGATATTGGCTGCTACGGGAATGTGGTATGGCGCATAACAGTTACCGCGCAGAAGTTCGCAAAGCGCTGTGGCATGAGCCTGCGCGCCGGCGGTGGTGCCGATCAGAGATCGCCCCTGCTGAGCGCATTCACCAATCGCGTACACATCCGGCACATGTGTCCGCATGAACGGATCAACCACAATACCGCGGTCACATGGAATACCGGATTGTCTGGCCAACTCCACGCGCGGCTGAATTCCTGTGGCAAATAGGACCATTCCAATATCGATCAGCTCGCCGGTGCTCAAGCGAATTCGCTGTGGCTTATCGAGACCTTGAATTCCGGCCAAATCGGCATTTAATTTTACTGTAATACCGCGTGATTCCAATTCACAACGTAAGTACATGCCGGCCTTATCATCCAATTGGCGTGTCATAAGACGACTGGAACGATGTACCAGCGTCACAGCCATTCCTCTGGCGCATAAAGCCGCCGCCAATTCCACCCCCAATATACCGCCACCGATAATGGCCACCGATGCGGTTTCCGATCCCTCCCGCATAATTGCGTCCGCATCGGCACGGGATCGCAGCGTATGCACGCCGCGGGCCGGAAGCGGGCCGCGCCATGTGATGGTGGGTTCCGATCCGGTGGCCAAGACCAGCGCATCGTAGCTTATCTGTCGGCCAGCCGCGGTTAAGACCTGATGGCCATGGGTGTCGAGACTTTTGACCTCCGTGCCCGGCTGCAGAATCACGGCCAAGGACTTGAGTTCTTCCGGACCGGCTACAAGCAGATCGCTCCAAGTGTGTGTGCCGAGGATATACATCGGCAAGAGAACACGATTGTAGACCATTTCCGGTTCGCGGCTCAGCATGATCAGTTCATCACGCTGGTTAAAACGGCGATGGGCGCGGGCAAATGCGATGGCCGCGGCTCCCGCACCCACAATGACAATCCGTCGTCGTGGCTGGCATAACAGTGATACCTGCGCGGCGCAGAATTTAAGTTCAGGTTGTTTTGATCGGGCATCGATGGCGGAGTGGGTGGCATTATTGGCACGGCCGGTGGCGACATCGCCGCGCCGGCCCCAGTGCATGGGGGCAAAAATTGTTCCTGGCAGAATATCGGAGGTGAGCGTCGCGGGGACGTTCACCTCTCCGCGGCGTGTGCGGATACACACCATATCCTGCTCACGAACACCGCGTGCGGCGGCATCCTGCGGATGAATCTCACAAAATGGCTGATCAATATGCTCTCGCAAGCGAGCGACCCGGCCGGTTTTCGTCATGGTATGCCATTGGTCTCGGA
This sequence comes from Planctomycetota bacterium, assembly GCA_021809365.1. The sequence goes on along the minus strand of JAKBAC010000049.1, from coordinate 9,936 downwards.
TTCGTCCGGTTGTAAGAACCATGGGAAAGTCCGTGTCAGGAACTTCAGCCGGCGGGTGATACGCGACGGGGTGGAGAACCGCCTTTCCATCAGCGGTTGCGAAATGGTGATCGGTATACAGTCGGCGTTCCTTACATTCAGCGGCTTGAGCCGTCGAACCGACAGGAAATGGCCATTGCATCGGGCCAAGCCGCGCGAGCAGATAATGCGACAAACCGGTGATATCAACATCCGTGCCGGCGGTCAGACGAGCATGTTCATCAAAAATCTCGGCGGTGGAATGATACGGAAAAGAAGATTGCCATCCCATTTGCCGGGCAAAACGCAGAAGAATATCGGAATCCGGCAGGGCGTCACCCGGCGCATCGATAACTTTTTCCAGCAGGGAAATCCGGCGGTCGGCATTGGTCATGGTGCCGGTTTTTTCGAGCCACGTTGCCGCAGGCAGCAAAACATCGGCGAACTGGGATGTTTCAGTGGGATGAATATCCTGTACCACTACAAACTCGGCCTGACGCAACGCCTCCTCGACTTTCCATGAATCAGGCATGGATGATATTGGATTGGTGGCGATGATCCATACGGCTTTCATTCGACCTTTCCGGAGGGCGGAAAACATTTCGGTGGCGGTGAGACCTGGTTTATCGGGGACGGCATGCACACCCCAGAAATCAGCAACATGCCGCCGATGTTCAGGATTGGCCAGATCGCGATGGGCGGAAAGCAGATTGGCCATACCACCGACCTCGCGTCCCCCCATGGCATTGGGCTGACCGGTCAGGCTGAAGGGGCCGCAGCCGGGGATGCCGATTTTTCCGGTAATCAGTGACAAAGCGATGAGTGCCAGATTCTTATCCACTCCGCGCGAAGATTGATTCAGTCCCATGGTCCAAAGCGTTAAAAAGCGATGATCGCCTCCCAGCCATTGGGCGGCTGTGCGAATCTGTTCTTCGGGTATACCACAGATGCGGGCGGCAGCTTGCGGGGTAAATGGTTCAATGGCTTCGCGGTAGGCCTCCCATCCGCGAAGGTGGTCATTGATGAACGCCGCGTCAACCTGTCCGTTATTGCACAGCAGCAGCGCTATGGCGTTAAACAATGCAACATCGGTTCCAGGGACGATCTGTATATGCAGATCGGCCGCAGCACAGGATGCGGTGCGGCGGGGATCCACTACAATGATTTTTACATTGGCATCAGATTCCTTGCGCTGTTCCATGCGGCGAAATAAAATCGGGTGACACCAGGCGGGGTTGGCCCCGGCAATAAAAAATGTATCGCAGCAATCAAAATCGCCGACGGTTGTGGGAGGGCCATCCGCGCCCAATGACAGCTTATATCCTGTTACCGCGGAGGACATGCAGAGTCGTGAATTTGTGTCAAAATTGTTCGTTCCCAGAAAGCCCTTGGCAATCTTGTTGATCAAGTAATATTCTTCGGTCAGGCATTGGCCAGATCCATAAAATCCAACGGCATCAGGACCATGCTCTCGGATGATGCGTTGAAACTGTTCCGCGACGTATGCGATGGCCTGATCCCATGATGCATCCACGCGTGCCTGTTCGCGGCTTGTGCGCATCTGGGGAAAACGCAGCCGCTGGGTGGTGGCATTTGCCACATGCAGCAGTGTGCGGCCCTTGGAGCATAACATGCCGTGATTCACAGGATGATCCACATCACCCAACAGCGATAATCTCCCGATGGCGTCCCGGCGAATCTCAACGCCGCAACCGGTGCCGCAATAACAACAGGTGCTGTGAAAGTTCCGCGCCAATCGCAACGGCGGAGGTATTGGAAACTTGGAAATCACACGATTACTCCACCGACATTTCAAGAATAACCATTTGGTTTTCTACACGGCAGGGATATGTCGCAACCGAACATTGTCCTTCCTGATCACACGCGCCGGTCTTCAGATCAAAGTGAAAGCCATGCAGCGGACAAATGACCGCTCCGGCGGCAATCATGCCTTCGGATAAGGGCCCCCCTTTATGTGGGCAGTGGTTGTCCATCGCGTGAATACCTCCCTGTCGGGTACGGAAGACCGCGATCACGCGATCCTTAATTTTAAATGCGCGTCCGAGTCCCACCGGCAGTTCATCAAGGCGGCAGAGCATAATGTCCATCATTTTCATCACATCCAATGTTGTATCCATATATGATTATTCCTCGCATATCGTCGTTCGGTCGACTCCTTGAAAGAGGGGAATGGACCTAGGGGATTGAATTCATCACGGGCAGCGCGATGCTGCGTACCGGGGCAAACTGCCCGGCATATTTGGGTTCGCGGCCATCTTCTTCCCAGGGATCCAATGCCGCCGTCATGGACGCTTGCACCCGTTCATCCAGACCGGCACAAATGCCATCGGCGTCATCCATGAGAAGCGCACGTAACCGCGTAATGCCAATACGTGGAACAAAGTCATACGTGCGTTCAAGGTAGCGGGCGTGCTCCTGATAATATTGCATAAACCGGGCCACCACGCGGAGTGCCTGGTCTTGCGATTGCACGCGGCCCAACACATCGCCCTTGCGGACGGATGTGCCGGCAGCGCCGCCAAGATAAATTTCCCATTCACCGCCCTCGGTGGCGATGATGCCGACATCTTTTACGGTGGCTTCGGCACAATTACGCGGGCACCCGGACACGGCCATTTTTACTTTGGCAGGGGTTTCAAGCCCCTGAAATCGCTTCTCAATCGCGATTCCCAGCGCGGTGGAGTCATTCGTGCCAAAGCGACACCATTCAGACCCGACGCAGGTTTTGCAGGTACGGAAAGCCTTCGTGTAGGCGTAGCCGGAAACCATGCCCAGATCGCGCCACATATCGGGAAGAAGTTCCTTCGGAACACCCAATAAATCAATACGCTGCCCTCCGGTAAGTTTAACGGTGGGTACATTGTATTTTTTTGCAACCATGGCAATTTTGACGAGTTCATCGGCGGTGGTAACGCCTCCGTAAATGCGGGGGATCACCGAGAACGTCCCGTCCTTTTGAATATTTCCGTGCAGTCGGTCATTAACAAATCGGCAATCCCGTTCGTCAACGTATTCTTCATTCCAGATGGATCGAAGCAGAATCGCAAGACCCATGCGGGATTTCTCGTCATCCTTCTGAGCCAGCGATTCCATCACCGAGGAAACACTTTTCAGGCCGCGTTTGAGGACTTCCGCGCGCAACGCGGATTTATCCATCGGTATGGCGGGGACGTACCAGGATTCACTGGGATCGGCTTTCACTTGACCGGCGATTTCTTCAATGAGGCCGTGGATGAGTTTGCGGCAACTTCCACAACCGGTACCGGCTCGTGTGGCTTTTCCCACCGCCTGCACGGTGGTCTTACCGGCGCGAATGGCCGCGGCAATCCGACCCTTTGAGATTCCATTGCAATCGCAAATCTGCTTGTCGTCCGACATATCAGCGAGGCTGAATGCCGGGCTTGCCCCCACCGGCGCGGGTGGAAACAGCAAATCAGCGCGGCGACCTGGAAGTAGCGTGCCGGTCTGCATCTGGGATTGGAGGTCTGAGAATCTCTCCGTATCACCAAGAAGAATTGCGCCGGCGAGTTTGCCGGCGCGAATGATAAGTTTCTTATAGATTCCGCCACCAGGCTCCTGATATACCACCACCTCATCGGTCGGCAGTCCATCGCGTTCGCCCATGGACGCCACCTGCACATCCATGACTTTGAGTTTAGTGCCGACGGTTGAACCCGTATACGACACGGAGGGATTGGCGGCGGTAATATGTTCCGCGAGCACCACGCACTGTTCCCAGATCGGCGCGACGAGGCCGTAAACTTTTCCCTGATGTTCGCAGCATTCGCCTACCGCATAAATATCGGGATCGGCGGTCTGCATCTGATCATTGACAATAATGGCGCGATTCACCGGGAGACCGGCCTCCTGCGCGATTTCTTTGTTCGGTCGAATGCCGGCGGAGATGACCGCCATATCACAATCCAAGCGAAGGCCACTCTTGAAGACCGCCGCGCTGACCGCTCGATGTTCATTGGCAGCCAGTTCCGTAAGTACTTCACCGCAATGTGTTCGTACGCCCAGCCGCTCGATGGTACGCCCCAAAATAGCTCCCGCTGCCGCATCAAGCTGGACGGACATCAGGTGCGGGCTGATATCCACGACATGAACTTCCGGGCCGTGGGTCATAAGTCCGCGGGCGGCTTCCAGCCCCAGCAAGCCTCCACCGATGACGATGGCTCGCTGGGCGTGCTTGGCCCATTTGGCAATGGAACGGCAATCATCCACCGTGCGGAAGACAAAGACGCCGTGCAGATCAACACCCGGTACCGGCGGCACAAAGGGCCGACTGCCGGCGGCGATAATTAACTTATCGAAGGGAATCGCCGCGCCGCCCACGAGGCTCACAAGCCGCTTGACGGTGTCTATTTTAATGACGGCCTGGCCTGTTATAAGGTTGATCTTGTTGAGCGTGTACCACTCTTTGGAGTTCAAGGTGATCTGATCAATGGACTGGCTGCCGTTGAGCACATTTGAAAGCAGAATGCGATTGTAATTTCCATACGGTTCAACTCCGACCATCGTTATCGCAAATGCCGTACGCGAACGATTTAATATCTCTTCCGCCACGCGTGCGCCCGCCATGCCGTTGCCGATGATGACCAGATTCCGTTTGTTTTCCATGATCATGCGGTTTTCCTTGTCAATGTCCATGACATGCAAATGCTCCCGGTACGCTGCCGGACTGATGATGTATCTTGGGCTGCTTTGGTGCCTGTGGGGCGGAATGAACCTCGGTGGGTGCGAGCACTCCGCGCCGCAACGGCATCGGCGGATAATTGGACTTCGGAACGTCAATGTGCAGGGAAGCGGCAGCTCGGTTGTATATATCGTGTCGAATGCAGCGATCCGCGATGCCCTTGAGGTCCGTTTCGCCGCTTAACTCGCCCCAGCGCTGCATTTGCTTGAGGAACCAGATAACATGCGTGCCTGATGGAGCGCAATATTGAACATCCCAATTGCGAAATGTCCAGTCGGCGGGTCGGCAGGCGAGAGTTTGACCGAATCCCATGGTCGCGCGGGTCGCTTGGAGGCTTAGCCGGATTAATTCCGGGTGCTCATCAAGATATGTGTCCTGTCCCAGGATTTCCGCCAGTTCATCGCGATTGGCCGGATTGGCGCAATATTGACACGACTTAAGAATTGCGCGGATTGCTTTGAGCGCGTCGCCGCGATGTGTTCGCATAAAGCTTTCCGTGACGGCCAGCACCTTTTCGGGATGCGATGGTACAACATCCGTGGTGGCGCAGATGACCCGCCCCCATCCCTGCTGTTGCGCCAGGAGTCCCCATGGCTCACCGGCGCAAAAGACGTCCACATACCGATTGGCCATGTGTTCCGCCACCTGCATGGGAGTCAATTGCGTCAGCTCCACGTCACAGTCCGGATTGATGTCGCCGTCCGAAAGCCATTCACGCAGCAGATAATGATGCATGGAAAAGGTCGCGACATGGGCACAGACCAGCTTACGCCGATAAATGCCGCCGTGAATCAGCCTTCCCAGCGCCGCTGCGGAATCAATGCCGATTTCCGCCAAACGCTGCGAGATCACAATAGTGTTTCCACCGGAACCCAGCGCCATGACAGAAACCATGGGCCGGGCGAATCCGGCCCGACCTAGTTGGCTCATAATGGGCATCCCTAATAGTGAGTGGCAGGCATCCAGGGATCCGAAGCCGAGCTTGTCGCGTATGTTCATCCATCCAATTTGCCGTTCCAGCGAGACTTCAAGCCCCTGGGCCTCAAAGAATCCCTTGGCCTCTGCCACGATCAGCGGGGCGGCATCCAATAATCGGACAAAACCAATGCGCATGGGCGGACATCCTTTCGCGGTTGAGATTGCCGTCCGGCAATCCGCCAAACCGTATACCACTCCACGCAGGCAAACTGTATGCCGCCGCATCCGCCTTGCGGCTCCGGCTGTTCCGGCTGCGTCTGGATTGCATTATCTGCAGCGTTGATATATAAATCAAACTCATAAAAGAAATGGTATTCATTACTTTTATAGATGGTGTCTGCATGGATGATGTGCATCAGTTACGCATTTTTGAGGCCGTTGCCCAACAATTGAGCTTTACCAAGGCCGCGCAGGCTCTGCATTTGACGCAATCGGCGGTGAGCCATCAAATCGCGGCATTGGAACAGGAAATTGGCGGCCCACTCTTTGAGCGACAGGGGCGAACCATTTTACTGACGCCGGCGGGCGACATGTTGTTACAGCAGACCCGGCGAATTTTATCGGTGCTGCAGGAGGCAAAAACCGCCGTACAGGAGGCCTTTCGTCCCGGTGCGGGACTTATTCGGATCGGTGCCCCGGCCACCGCTTGTCAGTTTATCTTTCCCGCCGCCGTGCGTGAATTTCGCGCCAGCTATCCCGATTATCAGCTTTCCATAACTCCCGCGGATTCTCCGCAAGCCACGAAACTTTTGACAGATGGAATCATTGATATCGGCATTGTGCTCTGTGGGCCAAAATCCCGTCAACTGGCGTATGATCCGTTGCTGATTGATGAACTTGGCTTTCTGGTTAATCCCCTGCATCCGTGGGCCAGACGCGGCAAGGTGGATCGTACCGAATTGGATCAGCAGCACTACGTACTGTATTCCCGTCAGAGCACGACCTTTCATATTGTCCAATCCTATCTCGCCAGGGTCGGGGCGGTTTTGCGCAACTTTACCGAGCTTGGCTCTATGGAGGCGATCAAAGAGTTGGTGAAATTAGGCTTGAGCGTTACCGTTTGTGCCCGCTGGATTGCGCGGCGGGAAATTCATGACGGTCAACTCGTCTGGCTCAAACCGCCCGGCGGAAGAATCTCCTGCACCTGGTGTGCCGCATGGCGCGGCAGCCGCACGCTGCGCCCCGCGGAACATACGTTTTGCAGTCTGTGTCGCTCATCTTCCAAAGAACTTCAGGCTGCCAATGGTTCACATCCAACCGCCGGCGATCCCTAAGGCCCACCGGTGCGGCGAGTATTGAAGTGTTTGGGCTCAAACGTGCGCCTTTGGCACGCGAATTGCAATGTATACTTCCGAGCGTATTTTGTGCCCGCTTTGTTGACAGTGTGGCAAAAAATGTTGCGGCCCGTTGCCCGGCATGGCTGGGGCGGAACGTGCTCTTGATCAGGAAGTGTCATGCACGAAGCTCAAAAAGTTGAACGATCCTTAGCCGAGCTTGGGGAGCGATTGAGCACATGTCGCCTGGTTCGTGGCTGGACACTCGACGAGCTCGCCGAGCGCAGTGGGTTGTCAAAGTCGCAACTTTCTCGTCTGGAAAGTGCGGAGCGCCAACCATCGCTGGCAGCGCTGCTTTCGTTGGCTCAAGTGTATGGCGTTGCGGTAGGAAGTTTTTTTGAAGTTCAGCGATCCAATCGTGACGTGCAGATTATCAGGGCCGCCACCGTCGTGCCGCAACAGGCTAATGGCCTGACATATTGGCCGTTATCAATGGGAAGCAACCGGTTTAATTTGCAGCCGATACGGGTAGTGGTATCGGCAAGACGGTCCGATGCGGACCGATACACACATGACGGCGAAGAATGGCTGATGGTGATTTCAGGGCGCTTGCGATTAAGCGCGGGCCCTCATGCGTATACGCTTGCGGCGGGTGATTCAGCGCACTTCGATTCGCGGATTCCACATCGGCTCGACGCCATGGACGACGTCGACGCGGAACTGGTGGTAGTGGCCTGTCCCTTGGACGCGCAACCAAGCGCAAGGGTACCGTGTCCTGCCGGACTGCGCGTGGGTGATCCCCAGCTAGATGGCGTTGACGGTTTGGGGCAATGTAAGGCGGAATAATCTGCCGGTGGTAAGGGACCGCTGGTAGAGCGCGGGTGAGCTTGCGTCAGTGGGCAGGAAATGAGTTACGAAAAGGAAGAGTCGTCTGGATTCAGGCGGCTCATGAAATCGGTTGAGGTTGGAAACGCCGGGATCAGGTGTGCGTTGCGCGTGACAGCGCCATTGTGCGATAGTCCCTGTTGCTGACACGAAGGAGTTTCCCAATGACCTCAAAACCAAAACTGCGTGCGAATTGTCTGAATTTCTGGGAGGTGCTGGCCCAGGCCATTGCATTGATTTCTCCCACCATGACCGCAGCCCTTATCGTTCCCTTGATGTTTGGAACCGCCGGAGCATTGGGTTGGCTTTGCTATGCCTTCGGCACAGTGATGCTTTTGTTCGTGGCCATGAACCTCAACCAGTTTGCCCGACGGTCCACCACGGCGGGATCCATGTACGATTATTCCGTGCGTGGTCTTGGAAAGGCCGGTGGGGGGATCGGTGGATGGTGCCTGATATGGGCCTATCTTTTTATTGGTATAGCGGGTGTCACCGGCTTTACTCATTTCGCGAAGCTGCTATTGGGTATGATGGGAGTACCGAACGTGCCTGTTCTGTCCATTGGGCTCTTTGCGGCATGTGCCTTGGCCGCTTGGGTGTTTGCGTATAAGGACATTAAACTTTCCACAATTATGATGTTGATATTGGAAGGAATATCGGTTGCGCTGATATTGATTCTCATGGCTGTTGTCAGCGTCCATACCGGTGTGGTGGACGCCACACAAATTGATTTTACGGGCACATCGCTTAGTACAATTGGACTGGGAGTGGTGGTGGCGGTGTTCAGCCTGGTTGGTTTTGAATGCGCTACGGCCTTTGGAGAAGAGGCGAAGAATCCGCTTAAAATTATTCCTCGAGCTGTGATCACGAGTTTAATTGTCACGGGGTTGTTCTTTGTGTTTGTCACCTACATGGAAACATTGGCTCTTAAGGGACACAAGCCCACGTTGGACCAGCTTGCCGCTCCGTTAAGTACGCTGTCAAAGATGGTGCATCTGCCCTGGCTTGGTGTATTGATTTCAGCCGGTGCCATGCTCAGCTTTTTCTCTCTGTCGCTTTCATGTATGAATGCCGGGGCGAGAATTATATTTTCCATGGGACGTTCGGGAGTATTTCATTCGGCGGCGGCCAGCTCGCATCACAAAAACCTCACGCCGCACATCGCCATCACGACGCTCGCGATACTTCAGTTTACGATTCCAACACTGGGCATCCTCGCTTCAGTCATGGGCGTGGGGGGATTTCAGATGGCGGTGCTGGATGCCTTCAATTGGGCGGGAACGTTTGGAGCATTCGGATTTTGCGGAGCATATTTCGTGATTTCGCTGGCCACGCCGATGTATCTCAAACGCATCGGTCAGCTTAAGCCACTCAATATAATCATCAGTGCTATGGCGGTACTGCTATTGCTTGTACCCGCGATCGGAACTGTCTATCCAGTGCCCACGCCGCCGGTTAATTATTTCCCCTATATTTTCGGTGGCTATATACTGGTTGGGATAATATGGATTGCCGGATTTCGCCGTGACAAGGTGCCAGTTGAAGAACCGCTCCTGGTGCCGCGCGATTTGATTTCGGACGGTTCGACAATCGAAGGGGCGGACGATTCCCCCGCTCCCGCAGCTTTATAGTTTCAGGGTTGCACGTATTGGCGTCTCCGATATCGTGTTGCCGCCGACCACTGGCGACGCACGGGGACGCCAATATTGTTGAAGTGCCAGATAATACGCGATTGTCGCTTCAATGTCTGTGTTTCCCGGCGACGCTGGCGACGGTACCGATGTCGCACGCTTGTGGACGGTTGCTTGCGTCGGGGGTAGATGTTCGGCCCATTTACACGGTGCTTTCAATGGTGATAGAATCAACGGCCATGGAACACGAAGTTAATCCGACGTTAGATATGTCCGTGCATAGCCCGCGGTTATCCGGAACCCTTGCCACACTGTGCGTTGGTCAGCCACAGTCATACGGGGTGATTGACGCCGTGAGCACCCATGACAAGCCGTGGACCACTGGCTTTTTCAAATTGCCGATTAATCGGCGCGTGCGGTTGGGAAGATC
>JAKBAC010000048.1 GCA_021809365.1 Planctomycetota bacterium | reverse complement strand
CAGTTGTTGCTCGTTGCTCGTTAAGCGCAGCGCCCTGTTGTTCGTTGTTCCCACACCTGCTCTAATCGGGCCGCGGCCCGATTCGCTCTACTGCTCAACTATCACCTGCTCTCCTGCTCCAGCCGCCGCAGCGGCTACCCCTCCGCTACCTCGTGGTAAATATCGCGGATGAAGTACAGTCCACTCTGGCAATCGCCGCCAAGCGTTCTCTTTCGTTGATGATAACCAAGGGACACCATCACCCTTCGCCGGGCCACGCAAAACCGCAGGTCCCGGCGCGCCGGGAGCGACAGCACCATGAGCAATCTCTTGATCCGATTACTTTATCCGACGGATTATGTGTAACGCTCAAGTTTTATCCTGAACTTTTCTGTGGGACTTTATTTGCGTTTTGTCTGGGGGGCTACAATTTATCTATGGTCAGGATTGTTGTGAGCCTGATAGGCCGAACAGGCCCCCAACGGTTACCGGAACGATAATAAAAAACGCCGCCAGTCTAATGGACGGCGTTTGTATTTTCGCTTTTCAGCGGACAATGCGGGTTGCGCCGCAGGGTCTTTTAGTTTTCCCTTCATTCGGTCTTTTTCGTCCTTATGACGTTTTAGGAATGGTCGATTTACTGGGAAATTTGATCGAGATGTCACTCGAAAATCTACGCAGCCCCGAAAACTAAAAGGCCCTGGGTTGCGCCGGTGGTCTTATGTGCGACGGATCTGCTCCAGCAATCGCGGATCTTTAATATCCTGATCGCGAGCCAGCAGCAGTACTTTGCTTAGGACTTCAGCGGTTTTGGGATCATCATCGGCGAAGGGCAGAAAAATCCGACCGCGCCCCTGGCTGTGTACCGCCACAATCTCCAACGCGCCACCGGGCGTCATTTGCACATTGCTGCTGCCTAAATGAATGTTATACGTGCCAAGTTTTCCGGAGATAATCGCAAATCGTCCCTCCACGGTCACATTATCCAATCGCAGCAGCAAGATAGTTTCATTGATCAACTTGCCACGCATTTCTACGGTTGAAGCCGAAGCTTCGGGATCAACGCCCCCCCGATGGGCCACCGCCACCAGAAGATCCAGATCGCGCATGGTTTCGCTGAACAGGCGCATCGGAATATCCGTTAGCGGCAGAATGTCGGCAGCCGATCGGCGGGTGAATATCACGCCTTCAATGGTCAGGCCATCGACTTCGGACGGGGTCATAAATGCTTCCTGAAAGCTCAACCACGCGACAAGGCCGACATCATAGTATACTTTGAAAATTCCAGTTTCTGGTTTGATAATCCATCCGCGGGAGCCAAGCAACGCCAGAGCCTGCCGGGCGTTAAGTTGATGTCCGGCGTAACGCCGCGATTGGTTGATCGCTTCCTGCTCAGTCTGCGTGAGGGGGTAGAACTCTCGGAAAATCTGTTTGAACGGCTGTGTCCGCTGCCGCTCAAAACAATCATGCTGCCAGATAGACCACTGCTTAGATAAAAACAGGTCCGCCGGATGAGCGATGCGAATGGGGTGAATGTTGCTTAGCGGTTCAATGATCCCTTGCGCCGTCCGCAGACACATGCCGTCGGCGGTCAGGTATCCAAGAACCTCGCCGTTGATTAACAGCAGGCTCTCCAACAGAGGCCTTACCTGCGGATTAGTCAGCAAATCCAGCAATTCCCGCCGGGAAAAGTCGTCGCCCCGGCACATCGCGGACTCAAGCCCCAAGATCATGCGGCGGCGGGACTTTTCAAGATCACCTTTGCGTTGCAGCAGCGCGGCAACGCCGGTATTTCTTTTCATTTCAGCCGGAATGGATTTCAGTGCGTGGCCGGATTTTGTGATCGATAGACTCGGGAAGCCTCCGCTATCAAGTGCCAACGTCACGCTGTAATTGTTTTCCATAATGTTCACAGCACCGGATCGCAAATCCGCAGTGGCGAGACCTTCCATGGCCCAGCTCAGGCGCATAGGATCCCGATATCCGGCGGATCGCGCCAGGTTTAGCAGGCCGATTTCCGCGGCGCGGCGTTCGCTGGCCTGCTTTTGGCGGCCAAATTTTCTTCCGCTGCGTATAAAGTCCTGTATTACCCGGTACCGCCGCTCCACAATCTTGGCGCGCAGCTGATTCTCCGGCACCGGAATTAATCCCAGTGACCGTACCGCATCCTGATTCCGCCTGGATGTTATTTTCGCGGTTAAATCTTTTTCCTTTATCTGATTCAACATAGACGCGGCAAAGAGCTTCGCTCGGGCGTGCCCGGTGCCGCTGGACGCAAATTTTGCGGCGTCGTAGAGCGCCCGCCATCGTCTGGAGCCGAGAATTTTGTGAACCCTGAAAAACCATTTGACATCCACGGCACCATCCATGAGGTCTTCAGCGGGAATTTCCGTCCTGAGGCGAATATTGGAATTCCATTGCTCCTTTAGTTCACGGTCCACATACCAGTCACGGCCTTTAGCATGCGCATGAATCCAATAAATGCCGTCCTCCAAGCCGGGCCACCGCAGTGCGGCCTCTACATGGCCAGCCCACTGTGGTGCGTAGAACGCCAGGGGCAGAAGCTGGTTGTCGTCGATTCCTTTTTGTCTTACTACCTGCGCAAATGACGCGGGCGTATCGGCTTGTTCCGGGATAGTTCGCTGTGCCAGACGGCTGAGAACCTCGATGCGTCCCTCTGGTTTGTATCCGCTGTTGCGCGACAGGGACGCTGTATCCAGCGCCTGCATAATACTTATTAAATCTGTTAAATCACCGGTATGGCTGATATGCGTAACCAGTGGGGTTGCCGGCGTTGGCAGTTCCCCGCGCTTTAGTTCAATGTTCATTGCGTGTTTGCGTATATCGACGACCATCTCCTTCAATACCGGATACGTCTGCACCCAGATATTCGGCTTGCGCGAGGAAAGCCGGGAAAAGTTATAAAACCACCCCGAGCGGGTTCTCTGGTTCCAGTTCGCTCCGATCATCGTGTCTATGACATCAGCGCGGCTGGCTACACCCATGGAAAAGGCCTTGAGCACCACATCCAAATCCGCTGCCCTGCGGTCGATATTCACTCCCGGCTCATCAAGCCAGCGCAAGAGTCGGAAATATCGTCCTGTGACCTCAGGCGTCCATTTCTCGGGAAGAAAGTTAAAATGAAATGCCAGAATCTTCCGGCTGCGTTCAATAAAGCCATTGTAAATTCGCCATATTGGTTCGCGGTTCTGTAAAGAGGCCGGAAAATTCGGCGAAGGTTCGGCCCGCTTCGTTAAGTATTCCCGCGGCATCTGGGCGCAGAGCGTTTCAAAACAGTCCAGTAAAAATTCCAGCGGATCGGGCCGCACGATCATGGTGATCCACCGGATAATACTTTCGACCAGGCCGGCGTATTTTAATTCCGGATATGGGCCGAGTACGGGTTTTTCCAGCACGTTTGGTGATAGATTATCCAAACCCGCCCGGCAGTTCATCAAACGGGCCAGATCAAGACCATCGCTTTGAACAGAAGCGGACGGGCGTTGATGAAACCATGTCATCCACATGTCGCGCAGTAAAAATTGGTCCTGTTGCAGCGCGATGGGACGATCCATGGAATAGGTAAATCCTCGGAGGTTGCCCAGAAGCGTTTCTTCTCCTGGCTTACCATCATGGCTCCGTGGTATCACCGGCGTTTGGGCGTAGCGGTCAATAAGTGCGTCGAGCGCCAAAATATCAGCCCTCGTGGAGTCCAGCACGAATTGCACCTTGCGTAACTGGGGTGCGGCAGGCCATGTGCGATCCGAAGCCAAAGCCAATCCCAGTGAGTCCGCCAGTGTGAGATCACTACCCTCCGGCTGATCAAATATCGCAAGGAGCTGACGTTCAACGGACGAAATATCCATCCCTGGCTGTGTTACGTTTCTGGCCATTTCCCGGCACTGTTCCTCTTTGCGACTGGCTTTATAAAGCACCGTGATCAGCTCGATGCCCGCACTGCGCTGGCGACTGTCACCCGTGGTGATCAGCCGCCGGGCACTCTCCAACGCCGCATCATCCGGCAGCGTTGCCAGAAGCGTGATGCAGCCGCGCCGCAAATCATCAGCTTTTCGGCTAAGTAATGCTTCCACCGCGAAGCTTTCCGCAGGCTGCAGGTGTGATTTTTCCAAGGCATCGAGGCAGACACTTCTGACACCGGATGCCGCATCTTGCAGCCCTTGTACCAGCGCTTCGCGCACCGCGGCGGTAGGGGGATTGATTTCGGAAATTGCTTTCGCGGTTCTGGCGCGGCCAGAGATACTCATCTTGGGCATGTGTGCCACAAGTTCAAGTGGGGAACGCCCTGCCAGATTTTCCACCAGAGCATCGGCGGCCAATACCCGCGATACAACTGTTGGTGGTATGGGCAGCGGATTAAGCGAAATAATTTTCGAAGTGGCCGGCAAGAGAGCAAGCTGACGGATCAGTCGGTCAAAAATATCCTTTGCGGCGGTTGCACGGAGCTGGGCGCATTTCATCAATCCCAGTGCCGCAATCCGCGGGTCGCCATCTTCCACCAAACTGGCCACAAGCTCATCGGAAGCCGGTAGCCGGCAATTGGCCAGAAACCAAGCGCCGGCCAGCCGGCGGTCGCCGTCAGCGTCGGCGAGGATCTTTCGAGCTTCTGGCAGCGCGGTCATTAAATTTTCAAACGCACCACACCAGAGCGCGAGATATGTTTCCAAAGCCTCAGCCGATTGCAACGCCAGATTTCGAGCGGCTGGATTAGTCAAATATCTCAACAGCACTTCCAGGATATGTTCCAGCATTTTTCCCTGCATGGCATCAACCAGAAAACCAAACCAGACGCACACGGACCGGGCCACCGAAGCAAACCGGATCAGGTTATTTTCCATGATAATCCGCAGTATCCGGATGTAGGCCTCCGGATGTGCTTCATCCGCCGCTTCGAGAATAACTTGCCGCAATCCCTCATCGCGCTGCGCGGAGAGCAGAAGCCTTTCCACAAATTCCCACCCGCGCCTTTCTTCCGCCATCAACAGTGCAACAATGGTATGGCGGCCGAATGGGCTACCGCCATTCGGTAATGCGGTTCCAGTAGTCAGGGCCGTGAAAACGTCATCGGCGGTCTGATCCTTCATCTCCATCGCTGCCGCCAGTAGAATGGAAATTCGGTTATCGTAACAACCCAGATACGGTGCCCAGTG
Source organism: Planctomycetota bacterium (assembly GCA_021809365.1). The sequence goes on along the minus strand of JAKBAC010000048.1, from coordinate 14,375 downwards.
AGTCACCCACTGAAGATCATAGGGATATGGGCGCAGAGTTGCGGCGATTTTTATCAACCACTCGAGCCGTAGCCGATCTGTAATCGCTGGTTGGCCAAGTGCGCGAAAGGATCGCCGATAGCCACCTTTGGAAATAGGAAACCGTGGAAATATATCCAGGGCATGCGACACCGTGGAGTGGAAATGTGGGAAAACCGCCATGATCAGATGCGCTCGCTGGGTTGAGTTAAGCGCTTTAAACCGACTCAGGCATTGAAGGGCAAGTTTATTAATCACATCCCGATTTTGCAGTTTCTCTCCACGTTCATCGGCTCCGAGAAGAAATCTCGCCACCGCCCGAACTTCCACGTCGGTCTGCGATTCAGTCGCCGCCAACTGGCCCTTCCAGAATTCATCGTTCACCTGGGTTTTTATATTGGGTTTTCCCGCGTCAGGGGTACTCATTATTCACCACCGGCAAAATTCGTTATTTAACTTGTGGGATCAGGCCCCGGCCAGGAACACCAGTCGAATAAATGTGACCCGGCTTTGCTCATGTACCCCGACAACCACATCAAGATTGCGGTGCTCCACCCCGTCAATCATCACCAGATACAGTCCATCTTCAAACGCCTGTAAAGCATTGACTACCGCAGAATCTGGGTCCACCTTTTGAATGATATTGCGGCCGCCCATGGCAACTTTTCCCTGTGCCGCGGAGTTTTGAATCTGCTGTGGGGACAGCACTTTTTCCAGCCGATTTTCAGCTTGCCTGCGGCCAAAGGCCTCGACTTCCCGATGAACGATGGCAATAATAAGCTTGCGCAGCGTCCAAGGATCGCCGCCACCGGAGTCCGGCGGCAGGGGTATAGAGTAATCGTCAAACAGTTTCTTGCGCGTCCCCAGTTGTCGGCCGGAAATTGTGAGCATATCCACCTCATTTTGTTCACAGTTTATTTGGCAGGTAGTATAATCAACGAAATATGTATCGTCGATGAAGACCCGGATCTTTTCGGACATGTTTTACCGCCGGGTCTTCCCCAAATCCCAAAATCAACGCGGCTCTGGTCGATGGTCTCGCGATCACAACCCAATAGCCCGGCCACATACTCACTACCACCGTGCCCAAACTTGACCGCCTCCACGGCAGCGTATCGCCGTCGATCTTTTTCCGAAAGCGTCTGGCCCAGTCGCTTTATCATCCGTTCAACTTGAATTCCGTAGCCTTCCATGGCCGAATCCCTTATTCACAAAAAAACTGCGGACATCCTGTCCATACTTCCTTATCACAATAAACCATTGCCAAACCGGAAGGTTATTTCGGCCCCGTTCCTTACGGCTAGCGGTGGTGATGCGGAAGATCACCGGCGGCAGCCGCAGCGAACGGAAAGCCAGAGCCACGGCTGTGCTCATGTCGGTGTTACGCACGGCCCGCCAGCCCCGGCGCGCCGGGATTTGAAACGATCAAGACTCTTCTCACGAACGCTTGGGCCGGTAAAAATCCCAGTCTGCTTACCGATGTTCTGGTCGACTTCTTCTGATCTCGCCGCCCTGGCCATGCGACGCCGACGTGTCTGACAACCTGAGAAGCGGAACGGGGACGTGATTAGGAGAAGCGGAACGGGGACGTGATTAGTTAATAAAAATTACGGCGGCGGAAAACAACCGCCCTCCCAGATAACTCCCGCCCTCGCCGTCGCTGCACGTGTCAAGTTGTTCGTTGCTCGTTGTTCGTTGAAATTGGCCTCCGCTACCTCGTGGTTAATACCGTCGTCGTCGCCGCAGCGACAGTCGCGTCTCATCTCTCTGATCTCTGTGATCTCTGTGGCTTACCGTCGTTCCGTCCCCGCGTCATCGCGGTGCGTTATCACTCTGTTGCTCGTTGCTCGTTGCTCGTTGAGCGCAGCGTTTCGTTGAAACGTGTCGTTCCGTCGTCGTATCTTTGTGTCGTTGTGTCGTTGTGGTTAATACCGTCGTAGTCGTCGTCGCCGCAGCGACAGTTGCCTCGTGGCTCCTATCTCCTAACTCCTAACTCCTAAATGCTGGCAGCGCCGCCGCGTTGCAGAATCGGCCACAGGCCCCCTCCCAGGCTGGATTGTTGGTGGTGAATGGTGCCGGACCGCGTTTGGCGGTAGCATTGTGCTTTTCGAGGGATTCTTAGATTATGCCGGATACAACTTCAGTTTCAATACCCAATCTGCTGGCCCTGATTGCGGAACTCTGGGGATTCCGCCAACTGCGGCCACTGCAGCAACAGGCCATGGAGGCGGTCCTCGCCAAACGCGATTCCGTGGTAATCATGCCCACCGGTGGCGGAAAATCCCTTTGTTATCAAGCCCCCGCAATCCATCTGGCCCGGTGTGGCCGGGGGCCGACGGTGGTGGTGTCTCCGCTGATTGCCCTGATGAAGGATCAGGTGGATTCGCTGCGATCCATCGGCGTGGCGGCGGCGCAGATGGATTCCTCTCTGAATGCCGAACAACGGCGGGAAACGGCGTCACTGCTGCGCGCCGGCCGATTGGACATACTGTTTGTTTCCCCGGAGAAGCTCATCGGACAACAGGGTAACGGCGATTCCGCCGATGGCGGCGCTTTTGTCCAATTGTTGCGCGATGCCGAAGTACGGACGTTTGCCATCGATGAAGCGCATTGTGTCAGCCACTGGGGCCACGACTTCCGGCCTGAATACCGGCGGCTTTCAATTCTGAAATCGCTGTTTCCGGGTTGCTCCATTCACGCCTTCACCGCCACCGCAACCGAATCGGTGCGCGCGGACATTGCGGCACGGTTGCGGCTTGATCAACCGCTGGAACTCGTGGGGAATTTTGATCGCCCCAATTTGACGTATCGCGTGCTGCCCCGGCGGAACCTCATGGAGCAGGTTGAGCAGGTGCTGGAACAACATCGGGATGAAGCGGGCATTATATATTGTCTGCGCCGCAAAGATGTCGATGACATTGTTGCAGCGCTCAACGCGCGGCACAAAGGAAGCGGTCCGAGGGCACTGGGGTATCATGCGGGCATGACCGCGGAAATTCGCCGCAATGCGCAAAATGCCTTCGCACAGGAGAAATGTGATTTGATTGTGGCGACCATCGCCTTTGGAATGGGTATTGACCGATCCAACATCCGCTATGTGCTGCACACGGGCATGCCCAAATCCATCGAGGCATATCAACAGGAGACGGGCCGCGCCGGCCGTGACGGCCTGGAGGCGCAATGTGTGCTGCTCTATTCCGGACAAGATGTCATGACCTGGAAATCGCTCATCGAACATTCCGCGGCCGACGCGGCTCTGGCCGGTACGCCGGTAAGCCCTGATTATGTTTCCACGGCATTGCGGCACCTTGATGATATGGATCGCTTTGCGCGCGGCGCGGTGTGTCGGCATAAGGCGTTGGTGGAATATTTCGGCCAGCGGTATGTGCCGCCGGCGGTGGATTCCGAAGTTCCACCCCCCGACCAGTCCAATTGCCAGGCGTGTGATCACTGCCTTGGCGATACGGAACCGGTTGCGGACGCTCTGGTTATTGCGCAAAAAATACTTTCCGCGGTGGCGCGCACCGGGCAGCGATTCGGCGCGGGACATGTTCTGGCGGTGCTGCGCGGTGAAAATATCGAAAAAATTCGCCAGCTTCAACACGATCAACTCTCAGTGCATGGCCTGTTACGAGAGCATTCCAAGGCGGACCTGCGGAACTTCATTTATCAACTTATCGGCCAGGGCGTGCTGGCGCAGGAAAATCTTGTTTTGAATGAAGGGCGGACCGCGCCGATCCTCAAATTGAATGCGGCGTCGGTCGCGGTGATGAAAGGGCTTCAGCCCGTAAGGCTGATTCAATTGGCGCAAAAAACCACCGAAGCGGCGGGCAAGTCGCAGCCGCGGGAAATCTCATGGCAGGGTGTGGATCGCAATTTATTTGAGGCATTGCGCACATGGCGCCGCGCGATTGCCACAGAGCGCGGCGTGGCTCCGTATGTGATTCTTTCAGACGCGACATTGCGTGAGCTGGCACGCATTCGCCCCACCACACTTGGCGCACTAAGGATGATTTACGGCATTGGTGAAGCCAAACTCCAATCCCTGGGCGACCGGATCATTCCTGTTATTGTGGATTATTGCGCGAGCAATCAATTGCCAACGGATGTGGTGGCCGATCGCCCGACCGCGGTTACCAGGCCCTCCGCCGGCAGCCGCCCCAATCCCGGCAAAGAGAAGGCCTTTGAGCTTTTTGCGCAGGGCCAATCCATCAGCGACGTTGCCAAAAAGACCGGTCGGGCCGAAAGCACACTGGCGGAATATCTGGCTGAATATATCACCGTCAAGAAGCCGAACACCATTTCCGCGTGGGTCCCCGATGCCATTTTTGCCCGCGTTCAAGGAGCCATCCGTGAACATGGCGGTCAACGGCTCAAACCCATCTTCGTGGCGCTTCACGAAGAAGTAAGCTATGACCATATCCGGCTGGTGGCCGCATTCTTACAGAGTCAACAAAACCGGGCCGCGGCACATGCCAAACCGTGAATCCGAGGATTATTATCCGGGGCGGTGACGGAAATCGCCGGAAAGGCGGAAGGTGTTCAATAATCGGTGATTTACCTACCTCCGATTCAGTGTGCCCCCGATAGCATGCGTTCCTCAGCGCGATTATGTTAATAAAGAGCATCGTGACCAGTCCAAAACCTCTGGCCACATGTTGAATTGATAAGGAGTTCGCTGTGTCGCTTGTTGCTCCCACAAATAAACCCGTCACCTCGCCCCAGGTTCATCGTCCCCTGCAGGCGTTGATGCATCCGCGGAATGTTGCCGTCATTGGTGCCACTGAAAATCCCGGATCGGTCGGGCGCACGTTGCTCTGGAATCTCATTTCCTCCCCCTTTGGCGGAACGGTATTTCCGGTTAATCCGAAGCGGCCAAGCGTGTTGGGCATCAAAGCCTACCCCACCATACGCGATGTGCCGGAACCGGTGGATCTGGCGGTCATCTGTACCCCCGCGGCCACCGTCCCGGATCTGATTGCACAGTGCGGTGCGGCGGGTATTCCCGGGGCGGTGATTATCTCGGCGGGATTCAAGGAATTGGGCGCACCGGGTGTGGAATTGGAACGGCAAATTGCGGTTCATGCCAGGAAATATGGTATGCGGATCATCGGGCCGAATTGCCTGGGTGTGCAAAATCCGCTGATCGGCTTGAACGCCACATTCGCGCATGGCATTGCGCGTGCGGGTTCCATCGCCTTTCTTTCGCAATCCGGCGCTTTGTTGACGGGCATTCTGGACTGGTCGGAACGTGAACAGATCGGTTATAGCGCCATTGTCTCTCTTGGCTCCATGCTGGATGTCGGGTTCGGTGATCTGATCGATTATCTCGGTGATGATCCACGCACCAGGGCCATTCTGATTTACATGGAAAGCATCGGTAATCCGCGGCAATTTATTTCCGCGGCCCGCGAAGTGGCATTGACCAAACCTATTATTGTGATCAAAGCGGGCCGCACCGCCGCCGCCGCAGCAGCAGCCGCAAGTCATACCGGCTCCATGACTGGTTCTGATGAGGTCCTCGATGCCGTATTTCGCCGCGTGGGCGTGCTGCGGGTCAATGAAATCAGTGAATTGTTTGATTTGACCGAAGTGCTTTCACACCAGCCCCGGCCCAAAGGCCCCAACCTGACAATTCTGACCAATGCCGGCGGTCCCGGCGTGCTGGCCACCGATGCGCTGATTCAAGGTGGCGGTGAGCTTACCAAACTCTCTGAACCGACGATGAAGGAACTCAATGCGCTGCTTCCGGCACCGTGGTCGCATGGAAATCCCGTGGATATTCTCGGCGATGGCTCGCCCGATCGTTATGCCAAATCGTTGGAAATTGCGGCACGCGATCCGCACGCGGATGGTCTGCTGGTCATTCTTACGCCGCAGGACATGACCGATCCCACACGTTCCGCGGACGCCTTGGTCCTCGCCGCCAAAAACCAGACCAAACCCGTGTTGGCCAGTTGGATGGGTGGATCCATGGTGCGGGCCGGTGAGGAAATTCTCAATCGCGCCGGCATTCCCACATTCGCCTATCCCGATGCCGCGGCACGGGCGTTCAATTATCTCTGGCAATATGACCGCACGCTCAAGGGTCTCTATCAAACGCCCCGAACCGGTGGTGAACAATCCTTGGATGCTAAATCCCACGCGCAGGTTGAATCCATTTTCGCTTCGGCGCTGGCCGAGAATCGCACCACGTTGACTGAACCGGAATCCAAAGAATTGCTCGGCGCTTATGGCATTCCCATTTCGCCCACCCATATCGCCGCTACGGCCCAGGAGGCCATTTCCGCGGCTGAAAAACTTGGCTTCCCGGTGGTGGTCAAAGTATTCTCGAAAACGATTTCCCATAAGACCGATGTCGGCGGCGTACAACTGAATCTCAACTCCGCGGCGGCGGTCAAGCAGGCCTTTGAAAGTATTCAGGCGTCCGTCACCGCCAAGGCCAGCGCCGCGCAGTTTCAAGGTGTCACCGTGCAGCCCATGGTGCGCCTCTCCGATGCGTATGAATTGATCCTTGGCTCCACGATTGACGCCCAATTCGGGCCGGTGCTGCTCTTCGGTGCCGGCGGTCAAATGGTGGAATTATTCCGGGATCATGCCCTGGCTCTGCCACCGCTGAATTCCACGCTGGCCCGGCAGATGATCAACCAGACGAAAATCAGCAAGGCTTTGGCGGGCATTCGCGGCCGCGCTGCCGTTGATGTGGTGGAACTTGAACGCATTCTTGTGCGCTTCAGCACACTGGTCATTGAAAATCCGCGCATCAAGGAAATTGATATCAATCCGCTGCTGGTCAGCCCTAAGCAATTTGTCGCCCTGGACGCCCGGGTGATCCTCTATCCCGCGGATGTCGCGGATGCCGATTTACCCCGCCCGGCCATTCGTCCTTATCCGGCCCAATATGTCCACACCGTGAAGACGGACGATGGCAAAGCCATTCTTCTGCGCCCCATTATGCCGCAGGATGAACCGTTGATGGTTCAATTCCATCAGGCGCTTTCCAATGAAACCGTGCGTAACCGTTTCTACACCGTCATGAAACTCGAAGATCGCATCGCCCATGAACGACTGGTTCGGGTTTGCATGAATGATTATGACCGCGAAATTGCTCTCGTTGCGCAGACATCGCGTCCTGACGGCACACCGGAAATCATCGGTGTGGGCCGACTGTCAAAAATTCGCGGCACCAATGAAGCGGAAGCTGCCGTTATCGTGGCGGACCAATGGCAAAGCCAGGGTATCGGTACGGCCCTTCTGGAAAAAGCCGTTAAAATCGCGAAAATCGAAGGCGTCACACGTCTGTTCGCCTCCGCGCTTTCCGAAAATCTCGAAATCCAGCATGTGTTGACCAACAAACTCGGATTCACCGCGATCTCCGGCCCACCCTCGCCCACCATCCACTTTGAACTCAACCTGGCCGGGAAGTAGGCATCAGACCGGAAGGCGGACGATTTTCGATTGCGGTCGCCCACGATTTATTTGGCTGCGCGGACATGTCAAATATCATTTCGCCACCGCGCGTAATTTCATCATGGCTGATCCATGACCGCTCCAGCGTTTTACCGTTAAGCGTCACCCGGGCGATATAGCAATTGTTGACGCTGTTGTTACGGGTGATAATCGTAAACGGCGCGTTCATGGAACTGTTCTTGATTACCGCGCGATCCACCATCGGGCTGCCAATCACATAAACTCCATTGGCCGGATTGACCGGATAGAAACCCAGCGCCGTCATGACATACCATGCCGACAATTGACCGAAGTCATCATTGCCGGGGATGCCGTCCGGCTTGTTGTTGTAGGTCCTCAACGCCACCTGGCGCACCCAATATTGTGTCTTCCATGCCGCGCCGGCGAACGGATAGAGATATGGAATATGATTGCTTGGTTCATTGCCTTGCGCATCCTGACCCACCATACCGGAAATGTCCGGCGGCGCGTTGTAGCATGTGGATGACGCGGTAAACAGAGCGTCCAGCTTGGCAATAAATGGAGCGTCTCCACCGTAGAGTTGAATCAGGCCGGGAATATCGTGCATTACATTAAAGGTGGCCTGCCAGGCGTCGGATTCGGTGTAATCGTACCAGTACTCCGTGCTGGGATTAAATGGCTCGCGCCAGCGGCCATCGCGATATTTGCCACGCATGAATCCGGTTTTAGGATCAAAGACATTGCGATAATTTCCCGCCAGTTTGTAGTAGTACGCGGCATCGTCCGGTTTATTCAGAAGCTCCGCGAAGGCACCCACGCACCAGCAGTCATACGCATAATCCAAGGTGCGCGAAACAGCCTGTTTCCCGGCGCGTCGGCCAGCCATACCTTCTTCCCCGCTCCTGATGCCCGCACCCGTGGAAACAAACCCATACTTCCGGAATTCTCCCATGTACGGAATCCGTTCATTCATGGAGGTGGCTTTCATTGCGGTATACATCGCCGCGGCATCCCAATCGCGCAGCCCGCGCGTATACGCCGCCATCACCATGCTGACTGCGTGAAAGCCCGTCATACCCATGTCATTATTTCCCCACATCTCCCAGATTGGCAATATGGCGGCGTTAAGTTGCCGGTAGTCCGCCAGAAAAGTATTCATCATATTTCCCGCCATCGGGGGGTGCATCATCAACTGCAATGGAAAGGCACAACGAAAAATATCCCAGATCGACAACGGCGTATATTTGGTGAAGCCGGAATAGCGATGATTTTCTCCATCTTCACCGCGATACGTGCCGTCCACATCATTAAACGTATTCGGTGCCACCATGACGTGGTACATCCCGGTGTAAAATGCCTGCCGATGGTTCCGATCGCTGATGGAGGCGTCAATAGGTGTCAGCGCCCGGCTCCAGGCTTCAGTGGCATCCTGATGCACCGTATCAAAATCAAACCCCGGCATCTGGGCTACCAGATTTTTCCTTGCCCCCTCGATACTTGTGCTGGAAATACCCACCTTGATTAACATTTCCTGACCCGCGCGAACCTGGTAATGCGCCGCCGCCCGCACACCGGTAGCTTTGGCGAATGCCGCCCCGGGAGCCAGCAAGGTACCATCCGCCTGCAGATCAATGCGCTCGAACGGGCGTGAAAATTTCATGACAAAATAAACCCAACGCGATTCCGCCCCGGCATGTATCCAGCGATACCCACTGCATGTGCGGGAATCTTCAACGTTCAAGCGCGTCTGATATGCAGGCCGTCCAATTCCATCCGTCAAATCCACCATAATATGCGCCGGCCCACTGCGCGAAAAAGTATACCGGTGCATACCACAGTGCATGCTTGCGGTCAGTTCCGCCTTTACCCCCGGGGTTTGGAGAAATACGCTGTAAAAACCCGGACGGGAGATTTCCTGTTGATGAGAGAAGAACGATGAAAATCCGTGTCCCGGCTGCCCCGGCACCCACTGCACGTCCCCGACACCAGGCATCACCAGGACATCACCAAGTTGCGGGCCGCCCGTACCGGAAGTATGCGTATGGCTGAATCCTTTGATAATATCATCGGGATAGTGATACCCGCCATCATGATCCCAACCATACCATTTATACATGGGATGGTTGCGTCCGGAAGTATCGGGACTTAATTGCACCAGTCCAAGAGGGGTTGTCGCGCCGGGATACGTATGGGCGTGTCCGCCCGTACCGATAATTGGAAGAATATTCTCTAACGTACCTGGCGCGACTAAAGATAGCCCATGGCCCTGCTCCAGCAGAACCTCCACCGAATCAGCGGAAGCCGACGCCGTCTGCGGATCGGCCGAGGTATATTTCGACCGGACGGTCGTGATAGCGGCAGCAGCCATGGCCAGGAGAAATTCACGCCGGCCCCAACGATCAACAGGTGCATGATTCATACACTTCCAAACGCCGACAGCATGGTTCTATTGCGTAAGGGATGCAGTGCCCTGTTCCAGCCGTAATGACGGGTTAACGGATGGCCAAAAGGTTGCGGGCGCGAGGCGAGGAGGATTGCGTGTGCATACGTTGACAATGAGTGATAAAGCCCACGGCCCCCTTGCCCCGCCCGGAAAGTTGGTCGGAAACCAGCCATCTGCGGCAGAGCATCGGCTCCATTTATTTTTTCTTGGAGGGTGACTTAAGCGGTGTGGCTGGGCGTTGGTGGCTGTCCACATACGCCGCCACATCCCAAGCCTGCTGATTGGTCAGACTGCCGGGATTGTTCAGCGGCATGTTGGCCTTAATAAATGCGGCGGCCATTCTAACCTTGGCCATGCCCGCACCGAAGTTAAATGAATCTCGTCCCCATAACGGTGGATATCTATAGATACCATTGATCCTCAGGCCCTGCCCATTTTCTCCATGACAAGCCAGGCAATTGATCGTAAAAACCGTCTTTCCGCGGACGATATCGGGCTTCAGCGGAGGCAGTTGGAGAAACTTGTAGCCCCGGCCCGACAGGTTCGCGCCGATGGGCGCTCCTTTCGCCAGCCACGCACTGTAACTGATCAGTGCTGTCACGACCTTGCCATCCGCAGGTGGGGCGTGGCCATTCATACTGAACTGAAAACACTCCTGAATACGTTTAGCAAATGTCACGACCCGACCGGCCTTATGCTGGTAGCGCGGATAAATTACATACGCGGCCCACAGTGGTGCGGAGTAGGCCTGCCGCCCGCGATGCAGGTGGCAATTCTCACAATTTAAGCCATCGCCTACATACTTACCGGCATATTTCCGTGTGTTGACGAAGATGTCCTCACCGAGCCTGACCATTTGGCCCAGCTTGCCTCCCGGAATCTCAGACTGTGGCGGCGGCGTAAACGGCGTAGCAATTCTTGGGCTTGGCCGTAGCGCGGCTACCGCCCCATCGGCGATAATCACCCTGTTAACAGTCCCCACCGGCTGAACTTGGGACACCTTTACCGCCACCGGCTTGAAACCATATCCGGCAAAAATAGCCTGTGCCACTGGTGACGTAAGAAACGCCAGCCACTGCAAGGCGGCGTGTCGATGCCGGGCATTTTTCAATACCGCCCCGGCATAGATCGCAGTGGTATTGTATTTAGCCGGGATCGGCACATCCGCAATCGGATGGCCGATTTGCTCTTGAAAGATCGCCTCCGATTTCCACGTCACACCCGCATCGGCCAAGCCTTGCATCAAGTAAAGCGGTGTCTGACGGTGATGGATGTGCGTGAGAATGGTCTGACCATCCTTCACTTTGGTCCGATACACCATCTTTTCAAGCGCCGGCCCGCCGGCCTTTATCAAAGATAACTTTATTTGCCGAGCCACGCCTTCCCACGCCGGGTTCGGCATGGACAAACGCAGACCCGGACGGCCCAAATCTCGCAATGAATGAACATGGCCTGGGTTCCCTTTGGGAATCATGATCGTAAGATCATTGGTCGCGTAGCTGACCGCCGGTCCACGCAAGAGTCCTTTGCCAATGAGCGTTTTGACTTTCAGCAAACCGGCCGCATATACGTCCGGCGGAGCGCTGAAGGTCATATTTCCCACCGTGATGCGACCATGCGCTTTGATTTGTCGCAACAGGATACCCGGTGGCAAAGTCTCGGCGAAAATTTTCCCCTGAAGCTTCGGATGCAATTTTTCAAATGCCGTCACCAGCGGAGCGACGGCGAAATAATAGTTGCCGCCTATGTACAATACCAGTTTGGCATGTAATGGATCGCCATGAAAATCGGGCATGTCGTCGACTTCCGGCACGGTGAACCTGAAGCCCTTGTTGACGGCGGAATTATTTTTTCCGCCACTCCATGGTGGAAACATGTCTTCCTTGTAACTTGGCGGATATACATGCCCCTGCCAATCGGCGGGTGCCTGGGTGGTGTTGGCCCAAAGCGATCCACCGCCGGCTGCAGAGGTGGCCAACATGATCCACGCGATGATCATTCTTCCCAACATCTTATTTTCCTTATTTGGTGTAGCTGTAACCCGCGAGTTCCAGTTGAGGAATCGTACCCACGATGCCCGGTGTTAAGACGGCTCCGGGAATCAGATGATTGGTCAATTCCGCCGCAAGCTTTTCATGGCTTAAATGATCGGGATTATGCCCTTTAGCCATCAGGCCGCCGGAAAATTCCCAAATTGCGTTATGACAGGCCATAAATACGACACCGCGCCGCATCAAAAGCGGAATGCAGTTGGACTCCGGCGAAAACAATCCGGCTGGATCGTTAAAATCCGCCGTGGTTTTACCATCCATGGCCTTGGGAATATCCAGAAATACATTACGCTTGAACTTGCCGCCGATCATGGCGGGAAGATTGTATTTATCCCAGATATATTGGTCCCACAGCGCCAAATGGCACGTTCCATGATTGGCGGAGACCGCCAGAAAATCCGGATGATGGAAAGACCATATCTGAGCATTGAGGCTATTACGCATCAGATTCAGCCAGGGGCTGGCGATGTCGGTGTTATCCCATACCTGCTTGGGTTTCGCGCGATAATTCAGCAACGCCTCCAATGCTTCACTGTCCCACTGATCCGCATGCGTGAGAATCATGGGCACCGTCTTGAAATCCCTGCGGCGCGGGGCGGCGGCGAGTTTGGCGGTTAATGCTTCGAGGCTATTGGCACCATGCGGCTCCAATGACGGGCCTTCCAGCGAATCGGCGGCGTGGGCGGCACCGGGCAGCGCCATCATCGCGGCACCCGCGATTGATCCGCAAGCCAGCCAGCCCAGCAATTTACGACGTTGAATGGAAGTTGAGGTCACGTCCTGTTGTGTTGCGGTCATGCAAATCTCCTTTTCAAAAAGTCTTCACGAAACGCACAAAGGAACTATAGACGCATTAAACTAATTATCCAAATAAATGATTGATATATGATCCATCACTTTCCCTTATATGTCAGGACCGCGATAAAATATAAGCCGGACCTCAACCTCCGGCGTCCGCCTCAGGTGTAACGTGTTCGTCATTATCCGATAACAAGCCAGTGACTCATGGTGTTGCAAACGACTTGAGACGCCACGAGCGATTCGCCGCGATCATGGGGAGCCGTGCGGGTCCAGCACACTGAAATTGTTCAGGAATTAAATAGGAAATGCGCAATATCGCCGTCATGGAATATATAGCTCTTTCCTTCCGATCGCAGCTTGCCGGCCGCGCGAATCGCGGCCTCGTTTTTATACGTCAGCAGATCGGTGAAATTGTAGACTTCCGCGCGGATAAAGCCCTTTTCAAAATCGGAGTGAATCACGCCGGCCGCCTGCGGAGCTGTTGCTCCAACCGGAATGGTCCAGGCGCGAATTTCCTTAGGCCCGGCGGTAAAATAGCTCTGCAGGCCCAGCAGTTTATACGCTTCATGAGCCACGGTATCCAGGGCCGGTTCGGTCATGCCCAGATCGGCGAGCATCGCGGTGCGATCCTCCGGAGTTAATTCGGCCAGTTCGGATTCCAGTTTGGCGCAAACGGGCACGACAAGTCCGCCTTCCTCCAAAGCCCGGCGGCGCACCACGTTGACTAGAGGCCCCTGACCATGCGGATCCGATTCATCCACATTGGCGATATACAACACGCGTTTGGCGGTAATCGGGCCTAAGGTCTGGACGATTTTCCATTCCTCGGGTTTCCACGGTGCCAGAGAACGCGCGGGCTTGCCCTGCTTCAAGGCTTCCACGAGCTTCTCCATGACCTCAACGGACGCAATGGCTTCCTTATCACCGGCGCGGGCATTGCGGCGCTGCTTATCCAGGGACTTTTCCAGACTCTCCAAATCCGCCAGCATCAGTTCCATATCCACCGTTTCAATGTCGCGCCGTGGATCAACTTTGCCATCCACATGCATCACATCGCCATCGGCAAAACATCGGACAACATGCAATATGGCATCCACTTCCCGAATATGGGAAAGAAACTTATTACCCAGGCCCTCACCCGTGCTGGCCCCCTTCACCAGACCGGCGATATCCACCACTTTCAGGAGCGCCGGCACGGTTTTTTCCGTGGCAATTAACTGGCGTATCTGTTCGAGCCGACGGTCAGGCACAGCCACCACACCGACATTCGGCTCAATTGTGGCAAATGGATAATTGGCCGCCAGAGCACCGGCGTTGGTTAGAGCATTAAACAGCGTCGATTTTCCGACGTTAGGTAATCCGACTATTCCAACTTCCATGATATTTCCTGTATCGCTTTCCAAGTCATTGCGGGCGTAACGTCGTCAGACGCGGCACCCTTCGTGCGGAAGTTATAGCAGTTTTTCCGCCCGGTGTCGCATAACCGGGTGCAACTCCGGCTTATCGGGGTGTAACTCCTATTGTTGGCGGTTTTGGGTTAGGATTAGAAGTGGAAGGTCGCCGTTGTGGCGGCCAAGGCCAAGGATGCGGTAACGAATCAAGGAGGATTCACAATGATCCGACAAATGGAA
>JAKBAC010000217.1:3056-4012 GCA_021809365.1 Planctomycetota bacterium | reverse complement strand
TGGCCGGCCCGAACGGCACCCAGGCAAGCCAGAAAGCGGCCGTTAGCGCTGCCTTCAATTTGTATCTGGACTTCATTAATATGTTCCTGTTCCTGCTGATGATGTTCGGAAATCAACGCGATTAATTTCCTGGGCGTTGAGTAACGCCATCGTCGCGCCTGCTTGTAGAGCACCGGATGGTTAATCCGGTGGTTAATCCAGTGCCGCGAACCAACCACCGGGTTATCACCACGGTGCTCGATAACGCGATATTCCGCTAAGAGGCCAAGAATCGTCCCGGCGCGCCGGGATCGCAACCCGGCGATTGCTCGGGCCGGCAAAACAGCCGGCCCTTTTTATTTCCCAACGCAGAACTCTGAAAAAATCCCTACAACTTGCTGTACCGGGCAGCAACGGGTAATCTCAAGGACATGCAGAAACTCATGGCCGCTGAAGATGTTGCGCAGACGGTAAGACAGATTTCTCAAGAGATTCTGGCCGCCGGCGAGCTCATGTCCGGCGCTCCGCTGGCCCTCGTGGGCATACGCCGCCGGGGGGAGATTCTGGCCCAGCGGATCGCGGCGGCCATTGTCGCTCAAACCGGGCGGACACTGGAAGTGGGAGCACTGGATATTACGATGTACCGTGACGATGTTGTGGGGAATCGATCCATTATTATTCCCATGGGAACAGAAATGAATTTCCGCATTGACAACCGCGCCGTGTTGCTGCTGGATGATGTGCTGCACACGGGGCGAAGCGTGCGGGCGGCATTGGATGCTTTGATGGATTTTGGCAGACCGCGGTTTATCCGTCTGGCGGTGCTGGTGGATCGCGGCGGAAGAGAATATCCGATATCCGCGGATTTTGTCGGGCGACGCCTGGAAATTCCTGATGAATCCCGCGTGCGCGTGAGTTTAAAGCCCATTGATTCTGATGATGCCGTGGTGGTGGATTCCGCCGCCCCGGCCGCCGCA
>JAKBAC010000217.1:0-3046 GCA_021809365.1 Planctomycetota bacterium | reverse complement strand
AAATCGCCACCTGGACTCGCCCCCATCTGCTGACCCTGGAAGCGCTTTCAAGTCAGGAAATTATGGCGGTACTGGATACCGCTGAGGCACTGAAGGAAGTTTCCACGCGCAGCATCAAAAAAGTGCCGGCCTTGCGCGGCAAAGTGGTGGTGAATCTGTTTTTTGAAGATTCCACGAGAACCCGAACCAGTTTCCGCCTGGCTGCGCAACGTATGAGCGCCGACGTGGTGGATTTTTCGGTTTCCACCAGTTCGGTCAGCAAAGGGGAAACACTCATCGACACCGCCCGCAGTATTGTGGCCATGGGCGTGGATGCCATTATCATCCGGCATCGCAGCAGCGGCGCGCCGGAAGTGCTTAGCCGGCTGGTGCAATGCAGCGTCATTAACGCCGGGGACGGCAGCCATGAACATCCCACACAGGGACTTCTGGATTTATTTACCATGCGGGAGGCATGTCGGCAGCGCGGCAAAAAGATCAGCGATCTGCATGTGGCCATCGTGGGTGACATCGCCAATTCGCGTGTGGCCCGCAGTAATCTCTGGGCTTTAACGAAACTGGGCGCGAAAGTCACGCTGGTAGGCCCCACCACACTGTGTCCGTCGGCCTTCGCCGAGTTTGGCGTACAGGTCACGCATGATTTTG
The DNA here is from genome assembly GCA_021809365.1 of Planctomycetota bacterium. The sequence continues at coordinate 2,401 of JAKBAC010000217.1, read as the reverse complement.
ATTCCATCCTGGGGGAAGTTGATGTCATTAACATGTTACGCGTACAGTTTGAGCGCATAACCAGCGCGGCATTTCCCAGCGTGCGGGAATACAGCCGCTATTTCGGCCTCAATGACGAACGCTTAAAGCGCTGCCGGGCCGATGTGCTGGTGCTGCACCCCGGCCCGATGAACCGGGGGCTGGAAATTACCAGCGCGGTGGCGGATGGTGAAAAATCCGCGATTCTGCGGCAGGTCAGCAACGGCTTGGCGGTGCGGATGGCGGTGCTGTATTTGTGCATTGGTGCGGGGCAGTTTTCGGAATCCTGAACACTCAAGGAATTGATCAACCATGGACAATCAAAGCGTTACAGCGGTGAAGGGTTTTCTCGCCGGAGCCATGCATTGCGGCATCAAACTATCCGGCAAGCCGGATTTAGCCATGCTGGTAAGCCGCGTTCCGGCCACGGCGGCTGCGGTTTTCACCACCAATAAGGTCGTGGGTGCACCGGTGGTTGTCGGTAGAGAGCATATTCGCGGCGGTAAGGTAAGCGCTTGCATCATCAACAGTGGCTGTGCCAACGTTTGCACGGGAAAGCAAGGGGTGCTTGATGCACGGGAAATGTGCCAACGCAGCGCCGAAGTGCTCACCAGTCGCGGCATGGTTATGCAAGGCCGCAACGTGCTGCCCTTCAGCACGGGGGTAATCGGGCATTTTCTGCCGATGGAAAAAATCCGGCAGGGAATTGATGATCTCGCATTACACATTGGAGACTCTGCCGAGCACGGTGACGCATTTGCGCATGGCATTCTCACGACGGACCTGAAAATCAAAACCGCTTTTACACAAATTAAATCAGGGCGCCGGATGATTACTCTGGCCGGATGCTGCAAAGGTTCCGGGATGATTGCCCCGAATATGGCTACCATGCTGGCGTATGTTGCCACCGATGCCGCGATCAGCCCATCCGCCCTCCGCGCCGCCGTAAGAGATTCCGCCGACAGCACATTTAATTGTGTCACCGTGGATCAGCACACCAGCACCAGCGATACCTTTGCTGTGCTGGCCAATGGGATGGCGGAAAACCCGCGCATTGAACCGGGGACGCAGTCCTGTCGCACCTTTTCGCGCGCCTTGGAAGAGCTATGCGATTCTCTGGCGCGGCAAATCGCAGCCGATGGCGAAGGTGCCACCAAGCTTGTCACCGTGCATGTTCTTGGTGCCTCCACCGATACCGATGCCCGGCGCGCCGCGATGGCCATTGCCAACAGTCCGCTGGTGAAAACGGCGATTCACGGCGGCGATCCAAATTGGGGCCGCTTTGTCAGTGCCGCCGGATACAGCGGGGCTAAAATGAATCCTGATAAAGCGCAGTGCCAGGTGGGAAAAATAACAGTATTTCGCAATGGCCGGCCGGCCGACGCATCGTTAGCAGAAGTTCAATCGGTCATGCAGCGATCCGCGGTAGATATAACGCTGAATCTTGGTGTTGGGGGAAAAGGCACCTGCCGGGTCTATACCTGCGATTTATCGCGCGAATATATCGCCATCAATGCTGACTATCATACGTGACAGTAATGGCAGTATTTTCAGTAATATCAGAAGTATCAGTAGCGGCGGTATCGTCGTTAACTGCCTTTATCGCGCCAATCCGTGCTCGTGCTGCACTCATTGCGCATTACCATTTCCGGCCCATGACAGGCGGTAAATGCAGCCGTTGGAATCGGAGCTGAATATTACCGAGCCGTCCGTATCTTCCAGGCAGTTTACCGGGCGGGCCAGCACCTTTTTGCCGTGATCGCCGAGCGTGGAAACCATGATCTGTGAGCCGTAAGGTTTACCGGTCCAGGGATCAAATTTGATGAGTTGCAGGCGGTAACCTACGAGTTTTACGCTATCCCACGAACCGTGGCAGCAGACCAGCGCATCACCCATGGGGACACCATGGAATTTATTATTGGTAAAGAACAGAAAACTGATGGCGCTCCAGTGCGCACCGAGATCATACGACGGCACAACGGTTTCCGCCGCCAGTTTGATAATATTGGGATGCCCCGTTTTCTCAAACATTTTTACATATTCATAACGCGGAATGTCGTTACCTGTGATAAACGGATGGCCATAAAATTTACCACGAATGTAATGATTGAATTCCTCCGGTGGATTGTGATCGGTAATGGGTTGATCGGGCCATTTTTCGCCCAGCGGATGGCCGAACTGATCACTGCCTTCATCACAACCCCACAACTGGTGCGTGCCGGGGCGGAATAAAAGTTTCTCGGTATTGCGTATGCCGGTGCACCAAAGCGTTTTCCCTGACCCATCCAGGTTATACCGCCAGATTTTCTCCCGATCCGTTTTCATGATATCCGCAGCATGATGCCACGGATCGATATTGCTCTGGTCACCCACGCTGGTGTAG
>JAKBAC010000047.1 GCA_021809365.1 Planctomycetota bacterium | reverse complement strand
CTTTTGGCCGCCGGCGGCGTTGCCCGCTCGTTACAGAATCCATGCGGATATGCGCCTCGCGAGCGCCTTGCCGGCGGTCAAAATTCCTGCGCCATAATTGCTCACGTTATTTCTTCGCGATGCCTTAGGATTCTGTCACGGCCATCATGACGGATTGGCGAGGCGCGGTGGAGAGGCGTCAACATGGAATGGAGCCGTTGGAAATTTTATCAGGAGAATTGCTTTGGTGGATCAAGCTGACGCATTGGTGTTTTTCGGGGCCACCGGAGATTTGGCCTATAAGAAAATTTTTCCATCGCTGCAATCCATGATTCGGCACGGACATTTGAGTATGCCGGTCATTGGTGTAGCCAAACAGGGCTGGAATCTTGAACAGTTCAAGGCGCGTGCGAAGGCCAGTCTGGATGAACATGGCGGCGGGGCCGATCCAGCCGCGCTGGAAAAGCTGTATTCTCTGCTTAAGTATGTGGATGGCGATTACAAGGATCCGGCGACATTTCAACAATTGCGAAAAGCGTTGAATGGTGCCGCACATCCCATGCACTATCTGGCAATTCCGCCGAGCATGTTTGCCACTGTGGGCGCGGGTTTGGCGAAATCCGGATGTCATCAAGGCGCGCGGATTGTTGTGGAAAAACCGTTCGGGCGGAATTTTGAGTCCGCTCGGAGGCTCAACGCGACGCTGCGGGAATATTTCGCTGAAGATGCGATTTTTCGTATTGATCATTATCTGGGCAAGGAGCCGGTGCAAAGTCTTTTGTATTCCCGCTTTGCCAATGCCGTGCTGGAGCCGTTATGGAACCGCACTTATATCGCATCGGTTCAGATTACCATGGCTGAGAATATGGGTGTGCAGGGGCGGGGCAGCTTTTATGAAGAGGCCGGCGCGATTCGTGACGTGCTGCAGAACCATATTATGCAACTGATTGCCTGTCTGGCGATGGAGCCACCGGCGGGCGAAGGCGAACCATTGCGTGATGAGCGGGCGAAAGCGTTGACATTGGTGCGGACGCTTACGCCGCAGGATGTGGTGCGCGGGCAATTTATTGGATATCGCGATGAAACGGGCGTGGCGAAGGATTCAACCGTGGAAACTTTCGCGGCGGTGCGATTGTGGATCGATTCCTGGCGTTGGGCGGGTGTGCCATTTTATATCCGCACCGGCAAGTGTCTGCCGGTGTCGTGTACGGAAATTGTTGTGGATTTCAGGAAGCCGCCGCAGCGCGTTTTTCGTGAGGCCAATGCGGGGCGCAGTAATCACCTGCGATTCCGGCTAAGTCCGGAGGTGGTTCTGGCCATGGGCTTGCGCGTGAAAAAAATCGGCGAAGCGCTGGAGGGCACCAGCGTGGAACTGATCGCCCAACGGCATCCGCACGATGAAATGGAACCGTATGAGCGGCTGCTGCTGGATGCGGCCAGTGGTAAATCAGACTTTTTCGCCCGTGAAGATCAGGTGGAAGAGGCCTGGCGGATTGTGGATCCGATACTTGGAAATATAACCCCGGTTCATCCGTATGCCCCGAATACATGGGGGCCGGCGGAGGCGGAATCGGTGTTGGCTGACGGCACATCCTGGCATGATCCGCGCGAGGAGCCTGTGGATCCTGATTTATGAGCGCGTATGGGGGATTGAAAGGGGCGGGAGGAGCGGCGGTATTTGGAGATAGATTGGGGCGAGGGAAGGTGTCTGGATCATCCGGATTTTCAGAATTGGGAGATAGCGCCTCGAACCGCTGTCTATTCGTCCATATTAAAGCGATATCCAACGCCGGTTTCTGTGTGAATGTACTTGGGATGGGACTGGTCCGGCTCCAATTTCTTGCGTAACTGATTCATATACACGCGCACATAATGCGTTTCGAATCCGTAACCGGTTCCCCACGTCTCCTTTAGAAGTTGCTTGTGGGTCATGACTTTTCCGGCATTCCGCAGCAGTACCAGAAGCAGCCGGTATTCATGCGGGGTCAGATGCACAATTTTTCCGCCCGCGGTCACTTCGCGTGAATCCAGATTCATGCTGATATCACCCACCGTCAGCATGCCCCGGACAGGCCGGTGAATATCAGCCGCCCGCCGCAAGGCTGATCGCAGCCGGGCCAGAAGCTCGCCCACACCGAATGGTTTGGTGAGATAATCATCCGCTCCGGCATCGAGGGCATCGATTTTTCCGCGTTCCTGCCCGCGGGCTGAAACGATAATAATCGGAACCTGTGAGAGTTGACGGATTTCCTTGAGCAATTCCAGACCATCACGGTCCGGCAGTCCCAGATCCAGGATTACCGCATCGGGAGCGTCCTGGCCCAGTAGCCGCATGCCCTCCGCCGCGGTAGTCCCCTCCAGCACGCGATAATTCTGGCCTTCCATGGAGATTCGCAGAAACCGCCGAATCGCCGGATCATCTTCAATAACCAGAATCAAGGCACCAGTTGTCACCATAAGAGCTATCACACCGGCCAGGCATATTTTAGTCAACCAAACAAGTTTATTGGGGCCGGCTTTCTTATGTGCGTTGTCACGGCGGAATACACGCTTTTATGGGGGGACAGGGCACTGGTGATGGCGCGATTTGCTTTTTTTGATAGAATGCACGAGTCTTTGGAGTCGCCAGAGTGGCCGGGTTTCGTTTGACACAGGTTTTGTTCTGGCTGGGCTTGTCGATTTATTTCGGCGGCCTGCTGATTCTTGGGGTGCTGGTGGCACCGGAGATTTTCAATACCATATCCGCCGCCGGTATTCATGCCGCGACGATCAACCCGCATTTGAATCAGTCCAAGGAACTGGCCGGGGCGATTTTCGGGGGGATTCTGCAATACTTTTCAATATTTCAATTGGTCTGCCTTTTTCTCATGCTGTTTTCCCTGTTATTTCAAATGGCGTTCCATCTCAATGCGATGAATCTGTGGGTTTGGCTGCGCCTCGGCGGGGTGGTGGTTCTGGCGGTGTTGCTGGGTGGGCAGATGTTGCAGATTGATCCATCCGTGCGGCGCGAGCATCAACTCTGGCTGCAATATGTGGATACGGACGCCGGGCGGGCCGCACGTTACAAGGCGGCGTTTCAACGTGATCATTCCGCCGCCGAACGTAACGGTATGTTCCAGATGGGTGTGCTTCTGGCCCTGGTGTTTGTTCAGGGATGGGGTATCAATTATCCCACGCGGCGCGAATTTATTCGTGTGCTGGCTCAGAAGGCCAAATTCATTGAGCCTTTGCCGGCACCCAAGCCGTGAAAGAGGGCCCTTCTCCGGCCTGTGATAGAGAGTTTTGCACGGCGGTGTGTTCGTGTATACTTTCGCCTTGATTTGTAAGGTCAGGTAAAATCAGTTGAAAGGACAAGGATCATGTTCGACAGAAAAATAGTGTTCAACGCCTCATTGCCGCGTTCAGGGTCAACGCTGATGCAGAATATTCTGGCCCAGAATCCCAGATTTTATTGCACGCCCACCAGCGGTGTGATTGATCTCATGCTGGCTTCCAGAAAATACTATACGGAATTAGCGGAGTTCAAAGCACAGGATCCGGACCTGATGCAGAAGGGTTTTCTGAATTACTGCCGATACGCCATCAACGGCTTTTATGAAGGCGTCACCGACAAGCCCGTCTGCGTGGACAAATGCCGGAGTTGGTTTCATTATCATGATTGGGTCAAGCAATTTGTCCCGAATCCAAAATATATCGTCTGTGTCCGCGACTTGCGGGCGATTCTTTCGTCCATGGAAAAACTCTATCGGAAAAACCGCGATCGTGCGGACGCCGATGAGGTGACCGGCACACTGACGATGATTACGGTCAACAACCGCGTCATGCGCTGGCTGAATGGTCCGCCGGTCGGCATTGCCATTGGCCGCCTGATTGAAGCGATTCAGATTAATCTGATCAGGCAGTTGCATGTTGTGCGTTTTGAGGACCTCACAACCAATCCGCAGGATGTGATGAAGCGTGTCTATGAGTATCTCGAAGAGCCATATTTTCAACATGATTTCAATCACGTCACGCAGATGACGCAGGAAAATGATCAATATCACACGATTTACGGCGACCACCGCATCCGCGCAAAAGTGGAGCCGGTGACGCCGGATTTCGTCGATGTGCTCGGACGGGATTTATGCAATATGGTGCGAAACAATTATGCGCTCTTTTACAACGCCTTCTATCCGGACAAGCGGTAAATGAATTCCCTGCCGACAGCACCTTCCGGTCCGCCCGATGAGGCTTTGATTGCTTCGGCGGCGCAGTCGCTGCGCGCCGGGAAATTAATCGGGCTTCCCACGGAAACGGTTTATGGCATTGGCGCGGCGTTAACCAGTTCTTCAGCGCTGGCGGCACTTCAGCAATTGCTCAATATTCAAGGCCGGCCCGCCTGGGTCATTCATGTTGCTTCGACCAATGGCCCTTCCGCTTATGTGGCGCGGATTGCGCCGCTGGCACGTCGGCTAATGAAGCGGTTATGGCCCGGGCCGGTGGCAATTCAAGTGTTGCCGGATGCCGGAGATATGTCGCGATTGCAGGCTCTGCTTGGACAGTCCGGCGCGGATGCGGCGCTGACGGATGGCTATCTGACCTTTCGCTGCACCGAAACGGAAATTACACGCCGCATGATTGCGGTCGCGGAAACTCCTGTAACCATTATGGGTGCTGCGGGAAATCAGCGCATTGAGCGAGCGGAGAATTTGCCGCCGACCATAAGAGAGCAACTGGCGGTAGTTATTTCGGGCCCGCCGCCGCGCTATGAGCAACCTTCCACCCTTATACGAATCAGGGGAGATGTGCTGGATGTTTTACGCGAAGGCGCAGTGGCAGAGCGGGTTATTCAGCGATCGGCGGAAATGGTGCTGGTATTTGTTTGCAGCGGGAATACCTGTCGATCACCGATGGCGGCCGGTTTGGCCTCCAGGCTGCTGGCGGAAAAATTGGGCATTCCCTTGTCGGAGTTGCCACGGCGGCATCTGGTGATTCGTTCGGCGGGCCTTTATGCCTCCAGTGGAATGCCGGCGGCTCCGGAAGCCGTGCGGGCCGCCGCGGAACTCGGAGCGGATATTCAAAAACATCGTTCCGCGCCGCTGACCGATGAGTTATTGCGTCGTGCCGATATGATTTATACAATGACGCAATCGCACCGGGACGACATCGTGTCCCGCTCGCCTTTGGCCGGTGAAAGAACCGTGACACTGGATCCCGACGGGGATATTGATGATCCGATAGGCCGCGGTGAGCAGGTCTACCGACGAACGGCACGGCGGATTGAACACCTGATTGGCAAACGCTTAGCGGAGTTGGAGTTATGAACATTGCCTTGGCTTGCGATCATCGCGGCTTTGATATTAAACAGTCACTCCTTGACCAATTGCGCAAGGAGGGGCATGGAGTTGAGGATTTCGGAACTTTGGAATCCAAGGCGTGTGACTATCCGGACTTCGCGGTTCCCGCCGCATTGGCGGTAGTGCGCGGAAAAGCTCAGTTGGCAATTCTGTTGGACGGCAGCGGCATCGGCATGTCCATCGTGGCCAATAAGATCCCCGGCATTCGCGCGGCGATATGCCATGATGAGCTTACCGCGGAAATTTCCCGCCGCTACAACAATGCCAATGTGCTGTGCCTTGCGGTCGATTTGCTCGGCGGAGAATTAATTCGCCGCATTGTCACCGTCTGGTTGAAGTCTCCGTTTGAAGATGGCCGCCACGCCCGGCGCGTGGAAAAAATTGGTGAACTGGAGCGCCGGCTATTTCCGGATATTCAACAGACGTTGAATAATCTTAAGCCCGAATAATATCGCCAACAGCATTCTGGTCTTGTCCGGGTTCGGAGTTTTAAATGTCTGAGAGTTCGTCATACGATGCGTCTTGTATTTTTTGCCGAATCGCCGCCGGGAAAATTCCGTGCCATAAAATTTATGAAGATCAGCTTATCCTGTGTTTTCTGGATATTGGTCCGGTAGTAACCGGTCATACGCTGGTGATTCCAAAACAGCATGTCGGTAATATTTTTGACATGCCGCCAGAACTCGGCGCTCAAATTGCGCGGCGGCTTCCTGGTTTGGCCAGGGCTGTATGCGCGGCGGTCGATGCGCCGGCCTGTCACATTCTCCAGAATAACGGCGCGCAGGCCATGCAATCGGTTGGCCATGCGCATTACCACATCCTTCCGCGGAAAAGCGGCGATGGTTTTTTTGTGCCGTGGAATCCCGGCCAACTGGATGTTCCTTTCGCCAAATCCTTGATTGTGCGTATTCAAAATCAATACGCAATTCACGACGATGGTCATAATCCGAAGCTATCCAGCAAATAATTCATAAAAGCGCATGTTTAACGATGCCACCATTGCAAACCGCATTTACAGGACTTAAACTCATGTTCTGGTATGCAGCGTATGAAGCTATGACGCGGCGCTAATGTTTGTTGGTTTTGAAATGCGGCCAAGCGGGCCGTCAGGATAACGACTGATGCAGGAAATTTTACAGGTTGTTCCGCTGACACTCTACTTCACCTGCCTGATTGTGTTGACCATTTATGGTATGCACCGGTATTGGGAAGTGTTTTTGTACTATCGGAACTCAAAGAAAATTCCGCCCAGACCAACCGCGTTTTCCACTCTGCCGCGCGTAACCGTTCAACTGCCGCTGTTCAATGAAAGATATGTATCACACCGCGTGATCGCCGCGGTCTGTGCTTTGGATTATCCGCGGGATTTGCTGCAGATTCAGGTACTGGACGATTCCACAGATGATTCCGCGCATATCGCCCAATTATCATGTCAGCAATTTCGGGACAAGGGATTCAATGTAGACTATATACACCGCACGGATCGCAGCGGATTTAAGGCCGGGGCACTGGAGAATGGCCTGCTTTCCGCAACCGGGGAGTTCATCGCGATTTTCGATGCGGATTTTGTTCCCTGCCCCGGCATGTTGCGCGCGGTCATCCATGAGTTTACCGATCCCGCCACTGGTTGTGTTCAGACCCGCTGGGAACACCTGAATCGGAATCAATCTTTGCTCACCCGCGCCCAGGCCATTTTTCTCGATGGGCACTTTGTCATTGAACATACCGCGCGCAGCCGCAGTGGCCGCTATATAAATTTCAATGGTACCGGTGGTGTCTGGCGAAAGTCAGCAATTACCGATGCCGGCGGATGGCAGCACGATACGCTAACCGAAGATATGGACTTGTCCTATCGCGCCCAAATGAAGGGCTGGCAAATCAAATACAAGGGCGACGTGGTATCTCCCGCCGAGCTACCTCCGGAAATCACCGCATTCAAGCAACAGCAACATCGTTGGACCAAAGGGAGTGTACAAACCGCCATTAAACTGCTGCCTTCCGTTCTGCGATCCAATATCCCACTGCGGGTGAAAGTTGAAGCGTTCTTCCATCTCACATCGGGTGCGGTGTATCCACTTGCCGTCATGGTTGCCATACTGTTTTTCCCCGCGTTTTGCTTCGCCGGGGCAGGTTCTTTTTCCGCCAATTATCCTCTGCTCTGGGGGATCATGTCGTTTCTTTTTGCCATTTTGACCCTGTCCGCCGGCACATTTTATATTGTGGCGCAGCGGGAGCTTAAGGAAAATTGGCTGGCCGGAGTTCTGCTTGTGCCCTTTCTAATGGCCATCGGTATGGGGATCAGCCTCGCCAACGCCGTCGCGGTGATAGAAGGGCTGATCGGCTATCAGAGCGATTTTATCCGCACTCCGAAATACGGCGTCGCTGAAGGCGAATCACGTGATCAATGGAAATCGCGGGCCGGCGCGTTCAAGCATAAAACGCGGTGGATTCCCTTTGCGGAACTGGCCATTGGAATTTATCTGTTCTTGTGCGTGCTCATTGCCCTGTGGTTTAATCGAGCCGCATCATGCGTTCCCTTCATGCTGATATTTATGTTTGGCTATCTTTATGTAGGTAGTTTGTCTCTCCATTGCCTGTGGCTGGCACGCAGCCGTCCACAAAATGAAGGTATGGAGATCCCGACCGCGGCCGCCATCGTATAGTACAGGTCGTGCATCATGGTCCATTGGTTTTAGCGTGGAGCGATGTGAATGAATCCAACCGTGAGAATTGGTGTGGCTTCCTTTATTCTGGGAGCCGTTCTTACCACAACTTTGCTGGTGCTGCATCCCATGCGACCGCTCTCCGCGCAGCCGCAATTGGCGGGTTCAGCGCTATCGCTTAAACCGGTCTACGTCCACATGGATGGTGCCAATGCGTTTGTCGAATCGGTGGTCGCCGTTCATCCGGGGCAACCGGTGGTTTTTGTAAATGAAGACACCGGTGATCACATGGTCAATGGCTACCATCGGCAAACCGGTCTTCCGGATAACATCATCAATTCCGGTATGCTCATGGGTACCACCGGTCCCAAGGCCGGTGTTCACACCTGCAGGGTTGTGATTTCCAAGCCCGGTATCTACAGCTACTACTGTCCGGTTCATGCCATACTATCCAAAATTTATCATCACAGTGTACAACCAGCCCATCGGCCCGGCGTACACGGGTTTCCCGGTGCCATGGCGGGGATCATCATTGTGACCACGGATCCCGCACTTATCGCCGACAATCCGCCCAGCAGCCATAAGAAAATTCTGCCTGATTATTTCGGCGGCTGATCTGATCCGCCCGCCTCCCAACGCGACACATCGGCGGGGGGCAATCCACTTAGGCATCGCGAAGAAATAACGTGAGCAATTATGGCGCAGGAATTTTGACCGCCGGCAAGGCGCTCGCGAGGCGCATATCCGCATGGATTCTGTAACGAGCGGGCAACGCCGCCGGCGGCCAAAAGAACCAGCCAGAATGCTCAGGTTATTTTTTCGCGATGCCTTACTAATTTTGGCGATAACGTTTCACCTGTACGGTCCATCCCGCTCCCGGAGCGGCCAGATGAAAATCATGGTGCATCGGCCGGTTGATGACCATCTTGGTCAATAGCGCAGTGGTGGGGGTGCCATCAGGATCAATGCGGATAATCTTTATCGGCAGCCACGTCTTGGTATCCAGCCAGAAATCGACTTCCAGAAAAGTAAACGCCGCCTTGTCCCGCGGCAACAGTTGCAACCCCACCGTATTTGCCGGCATTTTTTTATCATGCAGCAACCGGACGTGAAACTCCCTTTCCACTTCCACCGGGTCCTGCCCAATTGGAATCGGAATCGGTCCCTGACCCAGTCGCAGGGGATTGAACTTCTTCCCCGGCGGGGCGATCTCAATTTTCCGGAAAATCTTTGCGCTGCCGTTGCGATCAATCAACCACCGCCCGTCAAACACAATATCATGATCCGCATGCCGTTTGGCAATGGCTCCATCGACGACCAGCATATTGAATCGGATGTCAAATTCCGTTTTGCCATTGCTCCGCCGATACCATATATGCCCGATGTTCATATCCTTTTCATCGGTCCTCAAATGATGTACCTGCACCACCAGATGAGCCTGAAAATTATGCAGTGTGGACCCTCGGTGCTGCAGCGCCTTGAGAATATTGAGCACCGGCGTATTGGCCTTATCGGGTACAACCTTTTGAGCTTGTGTTGTGGCCGGCGTGCGGGCCGGCGTCGATGCAAAAGCCCCACCGTTGGCTGCCACCGTCAGCAACACTCCGACAATCGCCGGACAATAGCGCAGGATGTCGGCCCGGAAATTGGAATGAATCAGGCATTGTCGCTCCATCTTGTCGTGGCCCCTGTCGGAATATTTTGTGCGCATGAGGTTGGCGGGTGTATCCAGCGCCAACGTGCCGTCCAAATCAAAAGCAATCCGTGCCTGACGTATTGTACCGGCACGCAAGTTCACGTCCGTCGGCAATTATAGCGGAACTGGCAGTTGAGGGAATTGTTTGGTTGTGTGGGACACCCCCGCATTGTTCGCAACCCCGGTGCTGACGGTTATTTTTGCCGCAGTGCGGCGCGTATGGCCAGGCAGCGTGTGAGTAAACGTTCAAGCTGGTCCAGGGGATAAATCGTCGCGGCGTCCGATGGACTACTTTCCGGGTTGGGGTGAACTTCTACGAACAACCCATCTACGCCCGTGGCAGTGGCGGCGTTGGCCAGCAGTCCGACATATTGCCTTTGGCCGCCGGTGGCGGTTCCCAATCCGCCGGGGAGCTGGGTGGAATGTGTGGCATCAAAAATCACCGGTACTCCCAAAGCCTGCATCTGTGGAATTCCGGTCATGTCATTGACGAGGCGGTTATAGCCAAAAAAAGTTCCACGTTCTGTCAGCATGACCTGCTGATTGCCGGTGGCGCGGATTTTATCGACCACGTTTTTCATTTCCCAAGGGGCCATAAACTGACCTTTTTTGACATTCACAGCCTTGCCGCTTTCGCCCGCCGCAATCAGAAGATCAGTCTGCCGACACAAAAACGCCGGTATCTGAATAATATCCGCGACGCGCGTTACTGCGGCCACCTGATCGCATTCATGCACGTCCGTGGTGATTGGAACGCCGACGGTCTCTTTGACTCGGCGCAGAATTTCCAATCCGTGTTCCAGACCATGGCCTCGAAAGCTGCCACTGCTTGAACGATTGGCTTTATCAAAACTTGCTTTGAAAATATAGGCAATATCCAGCTTTGCGCAGATTGCGGCGGTGGTCCTGGCAATATGTAAGCAGAGTTCCTGATTTTCGATCACGCACGGGCCTGCGATCAGCAGAAACCCCGAATCCGGATTCCAGGCAACATTGGAGAAGGTATAAGCGGTCATGAATTTTCCTTTTTTCAGCGTCTTGTCACAATGGTCAAGATAACCGGACGGAGAAGAAATTGGCAATCGTGGGCACCCTTGGTCTACAATGATTTATTATGCAAAGCGTAACCGCACAATCTGGCCATGCCCCGCACCTGATTCATACGGTGCATAGCGCGCTTCGCGCACGGCGGTATCATTTGAACGGGCGGCTGGCGGCGCGGCGATTCGCGGGCGGCATTCTGGTCGGTCTGATATTATCGTTTCCACTTTTGGTAACTATGCTGATATTGCGACTGTCGCCCGCGGCAATTATCGGGGCGCTGATTTTGCTGAATTTAAGCGTGGGCGTCTGGAACATCCTGCGTGGGCCTTGGGCGGGCATGATCGACTCAGCTGTATACCTTGAAGATCAACTGCGGAAGCCGGGCTTATTTATAACGGCGGTGGATTACCTGGATAGCAACCGGGCTTTGCTATCCGACGCGGCCAGCAGGTGGATATTGTCTCAAGCCGCCAGCGCATGTGAAGGCGGCTTATTATCCGCGAGGAATTCCGTAAAATTGGCTCCGGTGTTTTCTCGGCTATGGGCGGTCAATGGTTTGCTGCTGCTGGGGCTGTTAATAACCGCAGTTCTTGGAAAAGCGATGCTCTCATCGGCACCGGAGGCCACGAACCCAACAATTCAGAGTGTGCCTCAGGCCATACAGTGGCATACATCCGAGCGCAATGGGCATGCTCCATTTTCGGGTAATGCAAAAACCAATATGTCCTCCATAGTGCCGCAACCAGGCCGTGTAACGTCCTCGCGTTCTGGGCAGACTATGCCGGCCAGACGAACCGAGCAAGCGGTCGGCACTCACGATCAACTCATGCGGCGGGCCGCGGCGCAAAAGATGGAAAAACTGCGGCAGGAAGTTAGCGGATTGCTCAACACGACTGTCGGCTCGTCGGCCAAATCAAATGGAAATGGTGCCGGCGGCAACAATCTCACGAGTGGATCAACGCAGGGCCGGAAACTCGCGGCGTTAAAAGCGGAAATAATGGCTACCGTACACTTGCCCGGCATAGGCACCAGGACCGGCACGATGTTAATTGCGGCGGCAAAGGCGATTCACGCCTCTTCGCGGGGGAATTTCGCTCCAGAATTGCAGAAGCTCAATGAGCAGCTTGAGGCGTATCTTAAAACGCATGCAGGATGGCTGAAATCCAGCGTGCCGGGCACATCGACGGAATCATCGGCATCCGAGGCTCATGGTGGATCGGTCGGGCAGCGGGGTTCAGGCAACGCCGCATTGCCGCAGACGTTGCAGCGTACCGGAAACGCGGAACGCGCCATGGTGATGGATATTCCAGACATGCAGGGAACTGCCACCGGACCAGCGCAACCTTGGGCGACGGGTAAGCCCATCCCAACGATGAAAATTCCTCCCCGTTATCGCGAAGTCATTCAGCGGTACTTTTCAGCCGGGAAATAATCGCATGACGATTATTGCAATAATGAAGGAAGGGAAATTCTAATCATTCACGCGCACAGATTTGCCGCACCCGAAACCAAAGCGACCGGTCGGCGGCCCTCAACATTGGTGCCGTGTCAGCTTCCGACGCGGCCACGGGATGAAGTCAAGGCTCATCGCTGACATTGGTAATCTGCTTAACCTGATAGGGATTTTCAGGTGTTTTTCGTGGTGGTGCCTGAAGCGTCGGTTTCTCAACAGGCGGTTCTTCAGAGACAGCCTTATTTAATTCGTCGCGGCTTTCTGAAAGGCCTTTCTTGAATTCAAAGATGGAGCGGCCAAGGCTTTTTGCAACGCCCGGGAGCCGATTTCCAAAGAAGATCAGCGCGATCGCCAGGACAATTAAAAGGTCCGGCCCGTCAAAAAGATTTCCAAAACCCAACGCCAATGGTAGTGTGTAAATAGGCCCTATCATGGTTTATCACCTCGCAAAAAACAGCCGCTGGTGGGCCTGCTTATTTCCGCCAGCATGGCCAATACAGAATTATTATACGCACAACCCGGTGCAATACCAAATCAAAATGGGTGATTTTCCGCTTCACGGGCGTGGCAATAAATCCGGGCTCCCGTGGGTATTCCGCGGAAAACGCGCGGTGCAAGCACGCGCGGCTAAAGGGGGACGGGGCGTCTTGGCGCTGCGCCCGGATTTATTGCCACGCTCCCGCTTCACAAAAAGCGGGCGATGTAAAAATTCGCTTTCATTTCCTGCTGCGCTCGCATATCATTCTTACATGCTGCGGGGTATTAGGGTTTTGTGAGAATCTCATAATGAAGCGACTTCTCGACGGAATTGAATCACCAGCGGACATTAAACGTCTGTCGGTGGATCAACTTGCTCAATTGGCCGGGGAAATTCGAGAGACGATAGTGGCGACGGTTGGAGCCAACGGCGGTCATCTGGCACCCAACCTCGGCACGGTTGAGATCATTCTGGCGTTGCATGCCGTATTCGATATGCCGCGTGATCGGCTGCTATGGGATGTCGGGCATCAGTGCTATCCGCACAAACTGATTACCGGTCGATATAAAAATTTTGCATCTTTACGCAAGCAGGGGGGCGTTTGCGGTTTTCCCGACCCCAGCGAGAGCAAATTTGATCTTTTCAGTGTTGGCCACGCCGGCACGGCGGTGAGCACCGCGGTAGGCATGGCGCGCGGGGACGCCCTGCTAAAACATGACACGCGGGTGGTCGCATTTGTCGGTGATGCGTCGATTGTCAATGGCGTGGCGTTTGAGGGGTTGAACAATGCGGGAACGCTCAAACGTCAGATGCTCATTATTCTCAACGATAATTCCATGAGCATCAGCGAGCCGCAGGGAGCGTTCGCGGGTTATCTGGAACATCTGCGCGTTACCACGACGTATGATGAAGTGAAGCGCCGGGTGCAGGAACTTCTGGATCGCATACCCTATGGCCAGCAGATCAGCGACATCGGCGTGCATGTGAAGCAGGGACTCAAAAACGCGATTGCGCCGGGGCATATTTTTGAAGACCTGGGCTTGAAATATTTCGGCCCCGTGGACGGCCACGATATCCCCGCGCTGATGGAAAAACTCAATGAGTTAAAGAGCCTCAATGCGCCGGCGGTATTGCATGTTAAAACGATCAAGGGCAAGGGATATGAATGGGCCTGTGAAGACCCCACCACGTTCCACAGCCCCAAACCTTTCCGCGTGGAAGGGTGCCGCGTGGTGATGAACCAGGGTTCCGGTCGCTCCTGGACGGCGGCTTTTGCCGATGCCATGACCAATTTGTGCCGCAAGCACGCCAATGTCGTGGGCATAACGGCGGCCATGCCCGATGGCACGGGAATGATCAAACTCAAGCCAATATTTCCCGATCGATATTTCGATACGGGAATATGCGAAAGTCACGCCACGGCCATGGCGGCGGGCATGACCAAGGCCGGATTGCGGCCAATCGTCGCTGTTTACAGCACATTTTTACAACGGGCGTTTGATCAGGTATTTCAGGAAGTATGCCTGCAGGGGTTGCCGGTGATTTTCTGTTGTGATCGTGCGGGTTTGGTGGGTGATGACGGCGCGGTGCACCACGGCTTTTGTGATCTGGCGTTTTTGCGAAGCCAGCCGGGGATTGTGCTGATGGCTCCATCGGATGAACGCGATCTCATCGGCGTACTGGATTTTGCCGTCTCACAGGAATCGCCAGTACAGATTCGCTATCCGCGGGACAACTGTCCGGCGGAACCATTGGGCGAGCTGGTGCCCTGGAGCATCGGCAAGCAGGGGGGCAAGTCGCGCTGTTTGAAAACCGGCGATGCCGCGACGTTCATTGCATACGGTTCTGTGGCGTATCAGGCACTTTCGGCGGCGAAAATACTGGAATCGGAGGGAGTGAATGTGGGGGTCATTGACGCTCGTTTCTGTAAACCTCTGGATGGCGCGATGCTGCGGCAAGTTTTTGCTTTGGGCAAGCCGATCATTACGGTTGAGGATCATTCCATTATTGGGGGCTTTGGATCCGCGGTTCTGGAATATGCGCAGGCTAACGGTCTGGACGCTCGGCTGATTATGCGCGCCGGCTTGCCGGATCGATTTATTCGTCATTCGACGCGGCCCGAGCAGCTCAAGGAAGTAGGACTTGATCCTATTGGTCTGGCGGCCACGGCCCGTGATGCCATCAGTAGACAGGCTTTGCCTGATTCGGATGGTCAGATGGAACACGCGTCAGCTTCCCGCCGCGCCGCGCACCTGCGAGATTAAGGGCTAAACGGCGATCCGGCAATATAGTAATCGCGGCATTGCGTTGTACCACTTCAGCGACGAAAATGAACGTGTGAAATTACCAGTTGTCCCACAACATATCCTTGTGATCATGCCGACATGGCTGGGCGACGCCGTTATGGCCACGCCGTTTCTTCGCGCTTTGCGAAATCTTTATCCCGCGGCGCGCATTGCATGTCTGGCCAAACCACTGGTACAGCCCGTGCTGGCGGGTCTGCCGTTAATTGATGAGGCACTGCCTTATATATTCAAAGAGGACGGGCGTATCCATTTCACGCAAACTGCCGCCGCGGTAAGGAAACGCAAGTTTGACCTCGCGGTGATTCTTCCCAACAGTATGCGTACCGCCTTGCTGGCATGGCGGGCGGGCATTCCACGTCGCTTGGGCTACAACCGCGATGGTCGCCGCCGGCTCCTGACGGATTGTATTAACCCGGTAAAGCGCGAGGACGAAGAAATTCGCATGGAGTTGCGGCGTCATGCGGCGCGGAAAATGATCGCCGCGGGCAGATGGTCCGAACAGTGTGTCACATCGCTGAATTCAAAGCCGATTGCGGCATGGCGCATCAAGCTGGCGGGCTGGAATAATTTTCAACCGATTCCGACGATAGATTATTATCTGGCGTTGAGCCATTATCTGGGCAGCACGGACAGTGATCGGCGGATGGTGCTGGGTATCACGGACGACGAACGCAATGAAGCCATTGACGCGATGAAACAATCCGGCATTTCCCCGGACTCACCTCTGATGATGATGTTTCCGGGGGCCCATTTTGGGGTATCGAAATGCTGGCCGCCTGAGCGTTTTGCCGTTGTGGCTGGAGCGGTGGCGAATTCAAGCGGCGGCCGGAATGCCGGCGTTCTTATCGGTGGGGCGCCCAAAGAAAGGCCGTTGATTGACGCTATTCTGGCATCCCTGCCGCAGGATGCGGTGGCGCGGGTCGTACCGTTGTACAAACTCAATGGCGGCAAGGGTGTCAGCCTGGGTGCCATGAAGGAGCTGGTACGCTGCGCTGATCTGGTGTTATGCAATGACACGGGGCCGCGGCATTTTGCCGCCGCATTGGGAACGCCATTGGTCACGCTTTTTGGCCCGACCGACCCACGTTGGGCGGAAATATTTTACAATCAGGAACAACAAGTTG
This sequence comes from Planctomycetota bacterium, assembly GCA_021809365.1. The sequence continues at coordinate 3,608 of JAKBAC010000047.1, read as the reverse complement.
CGATTACCGTGCCGTGCGGGCCTTGCCAGTTGAAGCGATGTCCGATTGACCATCGCTGCATGACTGGTATAACGCCGGAGATGGTACTGCAGGCGATCAATCGCAACTGGCGAAAGGGCGTATGATGAAAATTGCCTTGATTATTGAACATTTTGACCCCTCGCGCGGCGGGGCGGAGAATTACACCTTCTGGCTGGCGGAGCAACTGGTTGGCCGCGGGCACGACGTTCATGTGGTGTGCCATGATAGCGCCCGGCGTCGCCATAAATATCAGGCGGCGCATCAGGGGGCTTCGCACGATGCGCAGCGATCCGCCGATGCGGGAAAGCCTGATGAGGTGCCGGCACCGGATGGGGTGCGGGTGCATCGACTACCGGCGATAAAATTAAGCACCGGTATTGGCTTTCGGCAGTTTGGCAGTGCGGCGCATGACTGGTGTCGAGCGCATCAACCGGACATTGCGCATTCCATGACGGTGGCGTGGCCTGGAGATTTCTATCACCCTCATGCCGGCGTATATGCGCGGATGCAACAGCAGGCCATTTCAGCGCGTGAAAGCCCGCAGGCCGCCGCTTGGAAGCGATTGATGCTGCAATTCTCCGGCAAGCAGCGCACCCTGCTGTCGCTGGAACGCCGCGCAGCGGAATCTGGACCGAATCGGCAACCGTGGAAAATATTGTGTATCAGCCCGGCGATGGAAAACGATTTCAAAGCCATTTACGACGTTGCGTCGGAAAAACTTTCGTTGCTTGAAAATCCGATGATGACACCACCGCCCGAGGCGCAACGGATTCAACGTGATCGCCAATGGTTCAGAGATATGTACGCGTTGGCCGGAACGGATCGGGTGGCGGTATTTGTGGGCCATGATTTTCGCCGCAAGGGATTGGCATGGGCGATTCGTGCGGTGGCGGAAACCAAGACCTTGTGGAAACTGATGGTGGTGGGGCTGGGGAAGATTAGAGATTATGTGGAATTGGCGGCTCGGCTCGGCGTGGCGGATCGGGTGAAATTCATCGGGCCGACACAGGCCACCGGCGCGGTGTATAGTGCCGCCGACGTGCTTCTGTTGCCGACGTTTTATGACAGTTTTGGTCTGGTGGCACTCGAAGCGCTCGCGTACGGATTGCCGGTGATCAGTACACGATTTCTGGGGTGTGCCGATTATATTCAGCGAAATAAGCTGGGTGTCATTGTCGATTCGCCGCGCGAATATCCCGCCATGGCGAAAGGACTGGATGCGGTGGAAATGCAATTTCCGGATCGCGTTGATCTGGCGCGGCGCGCTGTTGCGGCGGCAGAAGCGCTGTCGCCGGAGACGCATTTGGATAAACTTGAAGCGTTATATCTGCGATGCCATAATTCCCGGTTAAAATTGTCTCGCTGAAGTGATATGTTTTTCTTTACAGGATGGTTATGCCCGGTACACAGATGCGGTGGATAGCGTTGGTCAGCGTCATTGTGGCTTATTTGATCGGTTCGATTCCGTTTGGACTGCTGTTGGGCCTGATGCGTGGCGTGGATATACGCAAGCAGGGCAGTGGCAACATCGGTGCCACGAATGCCGGGCGCGTTTTAGGCATGCGCTATTTTTGGTACGCCTTTCTATTGGATTTTCTGAAAGGTTTTGGGCCGGTATTGACGGTGGATCTGATTGTGCGGCATTGGAATGGGCCATTATGGATGCCGCTGGTAACCGCCACCGCGGCAATTTGCGGGCATGTGTTCCCGTGCTATTTGCGGTTCAAGGGGGGCAAGGGGGTGGCCACGACCTTTGGTGTGGTGATGGGCGTTTGGCCGGTATTAACTCTATCGGGTCTTGGCGCAGCGGTCGTGTTTCTGCTGGTTTTTATGGCGTATCGGATTGTTTCACTGTCATCCCTGGTGGGGGTGGTGGTGTTTATGCTTCTGATCCCGGTGATCGGTCATGAAATCGGCCCCATTGACGGATTTTTGTATCCGCAATCGTGGAATCAATTGATGCCGTTGATGGCCACTGGCTGGCTGATCGGTCTGCTGATCACCATCAAGCACCGCAGCAATATACGGCGACTGCTGAACGGCACCGAGCCGCGCCTCGGAGAAAAGGGCAGATCAAGTCCCTCGGACGGCAAGCAGTGATCAGCCCGATTGCGCGGCAATCAGCGCCAGAGCCTCCCGCCATTCCATATAGCGATAGGGCAACCGGAACGTTTCATGCAGCGCGGCGATTGCCTGGTGATAATATTCGTAGCGTTCATGCTGCCAGGACTCGGTTGTGGTATCACAGAAATAAATTCGGCAGCCCAATGGCCGGGCTTCGCGGGCGGTGCATAAGCCATCAACTTGCCACGGGCATCCAGGATTGAACTGACCATTTTCCGCATAGAGCGGTAGTGGAAATGTGACCATGGTGGGGGGCTTGGATGGCAGTGGCATGCTTGTGGCTGTCTGTTGCAGGGTGATGTTCCGAAACCACGCCAGCTCCAGAGTGCTGACAAAAAGCCGATGGCCCCACAGCTCAAATTTGCAACACCGTCCACTGGTGTTGCAGACTGGTTGGCGACCCGCAATATCCCGGTCCAGTTCGCCATACAACCGTTGCAGACCATCAAGTGCTTTCAAGGAAGGCATGGAAATGGCGTTGAGTACAGAGACTTGTGAATCCGGAACAGTCGTCATGGCAACATTATATACTGCGTCCAGCCCGCACGCGGAATTGGCGATTTCAATTTGCCGCCGTGCCCCGCGATTTGTGCCAGAGCAAGCCAGTCGCCAAGCTACAAGCCAACACCTTAAGCCGGCCGTAATGTTTTTGGGCGTGGCAATGTTTCCAGGCACACGCGGCGGCGGCTGTCGCCGCAGAGAGGAGATCAGTAGAGAGTTGAGCAGTAGAGCGAATCGGGCCGCGGCCCGATTAGAGCAGGTGTGAGTAGAACAGGTGAACAGTAGAGCAAATTCGGCTAAAGCAAGAGGATAGGCTGTCGCCAACAATGCCGCGCCCCCTGCGGTCCGGTGCAAGCACGCGCGGCGGCGGCTGTTGCCGCAGAGCAGAGGTCAGGAGAGAGTTGAACAGTAGAGCGCATAAGGCTGGAACTAAAGTGATGCTGTCGCAAGATGAGGCAACCCCGCGGTCTGCTTACTATTTTCTATGCACCGACGACCACCGCACAAAACGCGCGGTGCAAGCATACGCGGCTAAAAGGGGAGATTTCAATTTCAAATTACAGATGGTGCAAGGGGATGGGGTGTCCCGGTACGCTGGTGCGGATTCATTGCCACGCCCAGCCGCGAAACTGCGAAAATATCGCTTTGCGGATCACCCGCGGATGGATAGAATCATCTGGTAGCGGCAGGGTTTCGCCGTGGGCATGGATGGATGGCATGGGCGGTTCGGCTATTTCACTGAAATGACGCCTGCCGCAGATGGCATAGACGTTGCGTTACTTTGGCCAACTGTGTGTTGGGTTCCAGGTAATGCGAGCTGCATTGTGTCTGCGGAAAGGTCGTGACCATGGCCCGTGTTGTGATCCTAGTGCCCTGTTCCACCCATAATTACGGGTGGATTGGCCTCAAACCGGCCAGATGCCAGGAGTCGGCGGCGAGAACCGGGTTCGTAAACCCCTTGA
>JAKBAC010000046.1 GCA_021809365.1 Planctomycetota bacterium | reverse complement strand
GGCCATCTGCGGCGTCGCGTCGGCTCAAGGGGTTTACGAACCCGGTTCTCGCCGCCGACTCCTGGCATCTGGCCGGTTTGAGGCCAATCCACCCGTAATTACGGGTGGAACAGGGCACTAGTTGCGGCGCACAATCGTGGATCGCCGTAATCGGTGTGGAATTTTTCCGCACCGCGGCCAGAACCTCGTGACGAATTTTCCCCACCGCCGGTTGCAGCGAATCAAGCACCGGCGCGGGATACAAGCCGACGAAAAGAACAGCCAGCATCAACGGCAACAGCACCACCCATTCCCGCACGGACAAGTCGCGCGGCGTAGCGGGAGTGTGGGAATCATGAGCCAGGTCCGTATCCGGAACGGTTTCAACCAGCGGCCCGAAAATAACATGCGCCACCCAATAAAGCATATACAGCGCACCGAGGATCATTCCCAGGGCGGCGGGTATGGCATACGCGGGGCCGAGGAATCCGCCGTGGCCGGCGCTGCCGCTGACATACGTTCCAATGAGTGAAATAATTTCAGAAATAAAACCAATTAATCCAGGCAGAGCGGCGGTACCCATAAAGAAGAACACGGCAAAAAATCCGAGCACGGGCAGGCGCCGCGCCAGACCGGAAATATCCAGCAGGTTGCGCGTGTGATACCGGCGATTGATCATACCCATGACCATCAGCATGGCGGCCGCAAGAAGGCCGGAGCTGATCATCACCAGCACACATCCGGTCAGACCGGTCATAGTCAGCGCCAGCAGCGCTAAAATGCACAAACCCAGATGGCTCAGTACGGAATAGGCGATGAGTTTTTTCATGTCGCGCTGCACCCAACTGATCAAACCGCCATAAATAATCGATATCACGCACAACACCGCGATCCATGGCGCAAAGCGAACCGCGGCCAGCGGCAGCATCGGAAGAGCGAACCGCAGCAGACCGTAGGCACCGAGTTTTACCAGCGAAATCATGACCGCGCCGGCGGTGGGTGATTCCGTCACGGCGATGGGCATCCAGGTATGCACGGGAAACAGCGGCACCTTAATGGCAAATCCGATCAAGAGGCCCAGAAAAACCATGCCCTGTTGCGCCGGGCTTAAGGCCTGCCCAGCCCGGTACAGATCGGAGAGTGCAAATGAAAAGGTGCCAAACTTCTCCTGATGCACGAAGGCCAGATAGATCAGGCTGGCCAGCAGGAGAACCGATCCGGCAAAGGCATACAGGAAGAACTTGACCGCGGCCTTGCGCCGTTCGGAATGCCCCCAGATGCCGAGGATGAAAAACGTCGGAATCAGACTGGATTCAAAAAAGAGGTAGAACAGCAGAACGTCATGGCTGATAAACACGCCGATCATGCAGGCATAGCTGACCAGCATCCACGCGAAAAATTCATTTTGCCGATGCTGGATTTTACCGACGGAATCGAGAATCGCCATGGGCGTCACCAGCAGCGTGAGCATCAGCAGCCAGAGGCTGATGGCATCGACTCCCAGCGAAAAATTGACATGAAATTGCGGCAGCCATGGATACATAAAGCGCTGCTGCCAGGCTCCGCCGTTCGCATAATTAAAGCGTGTCAGTAGCGCAATGCCCAGCAATGACGGCACCACCGCGAAAAAGAAAGCCAGAAAGCCGACACCCCGTGCCCGGCGGCCCGTCGGTTTGATCATAAAAATCAGCGCGGCCCCGAGCAATGGAATGGCCAGCATGACGGGCAAAATTATATGCGATTGAGTCATAACGTTTCGGTTCCGATTTTTCCTGGTCCGGGGCAGCGACGATCGCCCCGGATTACCTCAGCAGATACAACACGCCCAGAATCACCATCGCGACCCCACCCACCATGCCGATGGCGTAATAACGCAACCGGCCACTTTGTGTGGGCTTGAGCACCCAGCCGACAAGCTGGGGAAAATATCCAAAAAAGTTGACCACGATTCCATCGACGACATGGTCCACACCGTAAAGCGTCTTGCCCAAGTACCATAGCGGCATGACGATAACGTAATGATAAATTTCGTCGATGTACCATTTGTTTTCCAGGAATGTCACCAGCGGACGCAGGGCTGATTTAACAACCTCGGCGGCGTGGCGATTGACCCAGTGAAAATAGGACGCGATCAAAATTCCCAGAACGGCAAGAACCCCGCCGATGGTCATACCCATCATGGGGCTAAGGCGCTCAATAGCGCTGCTGGGCAGCGGCAGGCCGCCGGGCGGCGTGGGCACATAGCTTATGCCGGTATTCATCGGCACACGGGCCAGGAAGCTCTGTATCCAGCCTTGATCGCCATGGCCTCCGAATACGCCCAGCCAACCCACCAGTGTGGCGCCGATGGCCAATATGACCAAAGGCCCCCACATGGAAATCGGGCCGTCGAATGATGTATTCCGCGGCTGATCATGACTGCTGTGCGCATCGTGGCCATGCTGGCCGGCATCGTGCTCGCCATGGCCGCCATGACTTTCATGGCCGGTATCCGCCGGCAACGCGAAGGCGGAAGGCTCATGCAGACCGGCAGTCTGCGGCAAAACCAAATCGCCCATGAATACCCGGAAAAACGCCCGGAACGTGTAATATGCGGTGATCAACGCCACGAGGAAGCCCACGGCTGCCAGCCACGGTCCTCCGCTCCAGGTGGAATTCATGGCGGCGGAAAGAATTTCATCCTTGCTGAAAAATCCCGCCCACCCCGGAAATCCCGCGAGAGACAAAGCCCCCACCAGCAGACAAACCGCGGTAATGGGCATGCGCTTGGCCAATCCGGACATCTTCCGGATATCCAGTTCGCCGCCCATGGCATGCATGACTGAACCACTGGCCAGAAATAAAAGTGCCTTGAAAAACGCATGCGTAAATACATGGAACACCGCCGCGGAACCGGCTGCCACGCCCAATCCCATGAACATATAGCCAAGCTGCGATACGGTGGAATACGCCCAGATGCGTTTGAGATCATACTGACAAACCGCGATGGTGGCGGCCATAAATGCGGTGAAGCAGCCGATGATACCCACAATATGCAGCACCGGAAGATCGTGCATGAATATGGGCATGCACCGGGCGATGAGGTATACGCCGGCGGTGACCATCGTGGCGGCGTGAATCAGAGCGGAAACAGGGGTGGGGCCTTCCATGGCATCCGGCAACCACACATGCAGCGGAAACTGTGCGGATTTGGCGAACGCGCCGAACATCAACAAAATTGGAATCCAGAACATCATCGACTGATGCGCCGCACGGAAACCGGCACTTTGCAGCGGGCCATAGAACACATTGGCGAAATTAAGCGAATGAAATGTCAGGTAGATCATGAATATCGCAATGGCAAAGCAGGTATCGCCAATGCGGTTAACAATGAACGCTTTGGTGGCGGCATCGCGCGCGGAGCGCTTGGGATAGTAATAGCCGACCAGCAGATAACTGGCCAGGCCCACGCCCTCCCAGCCCAGATAAACGAGCAGAAAATTGTTGGCCAGCACCAGAATGGTCATGGCCGTCACAAACATGCTCAAATATGCGAAGAAGCGGAAATAGCCGTAGTCCCCGTTCATGTAACCGCTGGAATATATAAAGATCAGCAGGGATATGCCGGTGACAAAAGTCACAAACAGCACCGAAAGCGGATCAAGGAAGACGCCAAAAGGAACGCTTAATCCCCCGGCACCAAACCAGGTGGCGAATTTCATTTGAAGAAATTCAGGATTCAGAGCGCCAATCTCATTGGCCTTGGCGGTGGTAATGTGGAACAGGGCCGCCTTGATACCGTTGAACTGGCCCACGTCAAATATCAGTAGCAGCACCAGCGCCAGAATAAAAGAGCACGCCACGCCGATAATCGCAGGAACATGCGCACGGCCTTTGAGTACCCTGCCTCCCAGCAGGGCGATGATGACCATCGCCGCCAGCGGAAATAGGGGTATCGCGCCGGCGATCAATTCCAGTTGCTGGTAAAGCGTCAGTTGATGGAAAATTTGGAACACTTCAAACTCCGGAATATCCCTCAAACGCAGGAAACACAGTTACACCACCGCGTTTCCGGGGAAATAAAAGCGTGTGTTACCCCTGCAGGTCCGACCACGCATCCACATTGAGCGTCTGCCGCCGGCGGAACAACATCACCACCAGGCCCAGCGCCAGCGACGCTTCCGCCGCCGCCACGGTCAGCAAAAAAATAACAAACGACTGCCCATCGGCATTGTGATAATAGCGGCTGAAGGCAATGAGATTGATCGCCACGCCCTGGAACATGATTTCCGTGGACAGGAAAATCATAATCATATTGCGGCGCGCCATGAAACCCACCAGCCCGATGGCAAACAGCACCGCCCCCAGCGCTAGATACCGCACCAAAACCGGATCGGACAGAGAACTTGTTGCGTGTGTTATCATCGTTATTCCTTACCGGGTTATTCCGCCGGCATATCTCCCAGACCAAGCATGTGCGAATGCGGGGCGTTTTTGCGGGCAATCACCACCGCGCCGACCAGTGAAATCGTCATTAATATACCGGCCAATTCCAGCGGAATCGTATAACGCGAATAAAGATTCTTACCCAGGGCGGTCAATCCGCCCCAATGTGCGGCATGAGCGGCAACTCCCGCGGCGCTGGCGGCGATAAACCCATGCGGCGCGTGCGTGAAAAGCGTCTCCAGTACCGTGCCAAGCAGCAAAAAACTCACCAATATCGCAACCAGCGGATCGGCGCTGATGCGGTCATAATCCGCCGCCGCTGCCGCTACGCCGGAGGAGGGGCTGGCCAGCATGATGACAAATACATAGGTCACGAGAATGGCACCGGCATAAATGATAATCAGGACGATGGCGATGAATTCCGCCATCAGCAGTACAAATAGGCCGGCGATTGCCAATGTCATAAGGACAAAATAAAGTGCGGAGTAAATGGGTTTGGGATGGCACACCACGCCGACGGCTGACGCCAAGGTGATAATGGCAAAAGCATAGAAGAACACGCCCGGGCCGGCCGCATGCTGCGCCGGATAATGCGCTGCCGCCCAATGCGTGAGATAACTAAGGCCCGCGCCCAGAGCCAATACGCCAATAAGCGCTCCAAGCTTTACCAGCCAGGACTGCCCGCGCGGCATCATCAGATACAGGGCAATTGCGCCGCAGGCGGTTGCTATAATTAACGGGTAATCCATATTTCCATGCCCGATGCAATCAAAATCACCATACATACCACCCCCAGGCAACCCGCCTGTTCCAAAATCATTATGTTTTGGACTTCCGGGCCGTCCCACGGGTGGTCGCGTGTCGCGGAAGGTCAATAACCTCCGCACATTTCGCGAAGCAAAGAATTATGGCGTTCTAAGCCGGAATTGCAAGCATCAAGCCCTTTGGGCCAAAGAAATTCCAATATTTTGGCGCAGTCGGTGAAAGGCGACAGGGCATAACGGCCAAAACAGAGTATAATTATCTGGCGTTGGCAATTGGCGGTGCCGTACTGCTGGCCGCAACGGACGCGGCTTTTTTTGGTGGCCTTGACATCTCCGCGCACAACGCGCGGTGCAAGCACACGCGGCTAAAATAGAATGCAGGGCGGTGCTGGTACAACGGTACGGGGTTGTTGCCGCGCCGGCCGCTTTGGGTTGCGGCGATGCGGGTGGCAATGGGTCACATTTCCGCAGCCCGGTTATCCTGGCTTGAATGGAGTTTTCGTATGGCCATACAGGTCGAGCTGAAGCGCATTATCATTTCCGAAACCTCCGATCAGCAGTTTATTTTTCTCAAGGAAGTGGACGGTGAACGCACCCTGCCGATTCTCATAGGGTCGGCCGAAGCGCTCGCCATTGACCACCGGCTTAAAGGCACGCCTTTTCCCCGTCCGCAGACGCATCAACTGCTTTGCAATATCATTGAACAACTTGGCGGCAAGTTGGAGCGCATTGTGATTAGCGATCTGCAGGATCACACATTTTTCGCGCGGCTGATTATTCGCCAGAATGGTCGCAGCATTGAGGTGGACAGCCGCCCCAGTGATGCCATTGCCCTGGGCGTAGCCAATCAAGTGCCCATCTTTGTCGCCGAGCATGTACTCGAGGCGGCAGGCGGAGACAATTCCGCATAATCAAGGTGGGTCAGGGTGAGTCATGCGGATGCTTTGGTGGCCACAACGTCCGGAACGGTTGCATTCGATACGGGCGGTTCAGATTTCCTGGCGCGCAGATTATTCAGGCGTTTCCGGGTATCGCAGTAACGGATATCCCATCGGATAATGCGGCTGAAGACTTTATCCGCTTCTTTCACTTTGTCGCAGGCTTCCAGCGCGCGGCCCAGCCAGTAATGCAGTTCCTTGCTGTCCGCATCGCCGGTATCGGCATGGGGATAACTATCCACAGCGCGGCGCAGCGTGTCCGCGGCCTTTTCGGCACTGGACTTTTCCAGAAATGCGCGTCCCATCAAAAGCAGCGCATTGGTGCGACAGTGCGGATCCTTCCGCACGCGATAGAGCACATTAATGGCCGCCCCAAAATGCTTGGCGCGAAACAACCAGAAACCATATTTGAAATGCACCTGGTTATCTTCCGGAGAATGTTCCATGCGTTGCCTGAATTCATGCAGAGCAAACTCAACGCGTTCCCGTTCCACCTCGGTGAATTGCTTCGCCAACTCAGCATCATGCCGGTTGGCCAGGTGTTGTTGCTTCAACGCGCGATACTTTCGCTCGTTTTGTTTGATCCGCAGATCCCCAATCAGCACGCGATAACGATATTTTGCGGTTTGCTCATACGCCTTTTCCAGAATCTCAATGGCGAGCTTCTCGTTTTCTTCCGTTTCCATATCGATGAGAGCCTGAGCATACTCAGCGAGCAAGTGCGTATCGCCGGGATTTTCCAGCCAGGCTTTCCGGGTCTGTAGAATCAAATTGCTTTTGAATTCTTCCGACTTACTGACTTTTTCTATCTGTAACAGGTCCACGCTTTCATCACTGGCCGCGGGCGGCTCACTGATGGAGGTAAGGAGTTTCTCTTCGACCGGTTGTGGCTTTTCGCCCGCACGAAGTTCCTTGAGGTGCGCAACAATCTTGGGATCCTTGGGAGTTAATTCCAGCGCCGCTCCAGCAGCTTCAGCAGCGTTGACCAATTCTCCGCACCGTTGATAAATGTCCGCCAGTTCCGCGTAAATTTTTATATCCGGTTTGTTCTGTTCCTTCGTGGCCAGCATAACGACAGCGGCGAAGCAACTTACAATTTTTTTGTAATCCGCTTCCATGGCCTCCCGCACAATCGTCAACATCAGATCAATGTTGTCCGGGTCCCTGGCCAGCAGCCACTCCGCGTTGAGCATCCGCTCCTTGGCGGAGCTTCCCTTGAAAAACACTTTCGCTCCCAGCAGCCGACCGGCCATGGCACCGAGATGTTTGCCGCCGCTCATCTTTCGCTTCAATGCAACTCGGCGCAGCTCCCCGCGTTCCGCCATGTTGGTCGGTTCACAGTATAAGCCTTGAATAAACCAATCAATAGATTCATCGTATTTACCCTCGCCAGCGCTTTTATGAGCCCGGGCAAAATAGGCGTGCCCCTGATCAGACTCCTTGGGGTCCGCAGCGAACGAAACATCAATTCGAACTGTGGGTTCTGCGGTCATTATTTACACCAGCCCAAGATCACCCGCCTGAAGATGTTTATGGGTCTCATGGACGCAACATCCTCATTTTAGCCGCGTAGCGCGCAATATCCAAGCGTTCTATCGGCCCGGAACTGGCGCAGCCTTTAATGCAAGTGCGTCGCGCGGATGAATGCGAAAATTCGCCGCTAATACCGGACGTATCTACAAACGGGCGTGGCACTATTTCCGGGCGAACAGCGAAATCGAAGGCATAAATGCCGGCGCTAAGAGAATGGTTCGTCCTGAAAATTCGCCCTCCAGACCCCTGGTTCGGATCTATTGCCACGCCCCTACAGACCATCTTCAAACACCATCTTCAAACTATTTTATTGCCCGGCACTGCATCGCGGTGGTATACTCGCCCAGACGATTTTGGTATGGACATATTCCAATGGATGAAACGCGATGATAAAAGTCGGTGGAATCTTACGGAGGCATATATGTATCGCGGTTTACAAATTATCGGATTAATTGTTCTGATGGGCCTTTGTGCATCCTGCGCATCGCAAATGTCTGAACAGCCGGTTCAATCCGGTTCCGGTTCCGTTTCCATCCAACCCGCCAAGCTGGTACGCGTGGATTTATTCAGCCGGGGTGTGGGCGTTTTCCAATATCAGGGGATGGTGCATGGCACACAAACCCAGACACTCTCCTTCCGTTCGGGTCAAATTAACGATGTGCTTAAATCCCTGGTGTTTCAGGACACCGGCGGTGGGAATGCCGGCGAAGTGACCTTTCCCGCCGCGACTCCTTTAAGCGTTACATTGCGTGGATTTCTGGTTAACTTGAACAACAATCCATCCCGCCGGGACATCTTACGGCAGTTGCACGGTGTCTCCGTGACGCTGTGGCTCAAGAAACCTGTCGGTGACAAAATTACCGGTCGTATTATTGATTTATTGCATTCCGGATTTTATGTGCCGCCGATCGAATCGACGGCACCGGTGGTTCGCTATCACAGCGGGCCCGCCATCGCGCGTAACAGCGGTTGGTATATCAATTTGCTGTCCCACGCGCAAATTAAAAGAGTCGGAATGGCAAACGTCCAGTCCATTCGCATCAACGACCGCCGATTGCGCAATAGCTTTGATCAAGCGCTGCAAGCCATGGCCAATCAGACCAACACGCACAAAAGGCCCATGACGCTCTGGTTTCAAGGCAGGGGCGAACGCCTGGTGCGGTTTGCATATTTATTGGAAACGCCGCTGTGGCGCATGACCTACCGTCTCATCCTTCCGCCTCCAGCCGACGCTGCCGCGACAAATCCCGCATCCCGCAGGCCTGTCATTCAGGGCTTGGCCATTGTCGCCAATCAGACGGATATGGATTGGAACAATGTCCAATTGGATATTCGCGGAGGCGAGCCGCTGTCATTTATTGAAGACCTTTATCAGCCACTCTATATGCGGCGGCCCGTGGCATCAGGGCCGAATGGAGCCTATTTGACGCCACAAACCTATGGACAAGGCATGCCGCAACCATATCTGACCCAGAACCTCCGCAAAAACAGCTATTTACCGCAGCAACAGATCGGCGGTGCGATGCAGGCACGCTCTTTTGCGGGCGCGGTCGGCGGTGGTGTCGCGTATCAGCAAAAATCGCTCGCCTACAACGCACAGCAACAATTGACCGCTATACCCTTCAATCCCCTTCAGGGCGTCAACGCCATGGCTTCCGCCGGGGTGGTGCATCCGGCGTTTGATTATCATGTAAAGGATGTCACCGTCCCACGTGGGCAATCCGCCATGGTGCCCGTGCTGGTCACCCCCATTCGCGCCACGCAACTGGATTTTTTCACGCTTGGCCAGCCATCGGAGCATCCATTTTTCGCAGTGCGAATCACCAATGACACCACGCGATATCTCCCGCCGGGCACGCTGACCGCATACACCGGATCTATCTATGATGGTGAATTCAAAATGGATGCATTGCCGCCGGGACAGCATCACGTTTACGCCTTCGCGGTGGATCAATCCGCCACGGTGCGATTTTTTAAGTCCACGCAAAAGTCGATTCTGACGGCGGCCAGTTTACGCCGCGGCACCCTCCTGCTGCATAATCAAGTGACCATGAATGAACGTTATAAAATTCACAATACCGCGGCACATTCACGCATGATGCTGGTGCGAAGTGCCATCGGGAAGGATTGGAAGATTCTCGCTCCTGTAGCCGGTGTAAAATTGCATCATGGAGTTTATCAGTTTGCATTCACGGTCCAGCCGTCAGCCAAAACCACGCTCCAGATTCGCCGCCGCCAGGAGCAGACGCAAGCATCCGATCTCCTAAACCAGAACATAGTGATGCTGCGTGAAGATTTGAAGATTAAGAATTTACCAGTCCCCATCGTTCACGCCATCCGACATGCGATCAAGTTGGCGGCGGCGGCGGAACGCCGACAAGAGGCCCTGAACAACACCAATTCCCGTATAGCGGACGCACGGGCCGATGAAGCCCGTCTGCGCGAGAATCTGCAGGCGATGAAAAAGGTGTCCAAAGCGTATGAGCAGGTGGCCGCGGAATTGGTTGCGCTGGATCATTATCTGACGGAGGCGATGAAGCAGTCGCGTAAAGATCAATTGAAACGTAATGATGCCATCAACGCGGTAATTCAGTATTGGGCCACAACCGTAATCCCGCAAACCGCCGTGAAGTGATCAGGGGTTGTAAGTCGCCGTCGTCCGGTCTTCATCCACAAGGAGATACTTCATGGCAGCAAAGCATTTCATCACCATCAACCGACCGGGCGGCAAGATTGATCTCACGCGAATCAAGACGGATTCCGCCGGCGGTCTTCCCGGAAAGAAAAAAGCTGAGGCAATAACTGAAAAATATACGCAACGCATCGGCGAACTGCAGGAATTGCTGCACACGGACGGCAGTCGCGGATTACTGGTGATCTTGCAGGGAATGGATACCGCGGGCAAGGACGGCACGATTCGTCATGTGTTTGACCATGTGAACCCAGCGGGCATGCGCATCACCAGCTTCGGCAAGCCCAGCTCCGTTGAGCAATCGCATGATTTTTTATGGCGTATTCATCAGGCGGTTCCGGCGCGGGGGAAAATCGGCATTTTTAACCGTTCGCATTACGAGGATGTGCTGGTCGTGCGCGTTCATGCCGATGCGCTGCTGCCGACATACCTGAAGCGGGAAAAGCATATTTGGAAGAGGCGTTATGCCGCGATCAATACTTTTGAAGAACATCTGGCGGCATCGGGGATTTGTGTACTGAAATTTTTTCTGCATATTTCCAAAGAAGAACAGAAGGCGCGGTTAATTGCCCGCCAGAAGACACCGTCCAAGCATTGGAAACTAAGCGGGGACGATTTTTCCGAGCGCACGTTCTGGGATGATTATCAGCGTGCTTATGAGGAAATGCTGGAATCGACCGGCACGGAACACGCCCCCTGGCATATTATTCCCATGGATCATAAATGGGTGGGGCGTGCCCTGGTCGCACAGACAGTGGTCACCGCGCTGGAAGACATGAAATTAAAAGTTCGTCCGGCATCCGACCCATCACTGATCACGCGGAAGTTCGCATAGCGCTGGGAACGTCACCTGCAAGAAAAGGCATCAGCTACCTTTTATGCGCGGCGCGCAAGGAATTATTTCTTATAGCCAAGCCAAAATCCGCACTTTTACAGATGATTTGGTGTCGGCGGAAATATATGCGCCTTCGCATTGGCCCGCATCGGGCTTATTCAACGTGTCACGGCGCACCTTTCTTCATCACTCATTTGTGACATCTTGCTCACCTTTCCCCGCCCGTACCCTTGGCCAGAAACTGTCACCGGCCTCTTCAGATACAGTTTCGGGCCGAGGTGGAGGTGTGAGCTTCAGATGGCCATAACCGGCGGTGGTCAGTTGCCGCCCTTTGGGCGTGCGGCGAATAAAGCCGATTTGCAGCAGGAATGGTTCAATCACATCTTCCAGCGTGTCGGATTCTTCGCCCATGGTGGCGGCCAGGGCCTCAATGCCGGCCGGGCCGCCGTCATAATCGCGCGCTAAAACCTCCATGAATCGCCGATCCAGCGCATCAAGGCCCTGATCATCAATGCCTTCAAGCTTCAATGCTTCAACGGCAATTTCCGTCGTCAATTGGCCTTCACCTCTTACCAGCGCAAAATCCCGCACACGCCTTAAAAGCCGATTGGCCACGCGCGGTGTTCCACGCGCCCGCCGCGCCAGCAACTCCAACGCTTCTTTCCGGGCCGGCAAATCCAGCACGCCGGCGGATCGCGTGGCGATATTCAGAAGATCGGGCAGATCGTAATAGGTCAGATGATGCACGATGCCAAAGCGCGAACGCATCGGCCCGGACAACAACCCCGCCCGCGTGGTGGCCCCAATCAGGGTGAACGGTTGAATCTCCATGTGCAGAGAATTGGCATGCGTGCCCGCCCCCATGACCACATCGATGCAGAAATCTTCCATGGCGGGATACAGATATTCTTCCACGGCGGCGGGAATGCGGTGAATTTCATCAATAAATAATACATCGCCGCGCTGCATGTTGGTTAACATGCTCACCAGCTCGGTGGGCCGGGCCAGAGCCGGGCCGCTGGTGATCTTTGGAATTGTGCCGTTAAGTTCCGAGGCGATAATATGCGCCAGCGTGGTTTTTCCCAATCCCGGCGGCCCATGCAGCAGCACATGCTCCATGGCTTCGCCGCGCTGCCGGGCCGCGGCAATGCTGATGCGCAATTTTTCAATCAGCTCGCGCTGTCCGATGTAATCATTGAGCTTTTTGGGGCGCAGCGTGGGTTGCTGGGGCGTGGCCGCCTGATCTTCCGGAAGAGCCTGGGCTGTGACAATCCGTTCACGCGCCATCATCCACCCGCCTTTAGCCGATAAGCCGCCTTCATCATACTGGCCGAATTGGAAAGCGTTGGATCAGCCCGGCATGCGCGATCCACCCAGTTTTCCGCTTCCGCGGCGCGCTCACCGAGTGAAATCATGGCCTCAATGGCGGATCGCTGCGCATCCGTGCGGGCCGGCGGTGCCGCCACGCCGGCAGCGCTACCGGCGAACTGGTCCACTTTGCCGGAAAGTTCCGCGATAATCTGTTCCGCGGTGCGTTTTCCTATTTCCGGCAGACCTACCAGAAAGCGCGAATCTTTCTGATTAATGGCCGCCGCGATGCGATCAACCGGTTGTGTCAGCGCTCGTAACGCCCGGCGCGGACCGATCCCTTTGACGGTAATAAACTGTTCAAAAAAATCCTTGTCCTGCTGACGGATAAAACCGATCAGCCGCGGGGTAAGCTGTCCGAAAGACGCGTTGCCTTCCATGTAATGCAGCGTGACAAAAGTAATTCTCTGCCCGATATGCTGGTGCAGATGGGGAATATCCACCGCCGGCGTCAGCACTTCATAGCAGATGTCCCCAACCGAAATAATTGTGGCCGTCTCGCTGACCGATTCGACGCGACCTTGAATTCTGGCAATCATGCGTGGGCCAATCCATGAACGACATTTATCCGTGTCACGCCCGGCGCACCGGGATGGGACAACAGGGATTAGTATACTCGCAGCCGCGACGATCTGTAACCGGCGGTGAAATGCGAGCGTTTACTGTTCCCCAAAGCGATCGTTGATCAATGTTTCCAAGGCATCAAGTGCTTTAAGCGCGTCATCCCCGTCGGCTTCAATTTTCAATCCGGTGCCTTCCGTGGCGGCCAGCATCATCATGTGCATGATGCTTTTGCCATCGACACACTGATCACCTTTCCAGACGCGGATATTGCTTCTGAATTGATTGGCGATATCGACAAACTGCATGGCCGGACGGGCGTGCAGGCCGAGGCGGTTTACTATTTTTACTTGTCTGTCCATGATTGCGACACACCGCCTGATAAAATTGTGCGTATATCCTAATGATCTGACGGGAACAACACTGTCAGCGGGCCATGCCGGCTTGATCGGCCTCTTCAATTAATTCAATAATCTCCTTGCGGGAGGAGGCTTGCCGGAGAAATTTCCGGAAATTGTCCTGCTGCAGATTACGAAAAATATTTTCCATGGCATGAAGGTGTCCATCCGGATTGTCCGGTGGTGACAGCAACAATACCACACTGTATACCGGAGCCTGATCAAGAGCGGAAAAATCGATACCCGCCGTGCTGCGGCCAATGGTACCGATGCGCTTCTTGACGCACGCCATTTTTACATGCGGCACCGCAACGCCTTTCCCAAAGCCGGTGCTGCCATGACGCTCCCGATCCAGAATCGCCTTGCAGATGCCATGCACATCCGCGGCGGCAAGCTCGCCGGCGGCGGCTAAAGCCTCCACCAACTCACGGACGGCACCATCACGGGTTGTCGCCTTAAGTTCCGCGACAATGGCATCCTTAACAATAAAATCACCAAGTTTCATGGATTGCTCGTCCAATTTGATACATTCCCGGCTACTGCGCACGGTCGTCGGTTCAGTTCCTTGCGGGCCGACGTAACGTCCGTCGGTCGCCGGGGGTCAGGCCGGATGTTTTCGATTCCTCAACCGATCCTTGTGTTCGGTGATCTGCCGCTCCAGCTTATGCGACGCCTGATCAATACAGGCGTAGAGATCATCGCCGGTCTCGGTGCCCAGGAACATGTTGCGATGTTCGGCGCTGACAATGATTTCCACCCGCTTGCTGCCGGCCTCGCCGCCATCAAGCACAACTTCCACTTCTTTAATACGGTCATAATATTTAAGCAGTTTCCCGGCTTTTTCCTCCGCATGTTGACGGATGGCGGGGGTAATTTCAAGATGACGGCCCGTGATGGTGATGGTCACACTTTAACTCCTTGCGATCTCAGCCTGTATAAACAATATAGCCAGCGGCGAGAACAACACCTAAATTATCGGTTTGCGGGGCCAGCGTCAAGCGATGCCAATGTCGCGGCGGCCTGTGACCGATTCTGCAACGCGGCGGCACAGCCAGCATTCAGGAGTTAGGAGTTAGGAGTTGGGAGTTGGGAGTTGGGAGTTGGGAGTCGGGAGCTGCGAGTCAGGAGTTAGAGGGCCTTGCGAATTTCAACTTGCCCAAGAAACTCAAGTTCGGGGGCAAGGTGCCCAAGTTGGGCAAGTTGATGAGAGCGTTGATTTTAGCGGATGTGATTGAAGTTGCTCTAGTGCCCTGTTCCACCCGTAATTACGGGCGTAATTACGGGTGGAACAGGGCACTAGAAATGCCGGCGCTAAGAGAATGGTTCGTCCTGGAAATTCGCACCCCAGAGCCCTAGTTCGGATTAATTGCCACGCCCATTTTGGAGGGTGCTTGACGCCTTACGCGAGTTGCGGACACCGCAGGCGCCTCTCCTGGGAGCAACGCGATGATAACCGTGTGTCACCTCTGTGGCTAATCGTCGTTGTGCGCGCTGCGGAGAACCGGGTTGTGGCGCAGGAATGATGCCGGGCACATGAAAAAAAGCCCCGGCCAGCTTTACCTGCCCGGGGCTTATGGGGGAGAAAGGAGGTTCTTATGAATCCGTCCATGATTCAGCGGTTTTACGCCGTGAATCAGGCGGTTGTGTTCTTATCCTTGCGTTTACGACCAACCAGCAGAATGCCCGCACCCATCAGAGCCATGATGCCAAGGGTGGCTGGCTCAGGAACGGGGACTATTTGGATTCCAACCATGCCCAAGCTCCTCGGATCCGTAGTATTTGTTGCTTGCACATAGGCACTGAAACTAGAGCCGGTCACGCCTGTGAATTCAGCATAATTTCCCGCAGTGGCGCTTGTGCTTGATGTTGCAGTAGCTTGTGTAAGCGTGGGGAGTTGGTAGGAGTCCGAGGAATAATAGGTCGTCCCGCCGGTGATCGTAGCGGTATTCAGCGCGGTCGGCGTGCTGGACGTGGAAAGTGTACCATTCAGATTTACCAGCCCCGAGCTAGCGGTATTACTTGAGCCACCGAAGTAAACATAAACGTTATACTGGGTATATGGAATGTTCGATACCTGAATCGCCGCGGTTGTGTAGGGGCTGGAAGTTATGGGAGTGCGCAGCGACGCACTGTAGAGCTGATTATCCCCTGCCTGATTGGGATCTGCGTTGGTGAATCCGGCAGCACCGAATGACGAATTACCTTCATAGAATTGGAAATTACTACCATTTGAATACACGTTAGACCAAATGGCGATAGCGCCTGTCGCGGTATTTGTATTGTCGACCAGGCTGCTTGACTGGTACGCCTGACTGGAACCGACTGTAAATTCGTTCGCGTTTGCAGTTCCCCCCACGTTAAATTGCCATGCTGTGGGGGTAGATTCTTCATTCCAATTCGTCTGCGCCACGGCACCTGCCAAGCTTGTAATTGGGGTACCAAGATAGCTGCCGCTTCCTGTGAACTGCAAGCCGATAGAGTTTGCGTCCGCTGCTTGTGAAGGCACCAAGCCCGCCACGCCGGCACTGAGAATTGCCGCCGCGGCCAAGGACAACGATGGAAAACCAACTGTGCGTTTCATAGGATACTCCTCGCTCTCGTCGAGAGCATAAACTACTTTATCCGTCATTTAGATTACCGGACGGACATCGGTAAAAGCCGTGAATCGGCAACACGCCAAATTCCACGGAAACTTCAAAACTCCAAACTGTTGCACCACCTCTAGATACTGGTGACGCATATCTCTGAACAACCATAAGTTTAATATGGCTGCAATCGATTGTCAAATAAATTTTGCAATTTTTTTCAAGTTTTTCTGTGGCAGATGATAATCGGCTAAAAAGTGGCGTTAATTAAATAAAAATAAGCACAATAATCGTGTGTACGAATATTAAATTTTTGAATATTTCTCATATTTTTCGAACCACGCGGCAGTAAAGTGAAATTCCTGGCGGGTGAGGACACCCGCGCCCCCCCCCAATACCAAGGGCACAAAGATGCGACGACGGAATTAACCACGAGGTAACGGCGGCGACCGCAGAGCAGGAGAATCAGTAGAGAGTTGACAGTAGAGCGAATCGGGCCGCGGCCCGATTAGAGCAGGTGTGAGTAGAACAGGTGAACAGTAGAGCAAATTCGGCTAGAGCAAGAGGATAGGCTGTCGCAAGGTGAGGCAACCCCTGCGGTCTACTTTCTATTTTCTACTTTCAAGGTAGCCGCTGCGGCGGCTAGAGCACGGGAACAGCAGAGAGTTGAGCAGTAGAGCACATAAGGCTGGAACTCAAGAAATGCTGTCGCAAGATGAGGCAACCCCCTGCGGTCTACTTTCTATTTTCTACTCTCAAGGCAGCGGCCGCAGAGCAGGTATCAGGAGAGAGCTGAAAGCAGAGCACATATGGTTGGGACTTAGTTCTACTTAAATAGTAATACTAACTATTTGTTTAGTAAAAGTCTATCTGCTATGATACTGTCGATGGCGGAAACCAAGTGCGAGCATAACACCTATTGAGGAACGATAAATGGACATAGATCAACCCAGGAATGTATCCTCTCCACGCAAGATAAAAACTATGATGCATCCCGATCCGTTGCAGAATCAGCCCCACGGCGCGGAAGGACTGCGGCGGCGTCAATTTCTTAAAGCATGTGCGGCGACCGCAGTGGCCGGCAGCTTGTTGGAGGCCGGTTGCAGCTCCATAGCGCAATATCCAACTGCGCCAGTGTCGGTCGGCGGTACGCCACACAGCTCCGCCTCTATTGCCGATGATCGGTGGCTGGAAGTGGACTTGTACTGGTTTCAGTTACACGATATTTCCGGATCGGCCGGTAAATTCTGGGATCGCTATATGCCCCTGTATGTCGGAGTTGAGGGCTATCGCGGCGTGATTCTCAATGTGGGTTGGACGGTTGAATATATCATGGATTGGTCGGGAGATCTCAACCAACAGATCGTGCTTCCTTGAGCCGGCGGGGAGCAACCGTGGGTTGCGGAAACGTCACCGCTGCGCGGTGATTGGGCCCAACAGAGGCAAGAGTGGAAAGAGCGTTTTGCGCAGCCCATTGAGGTGAATCGGCGCGGTTACGGACCGTGGACGTATGGTGATCTCAAAATGCTGCTGGAAGCGTTACGGCAAGAGGGTGCACGACGTGGGATTCGCAATTTCAAAGCGGGCACATTCACGTACGCTTCGACCCAATCCTACGGATCAACCGCCCCATGGTACCATCGACATCCAGAGGCATTTACGCATTCCAAGCCTACCATTCCCGGCACCTATAGCATTACATATTTTGATCCCAGTGCCAATCTTCACCGTGATCCACGGCCTTTGGGCGGCCTGCCAAACGGAATTCCTGAAGGCATGCCGGTGCATGAGGCGTTTGCATTACAGTGGGGCAGTTTGTCCCACGTTCTGGGAATCGATGCTTTGATGCTGCGCGATTCATTTGGTATGCCCGTGCCCTATGAACGCCGAGGGCCTTTCGGGTTGGTTGCGCCGTCCCCGCAGGTGGCGCGCCGCTGGAACAATCTTGGTGTAGCGGCACTGGTGCGGGAAACCAAAAAAGCCAACCCGGATGTGATACTGATGATGTATTCCAACGCCGCCAGCGCCATCGGTGACTGGCGCTGCAACTGCTGCGATCTGGAAGCCATCGCCAAAGAAGGCTATCTTGATGTTTTTGTCGATCAAACCTGGGCTGGTGCGTGGAATGAAGTGGGTGTGCGCTACAATGACTTCTGGAATCAGCCGGGATTGGGTTATACATACCAACTGGCATATATGTTGATGCACGCGGCAATTCTTGCGGATACCAAAGTTCGGCATTATCCACTCGTAGAAACCTTTGACGCATGGGAATCCTGGAATGTAATCGGTTCCGTCCCGGAGCGCTTGCGCTGGGAGATTTGGGCTTATTTACACGTCGGCGTCAAAACACCCAACGGATTGAAATTGCCCGGCGGATCCTATATTTCATGGGCCAACAATGGTGGTCGCCTGATGGACCAGCAAGATGTCACCTTTCTGGCGCACCATATTAACGCGGCCTCCGCGGATGCCCGCAAAACCACCGAAATATGCGGTCCGACGCTGGTATATTCGCGGGAGACCATGCACTGGCAGATGGATCATGCCAATCCCAACAATGACATCAAAGAATGGATTGATGAACAGGCTGGCTCCGTCATGAAATGGCCTGTACCAATCCTCTCCTCCACACGTATTGAATGGCTGCCTGAAGTGAAATCCGATTTATTTATCCTGCAAACTCCCGTTCACCTCGATGCCAAGAGTGACCGTGTTATCACTGACATGATTCAACGCGGTCAGCCGATTGCCATTTTTGGAACGCCTGTCGGCGGTATTCCGACCCGATGGCAGCAACTCGGTTTGATTGGCATAAAGAATGTGGACCGACTTGAAAAAATACACCATGGAGCAATCGCCGAAGCCGGTCAATCTCTTGCTCTCAATCTTCCGGCTACATTTACCACATTGCATCGCCTGTCGCGGAATCGATGTGGAATAGAGGCCCGCGTACTTTATTCCGTTGACGATAGTCCGGTATTGGCATTGAATACCAGCGATGGTAAGAGGATCCTGACGTGGGACCCGCCGGTATTTTTTAGCATAGGAAAATGGGGAAAGACCAAGGCCGTTCCCGGTTTTCGACATCCAGTCTGCTGTGAACCGCTGGTAAATGTCTGGGGTGGAAGTGCCGCTCCATACGCCTTGACGGCAGGCGCACTAAATTATCTGCTTTCCACGCCGGGACACCTGCGGGCCAAGTTTATCGATATGGATCAGACCATGAATATTTGTGCCTGGCATACCACGGACGGCATTTGCATTCTGGCCGCCAATCTGGAAGAAGGGATTCGCGACAGCAAGGATCAATCCTGTCAGGCCATCATGATACTGCCTGAATCCTGGCGGATTGGGAACCTCACCGATAGCTGGAGCACGGAAAATATACCGGTCCAAAAAGGCGAGATTTTCATTCAGTTGGCATATACACAATCCCGGCTGTTAACCGCAACCCTGTAATGCTTGTTATGTTCGAAAAGATCACCACGCATTGTGCGGATGGAAGATGGGTGTACGGAGAACCAGAAGGCAAAATCATATATAGCATAATGAATATCAGTAACCGGTCACGGGACTGCGGGAAGAAGCGAGGGTGTGGGCTTTCCCGCGAAGTGATTGTTGATAGTTTAGCGAAGAAATTCAAAGACACTTCGTTGTTACTGCGTAGTAACCGATCACGGCCTTTCAGCCTCTTAACTTCACAATGACCTGTAACTGTTTACCGCTCCGCGGCTCCGGCAGGCAAGTTCAGGAGGAGTCGATCAGAACATCGGTAAGCAGGCCGGGATTCTTTCCGGCCCAAGCGTTCATGAGAAGCGTCTTGATCGTTTCAAATAACGGGCGGTTCTGTTGGCGAGCCGTGCGTAGCACCGACATCAGGATCGCCGTGGCTCTGGCTCCCCGTTCGCTGCGGCTGCCGCCGGTGATCTTCCGCATCACCACCGCTGGCCGTAACG
>JAKBAC010000045.1 GCA_021809365.1 Planctomycetota bacterium | reverse complement strand
GGAGACAGATAAGCCGAATTCCAGCGCTTCCTTCATCACATCTTAATATTCTTGCCCATAATCACCCGCACCTTTGTGGTTGTGCTTCGGTGGCATTGTCCATCGCCACCGCGGTGTTTTTGAGGCTCTTTTTAAGGAGAACAGGTTATGGAAGCATGGATCGGAAAAATTTCCTCGCAGTTCGGCAGGCGCGCCTTTGTGGCCGCGATGCTGGCGGGAGCGAGTCTGGCGGGAACAGCCATGGGAGCGGCAAGCAGCACAGCCCCGGCAACCACCAGCACGATGACGCCCGCACAGGTGCAGGCGGAGTTGCAATCCCTGCAGGCGCAGGTTGCGGCCCTGAAGGCCAAGGAACAGAAGACCAGCGACAGCGTGCAAAGCGCCGCGCAGGTAAAGGCAATTGTTCAGGAGGTGCTCAGCAATTCCAAAATGCAGTCGCAATACATGGATCACCAATTGCAGGCTGGATATGACAACGGGTTTTATATCCGCACCGCCGACAAGGCCTTTAATCTCACCATTAACGGTTACCTGCAGTTCCGGTACAGCTACGCCGGAGTTGAAGGGCACGCACCGGAAACCAACTACAACACCAGCGGATTTAATTTCCGTCGGGCACGGTTGATTCTTTCCGGAAACGCATTTACGAACTTCATCTATTGCATTTCCGGCGATTTTCAGACTGGAATTAGCAACGCAACGGCCGGCAACAACAACGCTTTTGCCATTCTCGACACCTGGGCCGGCTACAAGTTCGCCCCGTCCATCGTTGTCCGGGCCGGATCAATGCTGGTACCCTTCACCCATGTTGAATACTTCTCCTCCGGTACGGAATTTCCTGACTTCGCCGTCTGCGAGGCTCCGTTCGATCCGGTTCGCTCCGATGCGATTGACTTGGAAGGAACGCTGGTTCCTCATACATTCAATTATGAGATCCAGTTGAACAACGGCTCGACCTCTCAAGACAACGGAAATGTTGGCCCCGGTGGCCACTTTGGAAACCGCCCGGCCGTCTATGGCCGCATCAATTTTGCGCAGGGCGGGCACATCTCCGATTTCAACGATTCGCCGGATCTTGAATGGCACAAGCATTTTGCGTGGTTGCTCGGCGCGGCAGCCGGCTACGAATCGCAGAATCCCTTTGCCTCATTCACACCGGGAAGCACCACTGCCCCGGCCGGCATTGGCACCCTAAACGGTAACTTGGCGCGATTCACGGTCGATGCGCACGCCAAATACCGCGGATTCGCGTTTAATAGTGCCGTGTATGCACAAAACATCGACAGTGCTCCCGGAACAAGTCTCGTGAACACTGGGCATAGCTCGCTGTTTGAAACTGGCTACTACCTTGAGGCTGGCTACTTCCTTGTCCCGCACCAATGGGAAGTTGCAGGACGGTATGGCGAACTGCTATATAATCGCACCAATCAGCACCAGTACGAGGGTACCGTTGGTCTGAATTATTATATCTTCGGCGAGAATGCCAAGATTCAGGCTGCGGTCACTTATGTGCAGGATGCCCAGTACACCAACTCGAACCTTGGAACCTCTGCTGGTTCTAATGATTGGATCGGCCAGATTCAGTTCCAGTTCAAGTTCTAATCAACGGGGTAAAGCTTACCGACATGCGAGGGGCTTGGCAGATTGCCAAGCCCCTTTTTTTTCGCGCTGGCGTTTTTTTGAACCATCCCCGACACGCTCGCAGCGCACCCGCTCACTGGCAATGGGGCGGGCTGGTCTTCGCCACGCTGACCACACTATTGGTTCTGCCATCGCTATACGCGGTCATGCAACGCAACGCTTTCGTGACCACCGCCTCCCTTGATCCCGATGATCCGACCGGCGGATTCTATGAAGCCACGACACCAGCCGTCGCATGAGGCTTCCGACGATGTGGTGACTAAAGTTGATCCACGGATTATACTGAAGCGCATTCAGTTTCGGTGTGTTGCCCGGGAGCCGGATTGGGTACGCACGCGCATCGGGTTTCAGCCAACAAGAGGCAACCGTTATGAAGGTATTACAAAGCCAACCCGGCTCCACTATTCTCAATGTACCAATCCCGGAAGAGCGGGAAACACATTTCGCGGTGCCAACGGAATCGCCGGAATTGACAAAGATAGATGATTGCGATGCCAGGCTTAAAGCCCGATACGCCGCACAAATGCGAACAGAGAACCAACTTGATCGCCGGATCGTCAGCTTTCAGGCCAATAAATCGAAGGCGGTGTACCGATGGTACAAATATAAGGAAGGCTTCTCCGCCAGCCTGGTTGAATTTCTTCTTCGCCATTCGGGCACCGCGTCCGGAACGGTCTTGGACCCCTTCGCCGGCAGTGGAACCACACTCTTTGCCGCCGGCAAGCTTGGATTTCGGGCCGAAGGAATCGAGCTACTCCCGATAGGCCAAAGAATAATTGCCACAAGGCAGCTCGTCGAATCCGGCCTCACATCAGAACAAATCGCCGTATTGGAACGCTGGGCGAATCAGGCACCTTGGCAGGGAGTCGAAGGCTTTAAGCCGCTACCCGAGCTCCGCATAACCAAAGACGCCTATCCGGATCAGACAAAGCTCGAAATAGCGGCATTTCTGAAAGCTTTGAAGGGAGAATCTCCAACCGTGGCAGCGGTGCTCGAATTTGCTTTGTTATGCGTTTTGGAATCAGTCAGCTTTACACGTAAGGATGGGCAATACCTGAGATGGGACTACAGATCAAATCGCCGTCAAGGGCGAAAGCCTTTCGACAAGGGGGAAATACTCACATTCAAAAACGCAATTACCTCAAAACTAAAAGAAATTGCTTCTGATCTTACCACTTTGGCCGCACCGGCCAATTTATTCCACCAGCCCGCACAACCCGGCCCCATCGCTCTTCACCATGGATCCTGCCTTGACATCCTCCCCAAACTACCATCCCTGTCGTATGATGCGGTCATCACGTCGCCGCCCTATTGCAATCGCTACGACTACACCAGAACGTATGCTTTGGAGATCGCCATTTTAGGTATTGACGAGGGGCAGCTTTCCGCACTGCGCCAGAACATGCTGACCTGCACTGTTGAGAACAAGCTTAAGGCTCTGATTGCCATAAACCCATGCTGGCAGTCCGCAATCACCGTAGCCGACAAGCAGGAACTTTTGCAGGCCATCCTGCGGTACCTGGAACTACAGAAGGCAAATGGGACGCTCAACAACAACGGCATACCGAGGATGGTCCGGGGATATTTTTACGAAATGGCGTGCGTCATATTTGAATGTGCTCGCGTGTTAAAGCGCGGTGCCCGCCTGATGATGGTCAACGACAATGTGCGTTACGCCGGCGCGAGTATTTCGGTCGATTTGATTCTTTCGGCCATCGCTGAAAATATGGGACTACGCGTGGAGCGGATCATGATGCTGCCCACTGGGAAAGGTAACAGCAGTCAACAAATGGGCCACCATGGGCGGGATGAGCTTCGTAAATGCATCTATATATGGCAAAAGGAATAACGCAGTGCCGAAGCCCGCCTGTCAACACCTGAAATCAGCCACCGACCTAATTACGCCCTACGCGGCAATCAGAGCGGGATTCGTCCAAATGGCGCTCGAAAAAAACCGGAAAGCGACGCCGCTGGTAGCGGAAGCTCGCTCGCTCAAAGCCCGTGCCGCCATCGCAAACACGCCGGGCGACTTGCTTAACATTCCGGAAATTCAGCCCGCAATGCTCACGGCGGCGGGAATATCGGATAAAGCCATGGCCCATCTGCAACAGGAGGATAAAAGGGCCGCGACCCTCGGCCTTGTTAAAAATTTTCTTGAACCCGCCGGAAGCGACTTCGTGGAAGAACTGGTTTTTCGCTTTCTCTTAACACGGGGTGACACACTTGGAGGGTCCATGCGAAATATCGCCGGTGCGCTGGCGCAGCGCAAGTTAGCTCGCGCAATAATCTCATGCCTCAGGCTCGCCCGGCAACCTTACCACTGGCTTCATTCCCAAACGAACTCGTGGGCGGCAGGTCAGGCCGACGATGCTGACATTGAGATTCACCTCCGAGGGCTTGCTTGGCAACATCGCAAAATCCGCCGCACCCTGATCTATAATCTTCAACTCCCGCTGACCAAGAACAATGTTGACCTTTGCCTTTTTGATTGCGGCCATGAAGCTATTTCCAAAGAAATATATGGTTCACCAAAAGCGTACCTTGCCTTGGGCGAACTCAAAGGAGGAATTGACCCGGCTGGTGCGGATGAACACTGGAAAACCGCCCATACCGCCCTCCATCGCATTCGGGCCGCATTTGCTGAAAAAGGCGTAGAACCAAAAACCTTTTTCATAGCGGCGGCGATTGAGGCCAGGATGGCGGAGGAAATATGGAAACTCCTGTCCAACGGCCAACTTGACAATGCCGCGAATCTCACAAATGATCGGCAACTGGATTCTATCGCGCGTTGGTTATGCGCACTTTAGTCGCACAGGTCAAAACCGCCTCCCTTGATCCCGATGATCCTGTCGGCGGATTCTAAGAAGCCACGGCAAGCGCTAACTTGGCGAATTGATGCGCCACCATAAAAAACAAGGACACGGCGTGGCAATATTTCCGGGCGAAAGGCGCAATCAACGGCATAAATGCCGGCGCGAAGGGAAGGGTTTGCCCCGAAAACTTGCACGGCCAAACGCTTGGTTCGGATTTATTTGCCGCGTGCAACGTTATGCACGCCCGCTGGCTGGAAATCAACCCATGCCGATTGCGTTTTTATTTCTGCATGCTATAATTCTGACTAGACACACTAGACAGGAGTTGATCTATGGAGTGGCAACTGCAGAATGCCAAAATGAAATTCAGTGAATTGGTACGTCGTGCCTGCGACGAAGGGCCTCAGATCGTAACTGTCCATGGCAAACGTAATGCTGTGGTTCTGTCAAACAAAGATTACACGGCATTAGTCAGCAAAAAGCCCGGCTTAACCAAGTTTTTACTGTCGGGCGAGCCTTGGTCGGTGGATGTTGTCAACAGCATCAATGGCCGGGTTCGCGATGTTCCCCGGGATGTGGAATTCTGATGTATCTTATCGATACCAACATCATCTCCGAAGCGCGCCGTGGTTCCGCGCCGGCCATTCGCTGGCTCAAGAGCGCCGATCCGGAATCTTGTTTTCTCAGCGTTTTGACGGTCGGTGAGATTGCCAAAGGCGCAGCAATAAAGCAGCGAAAGGATCCGGCCGCGGGTCAAAGTCTGTATCGCTGGCTGGATCGACTCCGACTTGATTATGCGAACCGGATCTTACCCATTTCCCAAGCCGTTGCCGTGGAATGGGGGCTGCTTGCCGCAATCCGACCGAGGCCCACCGTGGACGCGTTGATCGCCGCCACGGCCATCGTCCATCGCCTTACACTTGTCACCCGCAACGAGGCGGATTTCTCAGATATCGGCGTACCGGTGGTGAATCCATGGGCTTTGTAACGTCAATTACCACATTGAGACGTTGATCGGTTATTCCGGCTTGCAAACTCAAAACTCAAATTCCACGCAATCCGCAGGTCGGTCGCAATAGGATGGGCATATTCTTTTCTGATTGCTCACCATTCGCGTCATGCCCGCAAAGTCGTAGGCGCATAACGCAATTTTTTTTACAAGCGAATACTTCGCCGTCATGAATAATCGTTTCTATTTGCAACTATCGACTGGGAGTATCGCGATTGCAATCATAGCGAAGGGGGCTGCGTCGGCAGGCAAAGATACGCCGCTTTACTGGCACGCGTCATTTCACGGCCTTCCAGAATTTCGATTCCACGATCTGGAATTGGCTGAAGGTGGTGTTGAGTTGCCGCAGGAGTTGATGCAATTGCGCACGCTGGGCGGGCGTTTGCGGATTGGCGGCGGCGGCTTTAAGGACATCGGCGGCGCGCTGGAGATGACGGGCGGCCTGATCAAACCGTCGCACCGCGTCATACACTTCCACGTTGTTCATGTCTTTTTTGCCGGGTTTGTACAAAAGCCGCCAGGGGCTGTGGCGTATTTCCACCGCAAATGTCCGCAAGTCCACCGAGGCACTATGCACAGCGCGGATAATGCCATCAATGCGATCCTGATTGGCCGCCAGAATTTTCCGCGCGTCGGCGGTCAGTGCGGTACTGTTGGCGAATGTGGCATGAACCATATCCAGATCGGCCTGAGCCTTGGCCAGCAAAGCGGGAATGGCCTTTCGGATTTCCGCGGCGGCGGCATTGAAATTCATCACCGCCCCCTTGCGCCCGGAATGCAGAAGCTTCCCCGCCTGATCCATGGCATACGCGGTCTTGTCGGCGGCCCGATCATATTTTGCCACCGCCGGCTTAATTTCGCCATGGACGGAATTGAATACACCCGTCGCGCTGGTGGCGGCGGCATGGATGGAATCCGCGGTGTTCCCCAGCTTGGTCAGATCGGCATTGACCAGCGGCAGGGTGGTGGTGCGAACCTGCGTCACCATGGATTTAATCTGCGGTGCCAGGGACGCGATGGTGGTCAAGGCGTGGCTGATGCCGCTGGGTTGTCCGGTCAAGACATAATCGGGCGGCAACGCCGGACCGGTGCCGAGGCTTTCAAAATTCAACCAGCTTGTACCCGTGATCGTTCCGCCGATGACAACCTTTGCGCCGGTGCGCAGGGTATATTTTTTCGGCATGGTAAACGTTACGCGGACGTACGGTTTTTTTACATGGGTCATCAGACGGATGGATTGAATTTCTCCCACGGTAAAGCCCGCCACACGCAAATTATCTCCCACCTGCAGGCCCCCGAGATCATCGCGCAGGGCAAATCGCGCCGCTCGTACCTGCACCGGTTCAAATACGCGGGCGAAGCCCTTGATGGCGACAACCATCACCAGAATCAGCACGATGCTCAGCAGCATAAATACGCCGGCCCGAAAGGCGTTACGTTCTTTTTTTGCCATGCGGCATCTCCTTGATATTACATCCCAGAAGAGCCGCTTGATAACCGGTTTGATCCGCGGGATTAACCAGCGGCCCTTCCATTCCGCCATCAACAAATTGGCGCACCATGGGATTGGTGGTGGTACGAAATTCATCCACGGAACCAACGGCTACAAATTGTCCATCAAATAATAATGCCAGGCGATCGGCGAGCTTGAAGGCGGACGCCATATCATGGGTCACGATCACGCTGGTGGCATCCATCTTGGTTTTCAGATCCATCATCAAACGGTCAATGTGCGCGGTGTTGACCGGATCGAGGCCCGCGGTGGGTTCATCATAAAACAAAATCCGCGGCTGCATCATCAACGCCCGGGCCAGGCCGCCGCGTTTTTTCATTCCGCCGGAGAGTTGGGCCGGCATTTTGTCAATGTGCTCCCGCAATCCCACAAGTTGCAGATAGATTTCGACCATGATGTCGATGGTATGCTCGGCCAGATCGGTGTGCTCGCGCACCGGCAGCGCCAGATTGTCGCGCAGCGTCATGGAGTCAAATAAAGCCCCGCTTTGAAACAGCATCCCCACGGATTTGCGCCACGCATCCAATTCGCCGCGATCCATATCCGCAAGGGAATTCCCATGAATCAAAACCGTCCCCGCATCTATTTTCAGGTGGCCCATGAGCACCCGCAGCAGCGTGGATTTGCCGCAGCCGGAAGGCCCCATGATCACCAGCGTTTCACCGGGCATGATGTCCAGATTCAGATCACGGAAAATCATCTTCTCACCGAAGCTTTTCCCGACGCCCTTGAGTTGAATCAGAGGTTCCGGCATTACACGCCCAGGTAAAAGAACAACGACGTAAAAATCAGGTCCACCACAATCAACGCGACAATGGTGAAGACCACCGTTTTGCTGGTGTTAAGCCCCACGCCCTCCGCCCCGCCCCGAACTTTCAATCCCAGAAAGCAGGCAATGGCGCTGATCAGCAACCCGAACACCGCGGCCTTGACCAGTCCGGTCAAAAAATCCCCCACCGTCAAAATCTTCAGAGCGTGATGAAGATATTGCATGGTTCCAATGTGCAGCAGTAGAGCCGATGTAACCAGCCCGCCGAACATTGCCGCCAGATCCCCCACCGTGGTCAGGCACACCATCATCACCATGCCGGCCAGCACGCGCGGCACGACCAGAAAGCGGATGGGATCAATGGCCATGGCCTCCATGGCTTCAATTTCCTCCCCCACCACCATCGTGCCGATTTCCGCCGCGATCGCCGCGCCTCCAAAGCCGGTCATGACCACCGCGGAAACCAGCGGCCCCATTTCCCGGAATGTCGCCAATGCCACAATATCCGCGGTCACCGGCACGATGCCGAACTTGGCCAATTCGGGAGCCACCTGCATGGCCAATATCGCCCCGATACACAACATCACCAGGCACACAATTGGAATGCTTTCCACACCGATGCGGTTCATCTGCACCCATAAATTATGCCAGGCCAAGGTTCGCCCGCGCCCCGTCCATAAAGCCGGCCGGATGGCCCGCAGCGTGTCGAGCAGCATGTAGAAGAAATCCCCGAAGAATTCAACGGCCTGACGCATCGGCACCTCCGGCATCACGATTGACCGAAGACTCCCGCGCGGGGGTATCCTCTTTGGCGCAACCGGGCGGGATCGGACAGGAAGAACCGGCTAAAAGTTCCACCGCTTCCCCCGCGGGCATATCGTCCACAATCTTCACCATCTCATCGAGGTGCCCGATTTTAATAATTCCGCGAAATTCTTTATTGACATGAGCCATGTAAAACTGCGCCCCCGCCGGCAGATGCCGCAATACCTCCACCAGCGTGGCCAGGCATGCGCCACTGAAACAGCTCAACTGCTCCAATTCAAAAATCATTTTCCGCGGATGATAATGATCGGCAATCTCCAGTAATTCCGTCCGCAAGAGCGGCACGAGCGCAAAATTCATACCGGCCTTGAGCCGATAAAAAATTCGCCCGTCACCGAGGTCCTCGACGGTTCCCAATGAAACTTTACGGATCGGCTTGTGTCGGAACATCATGTGGCCCTCTGCGGTGATTCCAAGGAGACAAATCGACGGCGCGGCCCGCTGTCATGCGGGCAACCTGCCCGCATCGGCGGTAAAGCGACCGCAGGTGGAATTGCGGCGCACCGAAGCGGCCGCGCTGTGTCACTCCAACCCGCGTGCCCCCCAACCCGCCGATTGAAAACCGCGGAATGCGCATTGGCCGGTTGTTGCGCGGCCAGCCATTTTTTCCAGCGTCTGACGGCGATTTTTCGGCGATGTTCAGAGGCGTAATAGATATAGCCGAATTCATGCCCGGTAATCTTGTGCAGCGCATAAATGGCATAAAACCGGATGGCCGAATCCTGGCTGGACAACGCCCTGATTAACAGCGGAATCGTGGATTGGTCGTGATGGCGGGCGGCAATTTTCATGGCCGGGATTTTAAGGGCCGGATCATCACTGGCCAGCGATGGCCGCCCCAACGACAAAATGCCGCAACCCGTCAGCGGCAGCAGCGCGAGGATTAGAATTGCGTATTTGAAAACCATGATTGCCGCGTCCCTGAAAAGCACGTTGACGTACCATCATACCCGGATTATAGCAAAGCCACCCGCGCCACCGCAGCTCGCGGTGCTCTGGCGATCGTGCCCGGAGCACCGTCATGGCAATGCGGTGCCGTCGGCTTCCGCAGGGAGCGCAACGGCACCGGGTTATCACCACGGTGCTCGGACGCACGGCACTATTTGACAACATACGCTTAGGAATATATAGTCAGGTAATGGATCATTCGAGGCGGCGGCACATCATCGCTCTGAGATTGAAAGGCGGCCTTTATGCGGCGGGTGGTTATCCGAATTCTGGTGGTGCTTCTGATACTGGCCGGCGCGGCGTATGGATTTTATCACTGGAAGCAAAGTCAAAAGCATGGCCCAATTACCAGCATACGTCTCTACGGCAACATGGATGAACGGGACGTGCAACTGGCATTTAAGGAATCAGGCCGCATCACGCGGGAACTTGTACACGAGGGGGCGTCGGTAAAAAAAGGCCAACTGGTCGCTATGCTGGATACCGACTGGCTGGTGCATGAAGTGGCACAGGCCCAAGCGGTACTGGCGGCCCAGGGGCAATCATTATTACGCCTGAAAAACGGCAGCCGACCGCAGGAAATCGCGCAGGATCGGGCCTTGTACGCCGCCGCCAAGGCGCAAACCGCCAACGACCTGGTTAATGTCAATCGGTATAAAAAACTGCTTTCCACGGGTGACATCACGCGGATTCAATATGATGATGCGGAAGCCTTGTGGAAGGTCGATGAGCAAAAGGCCCGGGCGGCGCGGGAAACGTTGCGACTGGCCGTGCTGGGGCCGCGGGTTGAAGACATTGCCGAGGCGGAGGCGAAAGTGCAAGCCGATCAGGCGCAACTGGCGTTGCTGGAACAATATCTGGCGGATACCAATCTGATCAGCCCGACCGACGGCATTATCCGCACGCGAATTCTTGAACCTGGTGATATGGCCGGCCCGCAGACACCGGTGTACACGATTGCCATCATGAACCCCAAATGGGTGCGGGCGTATATACCGGAAACCGATCTGGGCTATATTCATGACGGGTGCAAAGCCTGGGTGACGGTGGATAGCTTTCCCAATAAGAAATTCGCGGGATGGGTTGGATTCATTTCACCCATTGCGGAATTTACACCCAAATCCGTTGAAACCACGCAATTGCGCACAAGCCTGGTGTATGAAGTTCGGGTGTATGTGAAAGACCCGCATGATCAACTGCGGTTGGGAATGCCGGCGACGGTGAATATTCCGGTCACGCCGACCGCCGCGCCAAGCAGTGAAACGAGGCCATAAATGGATGCCGCCGCACCAGTGCCGGAACTTATTATCAAGTGCCGGGATCTGCACAAAGCGTTTCCCGACGGGCGCGGTGGCACCACCGCGGTTTTAGCGGGCGTATCGCTGGAAGTGCGGCGCGGATTGATGGTGGCGCTGGTGGGGCCGGACGGAGCGGGCAAAACCACATTGATCCGCCTGATAATGGGTTTGATGCCGGCAGACGCCGGTGAAATTGCCGTCCTGGGAAACAACATTATCCAGCATCCGCACGCGGCGGAATCAGACGTAAGTTATATGCCGCAGAAATTCGGGCTGTATGAAGACTTGACCGTCCAGGAAAATCTAGATTTATACGCCGACCTGCATGGTGTGCCCGCGGTAGATCGCATCACGCGCTATCGGGAATTATTTGCCATGACCAATCTTGGGCGCTTTACCAGCAGGCCGGCGGGCCGACTTTCCGGCGGAATGAAACAGAAACTGGGGTTGGCCTGTGCGCTGGTGCAGTCGCCGCAACTTTTGATACTTGATGAACCGACCGTGGGTGTTGATCCGGTATCGCGTCAGGAGTTGTGGGCGATCCTGTTGAAACTCGTTAAGACTCAATCGCTGACGCTGCTGATCAGCACGCCCTATCTGGAGGAAGCGGAATTCTGTAATCATGCCGTTGTAATGTATCAGGGATCGATACTGACCGAAGGCTCCCCCCGGCAAGTCGCGGATCATGCCAGGGGCCGCACGTTTCGCCTGGCCACACCGCCGGAAACCAAACCACGCCAACTGGTGGCGACGCTGCTGACTTCCCCGGTGATTGCTGATGCCGTGCCGGAAGGTGGTGCGGTGCGGCTGGTGCTCAAGGCGAATGCGACGGGAATCGTTCAAGTACCGGCGGCGGTGAATGCGGCGGAGGTTGATCCGCAATTATCGGATGGATTTATGGTGCTGCTGCGGCAGGCCGTGGATCAGGCTGGTACCGCCCCGGCAAGCGCCCTGGGCAACCCGCAGGCCGTAGCTCCACCGCCGGCCGCCCCGGCAAAAACCGATGAACCGGTGGTGCAAGTCCATGATTTGGTGCGGCGATTTGGAGATTTCATCGCGGTGGATCATGTCTCTTTTGCCATACGCAAGGGAGAGATTTTCGGCTTATTAGGCCCCAATGGAGCGGGAAAAAGCACGACATTCCGCATGTTGTGCGGACTATTGCCGCTGACTTCCGGAACACTGCGCGTGGCCGGCTATGATCTGCGCCATGCCCGGGCCTCTGCCCGGCAGGCGGTTGGCTATGTGGCGCAGAAATTTTCCCTCTACAGCCAGTTAAGTGTGCGGGACAATCTCGCCTTTTTTGCCAGTGCCTATGGTTTGCGCGGCCACCGCCGCAAGGAGCGTCTGGATTGGGCCATCCGGGAATTTGCACTCGGCCAATGGCTTGCCAATGTCACTGGCGCTATTCCGGACGGATTTAAGCGCCGTCTCGCGATGGCCTGCGCGCTGTTGCATGAGCCGGCGATTCTTTTTCTGGATGAACCGACCTCCGGCGTTGATCCGCCGGCCCGGCGGGAATTCTGGCAGCGGATTACAGCCATGGCGGATCAAGGTGTGACCGTGGTGGTGACAACCCACTTTATGGAAGAAGCGGAATACTGTGACCGCATGGTCATTATGATGAATGGCCGCGTTTTGGCCGGTGGAACACCGTCCGAAATCCGACAACTCGGCGTTACAGCGGACAAAACTCAAGCCACGATCGAGGATGCGTTTATTCGCGTGGTGATGGATGAACAGAAGGACGTTCATAAAGCGAGCGCCGCATGAATTATAAATCCCAATCCGGAAAAATAAGACGGATCATCGCGATGAGCCGCAAGGAATCCCGCCAGATGATGCGCGATCCCAGCAGCATCGCCCTGGGCATTGTGATGCCGCTGCTGCTGATTCTGCTTTTCGGCTATGGTCTGTCGCTGGATGCCCATCATGTTCCGGTGGCCGTCGTGTTGGAGGATCCTTCTCCCTCGGCACAATCCGTATTCGGAGCTTTCGCTGGCTCGCGTTATTTTGCGCCGCGGGCGGTAAATTCCATGGTTCAGGCCAATCACTTGTTGACTGCCGGAACCGTGGATGGCATCGTGCGGCTGCGGCACAACTTTTCCCGCAACCTTCGCGCCGGCCATGCCGCCATTGCGTTTACCACCAATAGTATCGACGCGAATCGAGCCAGGCTTATTGAGAATTATGCGCGCGGCGTCATCGGGATATGGCTGGCACAGCGGGAACTTACACACGGCGTGAAGTATGCCCAGCCGGTGGCACTCCAGCAGCAGATATGGTTTAACCGCGGCATGGACAGCCGCTATTTTCTGGTGCCGGGATTGCTGGTTTTGATCATGACATTGATCGGCGCGTTGATGACGGCTCTGGTGGTGGCACGGGAATGGGAGCGCGGCACGTTTGAGTCGCTGTTCGCCACGCCGGTTCAACCCGGGGAAATTGTCATCAGTAAGATCATCCCCTATTTCTGCCTGGGCATGATCGGTCTGGCCGTGGCGGTGACGGCGGCCCGGTTGCTGTTTCATGTTCCGATCCGCGGTTCACTGCCGGTATTGATTGGTGTCTCCGCTCTGTATCTGCTGGTGGCCTTGGGTATGGGACTGCTGATTTCCACCCGCACAAAAAATCAGTTCATCGCCAGCCAGGCGGCGCTGCTGCTGACATTTTTACCCGCAATGATGCTCTCCGGATTTATTTTTGACATTCGCAGCATGCCGCCAGCCATACAGGCCATCACGTACCTGCTGCCGGCGCGATATTTTGTGGCCCTCTTGCAAACATTATTTTTAGCGGGCGATATTTGGAGCGTGATCATCCCCAATACCGCGGTACTGGCGTTGATGGCCATTATTTTTCTGGGCTTGACTCGGCGGCTAACCGTGAAACGGCTGGTATGAGATGAATAGTTTCTTTCGCATTCTGGCGCTGATCCGCAAGGAACTCATCGCGATATTGAAAGACCCGCGCAGCCGGTTTGTCGTGTTGGGCCCGCCGATCCTGCAGATGATTGTTTTCGGATATGCCGGCACATTTGATCTTAACCACGTACCCTACGTACTGGTGAATCAAAGCCACTCCAGTGAATCGGTACGATTCCTGGGCCGGCTGGACGGTTCAGGCATTTTTACGCGCGTGGCCGACGTGGGAAATATCCGGCAGGCCCGCCCATTGCTGGATTCCCGCCGGACGTTGTTGATTCTCCAGATTCCGCGGCATTTTCAGCGCGATATTCTAACCGGGCGAACCGCCCAATTGCAGGTCATCGCCGATGGACGCAATTCCAACACCGCGGGATTGGCCATCGGATATCTGACGGAAATCGTGGATCAATTCAATACGGATTTTTTGCAAACGCATTCCACCGGCACCTCGCCGCCCGCAGTGTTGCGGATTCGCTCCTGGTTCAATCCGGATTTGCTGTCGCGCTGGCAGATTGTGCCCGCGATGATCGGGTTAATAACCATGCTGGCGGTGATGATTCTTACCGCCATGTCCGTCGCGCGGGAACGCGAACAGGGAACCTTTGATCAACTGCTGGTCACGCCATTTACACCGCTGGAAATCATGGCCGGCAAGGCCATTCCACCGATACTCGTGGGCCTGGGGCAATCGGCGGCCATTTTTTTTATCGTGCGATATTGGTTCGCGGTACCCTATTATGGCACCGCGCCGGCGCTGATTGTGTCGTTTATCATTTTTATCAATGCCGCCGCGGGCCTGGGACTGCTGGTGTCTTCCATATCCTCCACCATGCAGCAGGCGCTCTTGGGCACGTTTGTGCTGGTCATGCCGTGCGCCCTGTTATCCGGTCTGGCCACGCCGGTTTCCAACATGCCCAAAGCCGTGCAGGATATTACACTGCTCAACCCGCTGCGATACGATGTCCAGGCCATGCGCGAAGCATTCCTGCAGGGAGCCAATGTTCACCAACTCCTACCCGAATTGATTCCCATGGCCATCATCGCGGCAGTCACACTTCTGACAGCCTCCCGGCTGTTCCGGCGAATACACTGACACGCCCCCACCCCCGCCGTTGGACACACGCCTGCGGCCAGCCGTCGCGCCTGCGTTCTTGCGCTGCTTTGCGGTTAACCCGGAAGTGATGTGAGACACAAAGAACGACTGAATTCTACGGTGGCGGCTTGCAACATTGATGATCAATGTCTCGCAACAATTCTTGTTTCATGCAACATAACTTACCGGTGCCCGAGATGAGAAACAAGCGATTGCCGTCGCCATCCTCGGCCAGGGGTGCGTGACACTTTATGCAAGCTACGGATAACGCAATAGTCTTTTCCCCGAGCACCGTGGTGATAACCCGGTGCCGTCAGCCCCCGCGCGGACCAGCGGCACCGCATTACCATGACGGTGCTCCGGGGTATCGTGTTTGCGGCGCAATAAACCAAACCCGCATAAAGTGCTACGCACCCCTCGGCCAACCTCTGTCACTCTTGCGAAGCGCCTTGCATCAATGGGCGGTCGCGTTCACAATCACCATTCGTGAAATTTGCCGGGGACGTTTCCCGGCCAGTACGCGGAGAGGTAATGTCGCAAAGCACTAGGCAACTGGAACCGGCGGATACACCGTTATTGCGGGAATTTCCGCCCCTGCTGCGCAATCGCAATTTTTTTCTTCTGATGAGCGGGTATGTCGTATCCGTCGTCGGCGATCGCGTGCATTTTCTGGTCATGCTGCAACTGCTGTGCTACGTGGTACTCAAACGGAATGTGGAGTCCGCCCAGCACGCGGCGCAGTTGAATCTGGCGATGTTTCTGCCGTTTTTGCTGCTGGCTCCTTTGGGCGGCGCCATCTCGGATTGGCTGCCGCGCCGGTGGGTGATGATCTCCTGCGACCTGGTGCGCAGCGTCATTGTCATTATCGCGCGAACGGTTCTGCTGGTGGCCGCCTATAACAGCACAATGTCCACCGGAACCCTGTTGATACTGCTGTTCGGTTCGGAGATCATTCTTTCGAGCTTCGGTGAAATATTTTCCCCGGCCCGGGCCGCCATTGTGCCCAATCTGGTGCATCCCAAAGAGTTGCTGCAGGCGAATTCCTTTCTTTCCGTCGCGGGTACCATTTCCACGCTTTTGGGATTTATTCTCGGCGGCCTGCTGCTGAAGTTCGGACTTGATATCGCCATGTATGTCGATGCGGCTACTTACTGCCTATCCGCCTTTGCCGTATTCTCCATGCGGATGCGGCGGGGAATGGATCGGCCCGAACCGGTACGCGGCGCCAAACGCAACGGTCTTCGCACAGAACTGAAAATCGCCCTGGGGTATCTCAAAGTCCACAAACACCCGCTGCAGGCGATATTGCTGGAATTGGCATTTACCACCGCCAGTGCGGTGATTCTTAATTGTATGCCCGCCATCGTCACCGCGCGATTCGGATTATCCAACAGTGATTTCGCTTATTTTCTCGGCGTCGCGGGAATCGGAATGATCGTGGGGGCGGCTCTGGTCAGCAAAGCGCGCAACGGCATTCCCAAAGAGATCGGCATTGGCTGGTCCACGGTGGCCATTGGTTTTGGTCTGCTGATGGCCGCATGGGCCGCACACTGGGAAACATTTCTCGTCTGGCTGACCGTGGCGGCCATGTTCGGCGCGATCATGTTCATCACGGTTGATACCCTGCTGCAGCGCGTGGTGCCGGACTACATTCGGGGCCGGGTCATGGGCGCACGCGATATGATTACCACCTTCGGTCTGCTGGTGCCCACGTTGCCTATTGCAATGTGGCACAATGTGGACGCATACATCATGAATATTATCATCGGCACCGGGGCGGTGATTGCCGTTCTGGGATCCGGATTGCTGTTCATATATTACCGCCGACAACCACTGCCGATGGCATCCGCGGTCGCGCGGCGAATTGTCGCCGTTTACATGGAAGGATGGCATCACTGGCGGCGGGGCAATGCCTGCCGGATTCCCACGAGCGGCCCGGCCATTGTTGTATCGCATCATGGCAGCGCGCTGGATCCGCTGGCGGTGGGGATCGGCAGCCGCAGGCGCATCGTGCGCTATATGATGGCCCGGGAATATTATCAGATTCCGTTGCTGAAATACTTGTTTGCCGCCATGAAGTGCA
This sequence comes from Planctomycetota bacterium, assembly GCA_021809365.1. The sequence continues at coordinate 3,195 of JAKBAC010000045.1, read as the reverse complement.
TCCCGGTGGATCGTAAGGCCCCCGATCCGGGAAGCGTGCGGGCGGCCATGCGTGCGTTAAGTCATGGCCATGTCATCGGGATATTCCCGGAAGGAGAAATCCATGATGCCCGCAGCCCCGGACAATGCCGCCATGGCGCGGCCATGCTCGCGCTGGCCACCGGTGCCCCGGTTATCCCGGCGTATGTCGCGGGGACCAACCCGCATCAAAGCCTGAAAGCGGATTTATTGCGCCCATCGCGGGTGGTCGTGTACTATGGTGCCCCGCTGACGTTCCCCGGCCTGGCAGACCATCGCAAAGACCACGCGGTACTCGAACAGGTAACCCACCGAATCATGGCAGCCGTTGCGGCCTTGCAGACGCACGCGGAAGCAAACCCGCCGCCGCGGTAACCCACAGCCCCGGTCGAACCGGCGAGATCTTTAATGGTGGTCTATGCGCCATTCGATTTTTGCCGCATGTGCCCGCACCGTGCGTTTTGCGCCCAAACGCCGCCGGTGCTTGGAAAAATTGCCCCACCCCGATTCATGATTGCCGGTCCGGGAACTTTTTACCAACGATGAGCGTTTGTATAATTGTTCGGCGGCAGGCCCTATTGCATTGCGAATGCAGTAGGGCCGCCGGTAGACAATCGCAGGTGTAATTATGACGAACATGCCTGACAAACTTGGCGATGGAGATGAGATTCAGCGAGCTGTATCCCGTCGCGTAGCACGCTTGGCGACGATGCCCGTGGATACCAGTGGTCTGGATGCGGCGTTGCGGCGGCGAATCGAGTGCCGGCCGGGGACCAGGCATCGACCGCGCCTGTGGTTGTGGTGGGCGACACCGCTGACCGGTGTCGCGGCGGCGATCATTGTAATGATCGTGCTCGTATCTTCCGCCACGCCGCAGATTTCAGCGGCGGATTTGGCCGGGGTATATTCGCGCCTGACCGCAACCAACCAACCTCTTCCCGGCACCATGAACATGCCGGCATTTTGCCAACTCAAGCCTGGTGAAAATGGGATGTGCTGCCGCCAGATGGTGGACCATCTGAACCTTACCTGCATACGGATTAACACCCACTCCGGTCAACCGGTGGTGATGGTGATGGCCGATGCCGCGCGCGTAAAAAGACCGATGATGGCCGTAGTGACCCCTCATTTCCATGGTCATACATACACCGTGATGCATTCAGGCAATGTCAACATGGTCATGCGCCGCGCGGGTGGCAAATGGTTTTGTGCCATGGGAACTCAAACGCCCGCAACGTTGGCGGGGTATCTGGATCGCGCAGCCAATGGGACCTGACCGTGCTTGCAACTTTAGGAAAAGAGTAGCTGGCATCATCCCTGACGCCGTGGGCTGCTTTCGGTGCCTGAAATTGCATACGCTCGACGGCACGAGGGACCGTGCCTGCTACGTCCAATTAATCCCCTGTTTCTTCCCCGGTGACGGGTGACGATAATTCGAAATCATTGAAATCATTGATTGCCGACACAATATGACCATGGTACAATGATCATGGTAAAGGAGAAAACCATGAAGACAATGTCGGCGGGAATGTTCAAGGCGAAATGTCTTTCGGTGATGGATGTGGTTCAGGCCCGGCGGGAAACGGTCGTCATCACGAAGCGCGGCAAGGTTGTCGCAAAACTGGTTCCAGCCGGGAAGGAAGCTGACGGGATTTATCATTTTCTCCGCGGCAAGGGTACCATCCCAGGCGAGATCGTTGCTCCGGCGCTGTCGGCTGAAGAATGGGGCGCGCTGAAGTGATTCTCGTTGATACGCACATCGTGGTCTGGTTGGCATTGGCACCCGGCGAGCTGTCGGGCAAGGCTGTGGCGGCAATTGACGAAGCCAGAGCCGGTGGGGATGGGCTGGCAGTTTCGGACATCAGCCTGCTGGAACTTACGACGCTGGTAAACAAGGGACGAATTGAGCTTGAAATCAGCCTCGAGTCATTTCTGCGGGAGGTTGAGATGCGATTTGTCGTCTTGCCGATAAGCGGCCGCGCGTGCGCGTTATCATCGCGGCTTCCAGCGGCTTATCCAAAGGATCCGGCCGATCGCATTATTGGAGCCACGGCGTGGGCTGAGGGTATGGCCTTGATTACGGCAGATTTAGCTATTCGCCGATCGAAGGCTGTTCGTACGATCTGGTGACATTTGCTTGGGAGTTTATCGCAACCGCATTTACCAGGCCCCGCGCCGGCAGATTGACTTTTCGACTGACTTTTCGACCGATGTTGACAATAACGTTCTCATGCGCACAATCAAAAAGGATAGACGTAAGGATTTCATCAACTTGCATCAACGGGGAAAAAACCTCTTATGTCTACGACAGCCGCATCGGTCTTTGCAGACATGCCGAAGGCTTTTGCCGATAAGGTTTATTACGAGAACACGATGGAGATCGTTGATGCGCTCGTCGACTACAGGATTTGTTGAGGAATTAAAGCGTTAAGCACAACATTCACAATCAAAGGTTCCATGATCTTATCTGGCCGGAACGGGCTCATATTTTACGCTGCGCGTTATTTTTAACGCATAAAACCGCTGAAGCGGAAGATTTGGCGCAGGAGACCCTGGTGAAAGCCTGGCGATCCTTGGAGAACTTTGAACTGCGGGAGCATGGCGTGCGGGCCTGGCTGCTGACCATTCTCCGGAACACCTGGCGCGATGCGCTGCGCAGCCGGAACCGGCACGGTACCCAGACCAGCCTCAGTGATCTGATTGAAGACCCCGCCGCCCCGGAATTACCGGAAATGCCGTCGGCCAATCCACAATCCGCCGCGGACGCCGATGCGCTGCTCAACAGTTTTTCCGACCAGCGCATCATTGATGCACTGCATTCCTTGGGCGATGAATTCCGCTGGACCGTGCTGCTGGTGGATGTATCCGATTTGAGCTATGAGGAGGCGGCGGTGGTGCTGGGAATTCCAGTGGGCACCGTGCGCTCGCGCCTGTTTCGGGGCCGGGCCATGCTGCATGAGACCCTGCGTGATGTCACGCCCGGTCTACAAACGCGGGCGGACTGATCTTGAGGCTCCTAGTGCCCTGTTCCACCCATAATTACGGGTGGATTGGCCTCAAACCGGCCAGATGCCAAGAGTCGGCGGCGAGAACCGGGTTCGTAAACCCCTTGAGCCGACGCGACGCCGCAGATGGCCGGTTTCAGGCCAACCCTATGGGCCGGGGCCAAGGGGCCGTG
>JAKBAC010000044.1 GCA_021809365.1 Planctomycetota bacterium | reverse complement strand
AAAATTGAAAAATATGATCTCCACAGCGTCATCAACTACGGGCAGTCATGACGAGCGGAGCGATCTGAAAATTTATGTATTGAAGTTCCGAATATACATTCGTATATGCGTTGGACTGTTTTCAGGCGGCCACCTCAAGATATTTCCATGGCTGCGCTCCCCGTGGCCATGTACATTAGTTGCAATCCCGCGACTGCTGGAGCGTTGAACCCCAAGAGGGTTTAGGTTGGCATTGTTTCCAATGGCGCGGAGCAGTTGCCTTAAAGCGTATTTTTTGGAGGATTTAGCTGTGAAGAAACACCTTTTGCTCTGTTGCGTTGCTGCCTCTTTGGTGGTTTCAGCTCCCATGGCTTTTGCCGACGGTGTCTCCGCAAGCAGCCCCACGACCAATCCGGCACCCCCGGCGGCGGCTCACTACACAGACGCCCGTTACGATAGTCCAACGGCAGTAATCAAAACGCTGGCTCTGGCGATTAAATCAGGAAATGGCACATCCATTTGCCAGTGCCTGACAATTCAAGGCCGGGCTGGACAGGCTGCGGTGGCGGCCTTCGCGAATATCTCATCAGCAAGCGAAACTTTTACAAAAACCGCAGTCGCAAAACTAGGGACTCCGCCTTCCGGCATGGCCCATGCTTTTGGTTCTATTAAAGCCGGCATGGATCGCCTCCTGGCTCTTTTACCGAAGGCCATTGTTACCATTCACGGCACCGCGGCTCAAGTCACATTTCCCCCCAGCGCTACGGGACATGGCCAGACCATTTTTGTACGACAGTCCTCTCATGGATGGCAGGTTGACGGTGCCCGGCTCCTGCATTTGAACCAGACGGGTATGGCAGCCACCGCCGTGCAGCGGCGTGCTGCCCAACTCAATTCCCTTGCCGCAGCATTGACTCAAACCACGGGTGATATTAATTCTGGAAAAATAAAAACGTGGACGAGTCTGGAAAAAGATATGGAATTGCATATCCTTGAAGCGCAGGCGGCGATGGAATCCAGCCAGCAGGCCCAGGCCGCAACGCCAGTTATGACGGCGTCGCCGCCGGCCAAATAATGCCGGCTCTGCGCTGAAATCTGTGCACTGGAAGTTACGGTTTTAATCCGGGGAATCTTCAGGTTCCGGAGTGTCCAAATCGGATTTTAACCTTTGTCCCGCAAGGGTCCACGCATCAATATGCGCGGTTTTCTCATGCCGCCGGCCGCGCCTTGCCAGCATAATTCTTCGTATCGCAACCAGCAGGCTGACCATAAAAATAAAAAACAGGATCAGGAAAATGGCAAGAACCAACAGTTGCACCAAGCCTGACACGGTATGGGCGGATTTTATTATCGGCGATATCGGCTGCCCCGGAGCCACTGCTCCGTCCACGCGCATCGCGGGTAGCACCACTGGAAGCATTCCGGCACAAAGACTGCTGCACCATCGGGCATATACTTTGGACTTCACGGAGACATCCCTTCCTTAACAACGCCGCCAAACGGCCCGTTTTCCGGCCCTTATGCGCTGACCAGCTCGCTTGTCTCAAGCCGCCTGGCAAGGCACAGGCTTTTAGCTTACGCCGGGGAATTTCCACGGCACTGCGTGTCGCGCATCAAAATGATGAGCCTGGTCCATTTCGGCTAAGGCTGCCTTTTCCGAATCCGTCAGTGAATCAGGAAGTACAACCAGGACGCGGCATAACTGATCACCTTTCTTCCCATCGCGCCCGGAGATTCCCCGTTCTTTAATTCGCAGTTTTTTCCCGGAGTTGATGCCCGGCGGAATGCGTAATTCCACCGGACCATCCAGCGTAGGAACACGCACGGTGGTACCCGCGGCGGCCTCTGACGCACTAAGAGGCAATTCCAGCATGACATCCTGACCCGAACGCGTGAAGTAAGGGTGGGCCGCAACATGCGTAGTAATGACCAGATCACCGCGACTGCTGCCCATCATGGAGGGCTGCCCCTTACCGCGCACGCGGACCTTGGACCCTTCGTCCACGCCGGGGGGAATTTTTACGCTGATCGTCTCCGAAAACGCCCTGTTGGCCGTGTCAAAACGCAAATCCAAGGTTATCCCGCGAGCCGCCTGTTCAAAACTCAAGGTCACCTGATGTACGATGTCGGTCCCTGCGGTTTCCGGTACGTCCGTGGTTTCAGCGGCAAAGGGTGAAGCGCCTGTGCTGCGCCGAGTTTTTCGTCGGCGCGGCCCCATGGAGGCAAAGAGATCCTCAATATCCACATCGCCAAAATCCACCGTCGCGCCGCCCGGTGTACGACGCGAATAGCGAAATCCGGAGCCGTCGCGCGGCGCACCTGCGGATGCTGCGGCAGCGGCAGCTTCGGCGGCGGCCGCACTGCTGACTCCCGCATGGCCGAACTGATCATACGCCTGACGTTTTTTACTGTCGCTTAAAACATCGTAGGCTTCCTGCACTTCCTTAAATTTGGATTCCGCCGATTTGTCATTTCTGTTGACATCAGGATGAAATTTACGCGCCAGCTTGCGGTACGCAGATTTAATCTGATCCGGCACCGCAGATTTGCTCAGGCCCAGTATGTCGTAGAAATCTCTTTTTTTATCAGCCATCGGTTTACACCTGTCTTTGCTTTTCTTTAATTATAACCAATTCGCCGGGACTATCGACTCTCAATTTCCCCTGCTATAGTATGCTTGCGCCAAGCGCGATGAAAAAGACTCAATACAATGACTGCCGGCGGGGGAATATTTCCTGGCAGCTTGCAAAGAACAATCGGCCGTATATCCTGCCGTCTGGTGACTATCTGGCCCTATGTACAAAGGTTAAGTGATGAGTGATCTGATTATCAGCGTGTCGGGGGTACGGGGAATTATCGGTGATTCTTTAACGCCCGGCGTGGCCATGGAATTGGGGCAGGCGTTCGGCGAACTGTTAAAGCAGACGGCCTTGGATGATCAGACCGTTACGCCGGTGAAAGTCGTCATCGGGCGGGACTCACGTATTTCCGGACCTATGATCCAATCCGCCTTTTCCGCGGGGTTGATGTCGGTGGGCGTGCATGCGGTGGATTTGGGAATAACCACGACACCCAGTGCCGCGCTGATGGGCCGATTTCTGAAAGCCGATTCAGCGGTGGTTATTACCGCATCGCATAATCCGCCGGAATATAACGGTATAAAATTTATTTCCCATGACGGCATCGCTTATCCGGGCGATATTATTTATCAGCTTCGCACGATGTATCAAGCGCGGTCATGGACTCTGGAAGCCATTGACCATATCGGCTCGCAGACTACCGACAGCCGCTCCCATGCCAATCATGTTCAGGCCATTCTCCAACTCGTCGATACCAAGGCCATCAGCGGCCACCGGTACCGCGTGGTGCTCGACAGTATTAATGGCGCCGGCTGCGCGCCGTCACCGATGCTGTTAGGCAAGCTGGGTGTAGAGCTGGCGCACGTGAATAATCAGGCCACTGGCCGCTTTGCCCATCCGCCGGAACCGACCAGGGAAAACCTCATGGACTTGTGTCATCAGGTAACGCGCCATCGGGCGATGGTTGGCTTTGCCCAGGACCCTGATGCCGATCGCCTGGCGGTGGTGGATGAACGCGGCACGTATATCGGAGAGGAGTATACGCTGGCTCTGGCGGCGTTAAGCCGGGTGATGGTCAAGCCGGGGGTGATCGTCTGCAATCTTTCCACCAGCCGGATGGTCGATGATATCGCCGCTAAATTTCAGTCCACCGTGATTCGGACACCGGTGGGGGAGGCCAATGTGGCGGCGGCGATGATGGAACATCGGGCGGTGATCGGCGGGGAAGGTAACGGGGGCGTTATTGATCCACGCATTGGACTGATTCGGGATTCGTTGATTGGTATGACACTTATTCTGGAACTCATGAACCGTACGGGAAAAACGATCTCCCAACTCGTCAGCGCTATTCCCAGATATGCCATGATTAAAACCAAATTTTCCGCCACGCGTGCTGATGCCGATGACCTGGTGGAAAAAGTGAAGGCCCGGTTCGCCGATCAAAAACTGGATTTGCAGGACGGGGTTCGCATCGACTGGCCGGAAGGCTGGGTGCACGTGCGCCCCAGCAATACCGAGCCTATCGCGCGGGTCATTGCCGAAGCGGCGGATGAAAAAACAGCGCAGGAACTCATTGCCCGTGTACAGAGCATCAGCAGTGCCCGTTGACCCCGGTCAGTCGATTGCGGCCCGGCGGTGACGGGGATTTGTCCAAAATGCCCATTTTTTTCGGACATTTGGACATATTCCGGCCAGTAAAAAAATATTAAAGTTTTTTCTTTCTTTTGCCGCACGGGTGTGCTACGATCACCTGACGGTCCGAAGCCTGTTATCAAGTCGGATCGGGAGCAAGAGCGAGACGAGGAGAGATATTATGGTTAAACGTCTGGGCATCAATCGTTCTGAACTGCCGGTCATTCTAGCCGCGGTGGTTATCATTATTGGTGTCATTTCATGGAGCCACAGTGAACAAAAGCGTACCAATGCGATGACCAATACGCGGATCACCCTGGCTTCTCTGCAGGTGGCATTTCAACAATATCAGGAATTTGGCGGCCCTATGCCCAAAATGCTGGCGGGGCGCTCCAGTATTTACAGTTTCCTTGCCGCTTATCAGCAGTTTTACGCCCGCCGTAATGGGCAGGGACACTGGAAAAACTATCCGCACTTACTGATTTATCTGCGGCCGGCACTCACAACGTTGGGTTGGATTCCCATGCCCAGGGGTGAGAAAATGCGGGGAATGGTTTGTGTACGCGACGGCTTCGGCCATCTGATACATTTTCTCAATAATCCGGCCAAAAATCGGCACGCCCCCTGCTTTGCCGTCCAGCTCCCGATGCAAGCGGGATTGCGTAAATGGATTTATAGTTCCGATGAAGTGCGCTAGAGGCAAGCACTACCCTGTTATCCGCCAAAGGAAGGTGCTTATATCTTTCCGATGAGAATACTGGTGTTATGACCGCCAAAACCAAAGCTGTTGGTCATCGCGTAGGAGACATCAGCCTGACGCGCGATATTCGGAATGTAATCAAGGTCGCATAAAGGATCGGGTTCAACGTAATTGATAGTGGGGGGCAGTTCGCCGCGCTGCAGCGCCAGGCAGGTAATGGCCAACTCAATACCGCCGGATGCTCCAAGACTGTGGCCCAAAGCGCCTTTGGTGGAGCTTACCTGAACCTTTTTAGCCGCCGATCCAAACACGCGATGCACCGCCCGTGATTCCGCGAGGTCCCCAAGTTCAGTACTTGTACCATGGGCATTGATATAACCAATTTGATCCGTGCGGACATTGGCTTCACGCAAAGCTTTTTCCATGGCTTTGGCGGCACCGGTTCCGTTTTCATCGGGTGCTGTGATATGGCAGGCGTCGCCCGTGGCTCCGCAAGCGAGAAGCTCAGCGTAGATGCGCGCTCCGCGGGCCTTGGCGTGTTTATAATCTTCCAGTACTACCACGCCGGCACCTTCCGCCATGACAAATCCATTGCGATTTTTTTCAAAGGGACGACTGGCCAGTTGCGGCTCATCATTCCGCGTAGATAGCGCCCGCAAGGCGCAAAAGGCGGCCAAGCCTAATTTCGTCACCGCCGCCTCAGCTCCGCCGGCGAGCATGATATCAGCATCATTGTATTGAATGGTTCGCAAGGCATCGCCGATGGCGTTGCCCGATGTGGCACAGGCGGTGGCGGTGGCGGATACGGGTCCGCTTAATCCCCATTGGATGGAGAGATTTCCCGCCGCCGCGTTGACCATTAATTTTGGAACGGTAAATGGAGAAACACGGTCCACTCCCCGGGCCAGCATTTTATCATACTGTTGTTCCATTTCTTCAATGCCGCCAATGCCGGAACCGACGATAACGCCGGCCCGATCACGGTCGCATTGAGAGAAATCAATGCCGGAATCCTTAACGGCATGAATGCCCGCCACCATGCCGTAAACCGAAAAGCGATCCAGTCGTTTGATCTCCCGGTGGGGCAGGGTCTTCTCCGGATTAAAAATTGCGGGGGTAATTTCCCCGGCAATCCGGCAGGGGTATTTGCTGACATCGAAGCGGGTAATAGGACGTATGCCGCAGTTCCCCGCCAGAAGAGCGGCCCAGAACTGTTCAAGGTCATCACCCAGGGGCGTAACCACTCCCAGGCCGGTAATAACAACTCTGCGTTTGCTCATTGTGCCGAGCAACTCCAAAAAAGCTATGGGTCCATCATACGCCAAAGGCATGAAGACGTGTCTATAAGGACAGGCAGAACCGGAGCGTTACTCCTGCGATTTCAACTTCGCGGCAATTGTCTTAATGTAGTCAATTGCCTGCCCGACCGTCTGAATCTTTTCCGCTTCTTCATCCGGGATGGACATCTCGAATTCATCTTCGAATTCCATAACCAGTTCCACGGTATCAAGACTATCAGCGTTCAGGTCATTGACAAAGCTGGTATCACGGGTGATTTCCGCTTTGTCGACGCCCATCTGCTCAGCGACGATGTCGATAACTTTTTGTTCAATCTGCTGGGATTCGTCCATTTCAGCCATAATTACAGGCCTCCAATAAAATTAACAGTGGGTTACAACCTTAAAAGCACCCGGATTTCCTGCCGGGCGAATAGAGTATCGCAGACTCCGGGAATTCGCAACGTCCAAACCGGTTTTTTACCAAGTTCGTTTATCCGGATCACCTTATTATACCGTATTTGCGCCGGCCGTCACGTCTCCCTTATTGCGCCGCGGGGCGATTACATGCACATCCCGCCGTCCACGACCATGACCTGCCCGGTAATATAACCCGCCGCATCGCCGGCTAAAAATCCGACCATGGCCGCAACCTCTCCCGGCGAGCCAAAGCGCCGCAACGGGATCATTTCAAGAACTTTGTCTTTAATTTGCGGCGGCAGGATATCGGTCATGTCCGTGGTGGTAAATCCCGGTGCTACGCAATTGGCGGTAATCTGTTTGCCCGCCAGTTCCCGTGCGATTGACTTGGTCAGACCAATCAACCCGGCCTTGGAGGCGGCGTAATTCACCTGCCCGGCGTTTCCCATGATCCCGGACACCGATGCGATATTAATAATGCGCCCGAATTTAGCTCGAATCATGCTGCGCGACGCGGCGCGGCAGGCCACGAACGCCGCCCGCAGATTGGTGTTGATGACATCATCAAAATCTTTATCTTCCATGCGCATAAACAGGCCATCGCGCGTGATACCCGCGTTGTTCACCAGCACATCCAGGCGACCATGTTTTTCAATGGTGCTTTCGATGGAAGCAGCCAAAGCTGTGGAATCCGCAATGTCCAATACCGCCGGTTCGACACTTTGTCCCAGATGCCCCAGTTCCTGGACCAACGCCCGCAGCTTTTCTTCATTGCGTGCCACCGCCACCACATGATGTCCGTCCAGTGCCAGCGCTTTCACGATCGCCTCACCAATTCCGCGCGATCCGCCGGTGACATAGGCTACTTTTTTCTGATTTTTTAATTCGACCATCTTGACTCCTGATTCTTCGTGTCCCGCAGCTTGGTTTCCCGCAGACTAACACCCTGTATTTGCAGCATCCAGTTGCTTTTGCGATCTACTTTTTAAACTGTGGGCAACGGCTTAAATGCGTCAACGGTTGACACATTGGCGACTGCCGCACGGCGGTCTATCCGCTTGTGCAACCCGGTTAATACCCGCCCCGGCCCAAGTTCCATATAGGAATCAACGCCTTGCCCCTTGAGGTATTCCATGCCCTGATACCAGCGAACCGGGGCGATAATCTGCCGGACTAATAATTCTTTAATTTCCTGACTGTCCGTGCCGTGCGGCTGTGCCGTTACATTGCTGATTACGGGGCACATAGCAGGTGTGAATGTTACGTTTTCCAATACCTGCCGCATTTGATCTGCGGCACTTTGCATAAACGGTGAATGAAACGCTCCAGCCACCGATAGCAGGACGGCCCGTAGCCCCCGCGATTCCGCGATCGTTGCCGCTTCCTGACAAGCCGCCACCGCGCCGGAAAGCACAATCTGCCCCGGCGCATTAAAATTCGCCGGTACGATAATGCCTTTACCGCCGGCCAGGCGGCAAATTTCCTCCGCCGTCGGCTCGTCCGCTCCCACCAGCGCCAGCATGGTGCTGGGTGTCGCCTTGGCTGCGGCCTGCATGAGTTGTCCCCGCGCCCGCACAAGCTTGACCCCGTCTTCAAAGCTAAATACCCCGGCAATACATAACGCGGTATATTCCCCAAGGGACAACCCCGCTATGAAATCCGGATCTGCCGGTAACTTCTTTTCCGAAATCAGGGTTTGATAAATCGCCATGCTGGTGACAAAAATCCCCGCTTGCGCGTTGTCTGTCGCCTGGAGGATTTCATCCGGGCCGTTAAAGCACAAGTCGGAAAGCCGGAATCCCAAAAGGGCGTCCGCGGCGTCATACACCGCCTTGGCCTGTGGATACTGATCATAAAAGTCTTTGCCCATACCCATGGCCTGCGCGCCTTGACCGGGACAAAGTAATGCAAATGTCATAGTTTAATTCCAGGGGACCCAGGAAAATTTCCTGCGATAAAAACACTTATAATTTAATCGTAGCCGACGCCCAGGTGAGACCCGCGCCAAACGCCACCATGATAATCCAGTCTCCCGGCCCGCAGGCCCCGGCCCGCAAAGCCTCGTCCAACGCCAAAGGTACCGAAGCCGCCGACGTATTGCCGTAACGGTCGATATTGACAAATACCTTCTCTTTTGGAAATCCCATCTTCTCCGTGGCACTGTCAATAACGCGCTGATTGACTTGATGCGGCACAACCAGCTTGACATCGGCGGCGGTGAGATGACACGCATCCATAGCCCGTTTCAGGCTGTCGGTCATCTGGTGAACCGCAAATTTATAAACTTCGCGGCCATTCATTTTCAGGTAATGCTGACGGTTGGCAATCGTGTCGGCGCTGGCCGGCAGGCGCGAACCGCCGGCAGGCACATAAAGTATTTCACCATCCATGCCGTCGGCACCAAGTTCAAAGGCCTGAATTCCCCGCTGCGTATCTTCGGTGGCTGAAAGCACCACAGCACCGGCTCCATCGCCAAATAAAATACAGGTTCCCCGATCGGTATAATCAACAATTCTGGTCAGCGTTTCCGCGCCGACCACAAGAACGTTTTTGTACGCGCCGGTTTGAATAAATTGTGACGCCGTGGCAATGGAATACACAAAGCCCGAGCAGGCGGCCCCCATATCAAAGGCACCGATGTGCCGCTTGACGCCTAATTTTTCCTGCAACAGGCAGGCGGTGGAAGGGGTAATTAATTCGGGCGTGAGCGTGGCGACAATGATCAGATCCAGATCATCGGCGGTAATTTTCGCGCTGTCTAATGCTTTTTGGGCAGCCTCCAGGGCCAGCGTAACCGTGGATTCACCTTGACTGACAGCCCGCCGCTCCCGGATGCCGGTGCGTTGAACAATCCATTCGTCGCTGGTTTCCACCAGTTTTTCGAGATCGGCATTGGTTAAACGCCGCTGGGGAACACAACTTCCGGATCCGGCGATACAGGCTCCAAATCGGGCCATAAATACAACCACTCCTGATGACAGAACCAATCCGCCGCCATACTGAAACAAACCAGGACCATCCGCGGATTGCTCAAAACAGGTTAACGGGTTCAGTAGTTTTACGCCACCCGTTCGGACAGCCGGGCGGAAATTCGTTCATTGATGTTATGCACAGTAGCCTGTTTGGCGGCATGGACCGCATTGCGAATTGCCTTATGACCCGCTGAGCCATGCACCTTGAGAAACAAGCCCGACACGCCCAGCAGCAGCGCTCCACCATATTCTTCATGATCATACAGGCTGAAGGTTTTTTTAATGATCGGCGAGAGTTCCGCGGCACTTTGGGGCGCCAGTTGCGCCAGTTGGCCCTTGAGTGTACGCAACAGCGACCCACCCATTCCTTCAATGACTTTCAGCACCACGTTGCCGGTAAAACCATCGGTAATCACCACATCGCACCGATCATTGAAGATATCTCTGCCCTCAATATACCCGATAAAATTCAAGCCATTATCTTTTTCCAACAGCAGGCGAGTTTCCTTTATCAGCGCTGTGCCTTTTTCCTCTTCGGTGCCAATGTTCAAAAGTCCCACCCGCGGCGCTTCAACGTTATAAAGCGTTTGCGAATACACCGAGGCGAGAATCGCATATTGATGCAGATGAGCCGGTTTGGGTTGGACATTGGCCCCCGCATCGCACAGCAGAACGCGGCTATGGCCGTTGGGTATTGGAATGGCGATTCCGGGACGTTCCACACCCGGCAGCGCATCGAGTATCAGCACACCGGCAGCCACTAAGGCACCAGTATTGCCTGCGGATATGATGGCGTCCGCTTTGCCGGCGGCGGCGAGTTTTACCATGCGTACAATCGAGCTGTCGCGTTTCTGCCGGACCGCCTCCACGGGGGATTCGTCCATTCCAATAATCTGGGATGCCGGTTCTATGCGCACGTTGGAATGGGCCGCCAGGACGGCGGCCATTTTTTCGCGCAGCAGCCCTTCCGGGCCTACCAGAATCATTTCATCATCGGCGTTTAAAAACTCCAATGACTCAATGGCTCCCTGAATGATTTTATCCGGAGAGTGGTCGCCGCCCATGGCGTCTATCGCGATGCGCATCGCCTGACTTGCCTCAAAAAATTACACAACAGTCCAACCGCGTAACTTGGAAAAAAGCATAATGTCTCCCGTTACTTTCGGGGCGGCTCATGTATGATTAACGCCGCAGGGAGGTGAACTATTTCCTGGTGGCGGATTCTTCGAGATCCAGACTTAGTCCGCGGTTCACATAGCCGCAGTTGCTGCACATGCGGTGCGGCAGGCGGCTTTGCCCGCATCCCGGACAGCGTGAGCTGGCGATTTCCGTCAGGGCGTGATGGGCGCGGCGCATACCTTTACGGGATTTGCTGGTTCTTGCAACGGGTAACATGTCGTCTACTCCTTAGCATTGCGCCAATCTTGCCGCGCAGTGGCTGTTTTCAAATCCTTGATGATCGGGACATCGCTTTTCGTGTGGGCATGAATATCACATGCCACTGCTCTTCTTAGCGAACCTTCCGACTCAACCGGCTTTACATTCCGGATCTATCGAGCCGAATAATCTAAGAAAAAAGCCTGAATAAGTCAAGAGAATACCGTCATTAAACGCTTATGCGAATGTCCGGTTAGCCGGTACAGCACTCATCAGAGATCATAAGCCCGGCGGTCGCGTCACATGTAAGTGGCCAACGATCACTTAAATAGGACCGCTTGCAAGGCTGAGGAACGATTCTCAAATAGCTTCCTCGCGCATTGACCTTCATACTGTATCAGCGATTACATTTTGCAACCAACCGGGATGCGGCCGCCTCCGGCCATCCGTGAGTTCTCAAGTCGATGCGGCAGCGGTCGAGTTTCCCGGTGGGGCGCTGTTTGCAGCTCGCTTTCAGGATTGGGAGCTTGCACCGGAGCGGTTACATGAACTTGGGTTCGAGCCGCAACACTGTGACGAAATATCGCTTATCGGCTATTGTATACTTTTATACATTGCGCTGCGGCGATGATGAATTGGTTGAAAGGAAATGCCTATGTCCCTGCTGGTTACCGGATCCATTGGTATTGATAGCGTCACAACACCGCATGGAAAGCGGGAAAATATCATCGGCGGATCAGCGGTTTATTTCAGTTGGGCGGCGGCAAACTTTTCCAAGGTACGCCTCGTGGCGGTGGTGGGCGATGATTGCCCAAGATCCTTTGATCGTGCTTTTAAACATCCTGATATTGATATCGCGGGTTTAGAACGGCGGGCGGGAAGCAAAACATTCCGCTGGAGCGGCAGTTACGATCCCACCATGAATGAGGCGACGACGACGGCCGTGGTTCTTAACGTACTGGCGGAAAAAACGCCCAGGGTTCCCAAACAGTTCATCGATTCAAAAATCGTTTTCCTGGCCGCGACGCATCCGGCTCTGCAAATGGAACTTCTGGCGCAGGTAAAATCGCCCAAGCTGGTGGTTGCCGACACACGCGATCTCTGGATCAGTCAATACCGGAAGGAATTAATCGCCAGTCTGAAAAAAGTGGATGGACTGGTGCTCAATGATCTGGAAGCACGGTTGCTGACCGGGCAGGTGAATTTGCCGGCGGCGATGAAACAGATCCGTAAAATGCTCAAGCCGTCCGGTCCGCGTATGGTGGTGCTGAAAAAAGGGGAGCACGGCTGCTTAACAATATATGACGACATGCTGTTTCCCATGCCGGCTTATCCAACCGAAAAAGTCATCGATCCGACGGGTGCCGGTGACAGCTTCGCGGGTGGAATGCTGGGATATCTTGCCGGGCTGCCGAAGTGGTCTGCCTTGCAGGTCAAACAGGCGGTGGCGGCGGGCACGGTGATGGCCAGTTTCACCATTCAGGGTTTTTCGCTGGACGGCCTGAAAAAAGCGAACAAGACCCTGATTGAGGCCCGAATGGCAGAGTTTAAGAAAATGCTGACCGCCGGATTGGAGAAATAGAGTATCGGGCGCGGTGCCAGGGAAGGGGGGAAACCGGAATACGGAAATTATTTTTGTTGAACATTCCGTTGTTGCCGGTAAGATGGCGGTGTTTACTATCGGGTGGTAAGGCCTGCATACGGTTTCTGAAGCTGCGAAATATCGCTGGGCATTCAGAAATAGTGTGAAGGGATCGGTAAATGCCGATAGCTGAAGAGAGAGGGGTCGCGAAATCGCAGTGGAGTCGGTAATTCTGCTGCGTATAACGTTGAAACGCTCGGAATTGGTTGCTATGTCGATGAGGAGTTTGTGAATGAATCGCACAGGATGGCGGCTGGGTTTTATGGCGATTCTGCTGGGGCTGGCGATGGGTTTATCCGCCGTGGCCCAGGCAGCGGTGCCCATCAGCAGGGCGGCGGCAAAAAAGGCCGGCTTTGAGCAGCTTTGGGAACTACCCGTAGGCATCGGTGCCCGCACGGGTGATACCGTTGCCAAATTATGGCGACTGGGAAACAACCTGATTGTTCTCACACGTCATGGCTACATGGTCTGTATTCGTTCCGGGGCCGGTACGATTCGCTGGACCATTAAACTTCCGGGCACCGCCGACAGCACGTCGCAGCCCAAAGCCTTTGCCAAAAATCAGTTCATGCTGCTGGTCAGCGGACACATGCTGATTATAGATTCGCGCAATGGTTCAATCATTCATAATCAATCGTTACACATAGCACCGGGCACGAATCCGATCATGAAAGGCAGCACGATTCTCATCGGATCGTTACATAACCGTATGTATGCCCTGTCCACCAATTGGCCGCCGCGTCAGCTCTGGTATCAGCTTGACCGGGGCGATTCGTTCATAACCGATCCGGTTCTGGTGGATGGATCCGTGGTTTTCGGAAGTCGCAACGGAGTTATTTTTTCCCGCGACCTTGCCGACGGCACCGGCGGATGGAAGCGCCATGTTGGCGGCCACCTGCGGGCCAACCCGGTTGCTTTGCACGGTATCGTCTATTTCCCATGTATGGACAGCAATGTTTATGCGATCAATGCGGAAACCGGAGTATCTCCCTGGATTGCCCGCCTGCCGGGTGAGCTGGAATTTTCACCGGTAGTACTGAAGAATCAGTTGCTGGTTCCGACGGGCGGGGCTGGCTTATTTTCGATTTCCATGAAAACCGGCCTTAAGCAATGGGGACCCATTCCCAACGGATTCCGTATTGTGGGCCGCAAGGGCAGCGAAATATTTGTCGCTACGACCAACGGCACTATTGCGGTAGCCAATGTTCTGACCGGCCATGTCCTTAAGTCCATGGCGTATAATCAGGCCACGGTTTTTATGCGTAACAGCAAAACATCCCTTATTTTTCTGGCCTCCGTCAGCGGCGAGGTGGAAGAACTTAAGCCCCTGCGCAGGCAATGACACTCTTAGCTGAAAAGTAAGTTTAATGAATCCTGATTTTGTACCCGTGCGCCGCGCGCTTGTTTCGGTTTCTGATAAGACCGGCCTGGCCGAACTGGCCGCTATTTTGAGCCGTGAATTTTCTATTGAGATTATCTCCACCGGTGGAACCGCCCGCGCCCTGGCGGCGGCGGGCGTGAGCGTCAAAGACATTTCTCAAATCACCGGGTTTCCGGAAATGATGGACGGCCGCGTTAAAACGCTGCATCCCGTCGTCCATGGCGGATTGCTGGCGCTAAGGGATAATCAGGAACATCTGGCGGCCATGCACGCGCACAACATACTCCCTATCGACTTGCTGATTGTGAATCTGTATCCCTTTGAGCAGGTTACCGCACAGAAAAGCTGCACGCTGGAACATGCCATCGAAAATATTGATATTGGCGGCCCGGCCATGATCCGGTCGGCAGCGAAAAATCATCGCAGTGTCGCGGTTGTAACGGATGCGTCGCAATATGAAAGTCTCATCAGCGAGCTGCGCCGTCAGAATGGTGCAACACAATTATCATTCCGCAATATGCTTGCGGCTGCGGCCTATGCCCGCACCGCCCGCTATGACGCTGCCATTACCAGTTATCTCAATGGTCATTACGCCCCTGCCCCGGCATCAGCCTTACCGCCGGTACTGGCCCCTGTGCTGTGTCTTGAACAGACGCTGCGGTACGGCGAAAATCCGCATCAGCCTGGCGCTTTATACGCGGCCGCCGGGGAAAAACGCGGTTTAGCCGGTGCGGTGCAATTACATGGCAAAGCCCTGTCTTATATGAATCTGCTGGATGCGGATGCAGCCATGGCGCTGGTATCGGAATTTTCCCAACCTGCGGCCGCGATTATTAAACATGCCAATCCCTGTGGATGTGCGGTTGCCGAAACGCCGGCCGGCGCATTTGATCTGGCGTATGCGGGCGATCCGGTGGCGGCGTTCGGCGGTATTGTGGCATTTAATCGCCGCGTTGATAAAACCACAGCCGAAAAAATTGTCGCGGGAAAGCGCTTCATTGAAGTGCTGCTGGCACCAGGATTTGACGCTGCGGCGTTGACACTTTTGCAGCAGCGCTGGGCAGATTGCCGCGTGCTGGCTGTGGAAAAGCCGGGGCATGAAACATTGACTTTCCGCACCATTTCCGGCGGCGTGCTGGCCCAGAAGGCCGACGATGTCGGCTTTGATCAAAATTCGGCGAAAGTGGTTTCGCGCCGGCAGCCTGATGCCGCGCAATGGCGCGATTTGGCTTTTGCCGCCGTGACCTGCAAACATGTTAAAAGTAATTCCATAACGCTGGTGCACGATGGGCAGCTTTTAGGGGCCGGCGCCGGGCAAATGAGTCGGGTGACCAGTTGTCGGCTGGCGGTTGATCTGGCCCGTCAGAATGGCCATGGCGAAAAACTGACCGGTTCCACCGCGGCGTCGGATGCGTTTTTTCCGTTTCCCGATGGACCGGAAATTCTGATTGCCGCAGGCGTTAAAGCAATAGTTCAGCCTGGCGGATCCAAAAAGGATGATCTGACGGTTGAACTTTGTGATGAACATGATGTGGTGCTGGTATTCACGGGCGTGCGGCACTTCCGACACTGAAAAGAAGATCACGGATTCTGGGTCAACACTCATTTGCCGACGTGATAAGGGCAGCCGTAAACATGCTTAGTTGCTCGCCTGGCAGGGCTTTGCGATCGGGTGCACCCATCCACTCGGTTCGCTGATATTGGTGTGACAGGGTAAGGATTGGCGCGATTCGGGCATCGGTTTGAAATAGTGCGGTTAGCTTGATCGGGCAGTTGCATTGGCGGCTGCGGTGCAACAGGACAACGTGGTGCGGCTGATGCTCCGGGCCATATTTCTCCAGGGTGCGATCCAAAATATTTTGAACAAGCTCCAGCGCGTCGGGATTCGACATGTGGCCTGCTCCGCCCATGATGCGTTTTTTTAACCGCTCCGGGCGGCGGCTTTGCAGTTGCATTTCCGGGTCATAGTTGCTTTCAATGGCCAGGATGCCCGCACCGGCAAATAATTCCACAAGTTCCGACGGTGCGCGTCCGAAATCGGTGGCATAACCCAGGCGCGTTTGCTGACTTTGCAACAGGAATCCAAAGCTTCCCTTCTTATCATGCTCCAGACGAATGGGCGTGCAAGACACCGTTGATACCGGATAAAATACATCCTGATCAAACAGTCTGGTCAACTGCATAACCGGCTTGAGAACGTCTTCCAGCCGCGCCAGGCGGCGCAGAAGTTTTAATTGATTACGGGGAATAAAAAGGGGGACTTTTTGCCGGAGCATTACTCGGAACCATGCAGGGTTAATGTGATCGCCGTCGAGATGTGTTAAAACAATGGCGCGAATGCTGGAGATGTCCAAGCCTGTCCCCGTCATGCGACGGTCCGCGGTCTGCGGGCCGATTCCCGCGTCAATGAGTATCGCCTCCGGTCCGGCTCGCACTATGGATGCGTTGCCGCTTGAACCGCTGGCCAGAACGCATAACTCAAGATTCATCGCGGGATAATCCAAAAAGGGTACTACAGGCTTTGCGCGGCAACGCCGCGGCATGGAAAAACACCATGATTATGATACGCCTTTCCCGGAACTTGGGGCAAATTCCGCTTTTGCCTTATCCCCTGCGAATATTATCTTGCCCCCTGTAATCGTGTACGCCACATGACCCGTTACCTCCCGGCCGCCAAATGGCGTGTTGCGGCTGCGACTGAAGGATTTTTCCGGGTCAATCGTCCACTTTTCATCTGCCTGAATAATAACGATATCCCCCAGCGAACCGATGGCCAATGTGCCACAGTCCTTAAGGCCTGCGATGCGCGCCGGTTGCGAGGTCATTTTTCGTATCAATTCCAGCCAAGTCAGATGTCCCGGTTTTACCAGGGCTTCAACGTAAAGAGGCAACGCTGTTTCCAGCCCGAGAATCCCAAAGGGGGCACGGTCAAATTCCAGCTCCTTTTCTTCACGTGCGTGCGGGGCATGGTCCGTCGCCAGGCAGTCAATGGTTCCATCGACTAACGCTTCAATGCAGGCTTGCACATCCTGTTGCGAACGCAGCGGCGGATTCATTTTGAAATGCGTGTCATAATTGGCGCAACAGGTATCGGTCAACAGAAGATGGTGGGGGGTTACCTCGGCGGTAACAGTTTGTCCCTGTTGCTTGGCGCGGCGGATTAATTCGCAGGCCCCGGCGGTGCTGATGTGCTGAACGTGGTAACGCGCCTTGATGCGGGCATTAAGCTGCAGGTCGCGCGCAATCATTAATTCTTCCGCCACTGCGGGCACTCCGCCCAATCCCAGGCGCAGCGCGGTGAGGCCGGCGTGCATGGCTCCGCCGGAAAGCGTAGGTTCTTCGCAGTGCTGGCTGATAAAGCCATCAAACATTTTGACATATTGCAGGGCCTTGAGCATCACCGCCGCCGAGGCTACGCCGCAGCCGTCATCACTGAACCCCACCGCCCCGGCATCGTGCATTAACTGCAACTCCGCCAGCTCTTTTCCTTCGCGGCCCTTGGTGATGGCACCAAACGGCAACACGCGGCACAGGGCGGTTCGTGCCGCCTGGGTGAGAACAAATTCAATCTGGGCGTCCGTGTCAATGGTGGGCGTGGTATTGGGCATACAGCAGATGGTGGTAAACCCGCCCGCCACGGCCGCCGCGGAACCTGAGGCAATGGTTTCCTTATGTTCCTGCCCCGGTTCCCGCAGGTGCACATGAATATCAATGAGGCCCGGTGCCACATAACCGCCCCTGGCATCCAGCACCGCAGCCTGCGGGGCGGTAGCCTTTAACCCCGTACCGACGGCTCGAATAAGCCCATCTACAATGAGCACTTCCAATTTTTCCGGTTTTTGCCGTTGCGGATCCAGAAGTACGCCGTTGGTAATAAGCAAAGCGTTATTTTTCATGCCCCAGAGTATAAGCTCCCGTGGAAAAAAGTTGAACCGGACGCACTGGTGGACGTATCAGGGAGCGGGCACCAGATAACTTCCTGGAAACCCGATCCCCCATCTCACATAGCCGCCGGCTTTGCCGGCGGTGGCGTTTCCGACTGCATTACAACCCGGGAAATTGTCGTGGCACTGCTCCTAAACTGGCCTAAAAGAAAAATTTTGGTATATTACTGATCCCAAAAGGGCGTGTGCCTGAGCGGCCAAAAGGGACGGACTGTAAATCCGTTGGCTTATGCCTACGCAGGTTCGAATCCTGCCGCGCCCATATCTTCACTTGTATACATGTGCATGTATATGTAATCCGTAGAATTATCACGGTTTTCAGAATTGGCATCCAAGCCTTGCACGTCATTTCCGGGACGCGCTACCGCGTTTTTTGCTGCGTGATCACAAATGGGCCGGGAGCAGCGGGATGATCCGCGAGCTGCCGCCTTCGTGGTGTTCGTTCTTTGACGGCGTGATTCGGATCGTTCGTGTAGCGCGGTCGGAGAAAAATTCTACGCGTGAGCGCACCGGACTGTCCGGCGGCGGCATGGAAAATCGGCGACTCCTGTACCGGGCGCAGCCGTCTTGGCGGTGTCAAGAATATACCTTAGAATTCATGCGGTTTCTTGCAGAAATAGAGTAGGAGTCGCGTTATGACGGGCAAATCCGTGGAAAAATGCGAGAACTGTGGGTGCGTGATTGCAACCAATGAACCTCCGTTTCTCTGGCGGGGGAAAATTCTCTGTGTACAATGCCGGGCGAGACTGGAAGAGGATCCCGCAACGGCCCCGGGCCAACTGGTCAGCGTTGAAGGCAAACAGGTTCCGCAACATCGCCCGCAAACTGGGGACGTGTCGTCCAATGAACATTTGCGCGGTGCCCCTTGGCGGCGCTGGGCACCGCAAGGCTACGCCAAGGACATGGCGTGGCTTCGCGGAGCGGCGGCGAAAGCCGTTGGCTTAGCGATGTACAGCATTGGTGTGCTGTACGACCACGGTGCGGGCCTGGCGCGGGCTCACGCCAAGGCCATGCCGTGGTATCGCAGCGCGGCGGCAAGGGGCATCGACTTGGCGATGCTCAAGATCGGCAAAGATTATTACCTGGGCCAGAGTGGCCCGCGCGATTATGCCCAAGCGATGGCGTGGTGTCGCATGGCAGCGGCCACCGGCAATGGTTTCGCAATGTACGGCATCGGCGTTCTCTACAGCCGGGGCGAGGGTGTGCCCCAGGATCATGCCGCAGCGATGGCGTGGTGGCGTAAGGCGGCGGCAAAAGGGCTTGGCGAGGCAATGTATGCTATCGGGATGCTTCACTACACGGGGAATGGCGTGCCACCGGACCAAAACGAGGCCCTTTTGTGGATGCAGCGAGCGGACGCGGCTGGCGGACAGGCAGCCATATTGGCTCGGGAGGTTATTGCGCGTATAAAAGGGTGGTAAAATGATGGCGGATCAAGGGCGACGTCCCGACAGCCAAACCATTAGGGGGAGAGCAGGGCAAGCGTCCGGGTTCATACTGTTTTCATACTTACGCAACGAACTGGTATAATCTATTTCATCGCGTGGCGATTGTTTTCTGTGTCGGCAACCCACTGCGGAATGGACGCAGCCAATCGGCCCGACATCGGCGAAAACAACGGTGCTGATTTCATTGGAGGATATTACCGTGCAGCGAGCGAAGGCGCAAAAAATCATTCAGGCGGCGGCTGTATTAATGCGGGCCGAGCAATCGCGTGAAATGAACTACATGCGATTGATCAAACTGCTCTACGCGGCGGACCGGAAAAGCTTGGAACTGACGGGAAGGTCCATCACGGGTGATCGGGTGATGGCGATGGAAAAGGGGCCGGTGCTCAGCGGTACCCTGGATATGATCAAGGGACAGAATACCAGTTCGGTTGAGTGGCAGCGGTTCTTTCAGAAGGTGCATTATCGCATTGAAATGACGGACAACCCGGGCGTTTCCGAATTGTCGAAACATGAAATTGAGATACTTCAGTCGATCTCGGGACAATACGAGGATTGTGACGAATGGGATTTAGTGGAAAAAACCCATAAATTTGAGGAATGGATAAAATATTTTCAGCCCGCTACTTCAATAGAAATTCCACTTGCGGCCATACTTGATGCCGTTGGGCGCGGTGGAGATAAAGACCGCATTATTCAGGAAAATCAGGATCGCGAGGCATTTGACCAATTCTTTTCCCAGGACGCCATCGCGTGAATTACGGCGACACATTCCTCATTAAGCCGAAAGACCGCCTGTTCGACCGTCATTTGTGGGTGGTCATTTCGGATCCGCGTACCGATGCACAGCGCATTTTAATAGTGAATTTGACGAGTTGGAACAGGGACAAGGATGGTGCCTGCATTCTCAAACCCG
>JAKBAC010000043.1 GCA_021809365.1 Planctomycetota bacterium | reverse complement strand
CAACCACCGGATTCATCATCCGGTGCTCGGCGGGCGCGTTGTGGATAGAGAGCGCCGTGGGGATAACCCGGTGGTTGGTTGGCGGTACTGGATCAACCACCGGATTCATCATCCGGTGCTCTCAAAGTCGTGATGACGATGGCGTACGCCTACACATCAATCCTTGCTTCTGCGCGATATACCCGCGGACGGCTTGATGCGCGCCGCGGAATGCCAAATGCCGCGTAGCGTCCCGGGCGGCTGTTGCTAAATTTTTTGATCCCTATATATTCCGGATTGGCCCATGAGGCGGTGTTTTGGATTTGTGTTCATGGAGTTGCGGATATGCGGTCAAAGGTGGCAAGATTTATCAGCGTTGCGGCGATGGTCGGTTTTTTGTCGGCGGCTACCGCTTCGGCAAAGGTTACCGTTTCCAATTTATTTACCAATCATGCCGTTCTGCAGCGTAACGCGGTCATTCCGGTTTGGGGTTGGGCTAAGCCTGGGGAAAGTGTTACGGTTCGTTTCGCCGGGCAACAGCGCACGGGCACGGCCAATGCGAAGGGTAAATGGATGGTGCGCCTGGCACCGCTGCACGCGGATTCGCAGGGCCGCACCATGGTTATTTCCGGCGGCAATCGCCTGGAGATTCATGATGTGCTGGTGGGAGATCTGTGGCTCTGCTCGGGCCAATCCAATATGCAGTTTCCGGTGGATGGCTCATGGGCACGGGCGCTGCACGCCCGCACGGAAGTTGCATCCGCTGATTTTCCGCTGATTCATCTGTTGAAAATCCCGCGGGATAATACGCCGCGACCACAGGATAATTTTAAGGCGGCATGGATGGTCTGCTCTTCCGCGACGGTTAAACGATTCAGTGCGGTGGGATATTTCTTCGGGCGTGATTTATTTAAACATCTGCATATCCCTATTGGAATTATTGATTCCTCCTATGGTGGAACCATTATCCAATCCTGGACGCCCATGTCCGCACTGGTGCGCACGCCGGCTCTGCACGGTGAACTGCAATGGTTTACGTCCGCGGCTCAGCAATATCATCAGCAGTTGCAGCAGTATCAGCGGAAAATGGCCGCATGGTCCGCGGCGGTGCGCCGTGCGCGTGGGGCCGGACAGGCGACCCCGGCACGGCCGCATATCAAGCGGCCGCAAAATCCATTCACGTTAAGCCGGCCGTCCCCGGATATGGCACCGGTGTCCATATTTAATGCGATGATTCATCCGCTGATTCCTTATGCCATTCGCGGGATGGTGTGGGATCAGGGCGAAAATAATGCGTGGGTCAATGACCCGATTTACGGCACGCGTTTAGCGGCGATGATCAAAGCCTGGCGGCGTGACTGGGCAACGCCGACGGCACCATTTTTGATCGTGCAGATTGCACCGTACTTCCATTATCCCAAGCCCACGGTAGGCGTGCCGCTGGTCTGGCAGGGGGATGAAAATGCCGTGCGAACCTTGCCCGATGTCGGCATGGTGGGCACGATGGACATTGGCAACCTGCACAATATCCACTTCCGAGATAAGCAGGATGTCGGCAAGCGACTGACCTGGCTGGCTTTGAACATGGTGTATGGACACGGGGCGGTGCGCACGGTTGGCCCGATGTACAAAGCCATGCGCGTGGATGGGCCAAAAATTATCATTCGGTTTCAGGATGTCATCGGCGGATTAGCCAGTCGCAATCGCAAACCGTTGGACTGGTTTGAAATAGCAGGTGCGAACCACAAATTTGTAGCGGCTACGGCGAAAATTAAAGGCGACAGTGTAGCGGTCTCCGCTGCCACCGTGCCCCATCCCATAGCCGTCCGTTTCGCATGGAGTTGTAAAGCGGTGCCGAACCTGATGGATCAAGCCAAGATGCCGGTATTGCCGTTCCGCACCGATCACTGGCCGCTGCGGTAGTAAGTCGGCAACTGACATAACGGGCTAAGTTTCAGGCTCGAGCTCACCTCCTGCCCCGCCCGGTGGCAACGCACCATGCTAATCCGATTGCGCTGGAAAGAGCTGCGTGATATGGCCCTGCAGCGCGGCAACGCGCCGCTCTAAAGCAGGTTGAGCGGCGCGCAGATCCGCGAGGGATTCAAGGAAGCCATTGAGCACCGGTTCCAGCAGCGCCGCGGCCTGATCGTCGGCGGCAGACGCGGCCACCTCCCGCAGATTTCCAAAATTGCGGTTTAATCGGTCGATCATGGTCCTGTTCTCAGGCGACTGTTTTAGCGCCGCGATAAGCTCCGCAAGCGGCGCGCCGATTTTGAAAAGCTTTATAGTCGTGGAAAGCTCCGCCGGATCAACGGGCGCAAACAGCTCGGATGTGTTTCCCGGATCGTCGTCATACAGGAACTCCCCCGGGAGACGATCCATTTTTTCCGGCTCGCTCTCTTTGCGCGTTCCAGCAGATGTTGGTTGCTTTGAAAACTCCGCGAATTGTCGCTGTTCCTCTTCCCATTGCTCAAACGTGCGGTGGAATGAAAAGGCAAAGTCCTCATCCATGTTGCACCCGTCGATCCACCAGAACACCGGCCCCGGCTGTTCCGCCTGCATTTGACATAATGGGCAATCGCAGTCGATCATCGCGTCCCGGCCACTGACTCCCTCGGGCAACCGTGCCCGCTCTTTGTGAATAATCTCACGGGGCGTGCGGTTGTAAAATTCAGGGTCGGGTGCATCCATCCACTCTTTTTGTATCTCAGCCAGTTGGGGAACTATCGTGCTGACAAATTCCTGGGCGGTCGATGGCCTTTCAGTAATTTTCGCGCCATCTTCGGGTGGCTCGAAGCACGATGCCAACAACTCTCGTACCATCTCGTAGTACATCACCAGTTCGCTAAGGCCAAATCCGGCATAGCGAAACGCAGCGGATTGGACATGCAGCCCCTGCGGGCATTTTAACGATTGCGACCACTGTTCCTGCCGATCATGAATGCAGGATCTCACGTAGTCGTGCTGCACCAGCATGGCTTCCCGTGGTGAAAGGCCACGCAGGTCATCACGTTTGGTAAGCATCCATCGAATGTGAATTTGGCGAATCAGATCATCGCGTTTCATGGACGTGCCATCTGGATCATCCGTCGCGTTGGCCGCCGTAAATTCTGCCAAGGCGTCATAAGACTGCCGCGCAATAAACTCGAGCAGCGGCGTGCCATAGACAACAGTCCGCACGTCCATCGGCGGATTGGCGGATCGCATACTCCGGCGTTTCGCCGCTAGAAACTCCCATCCCTCCACGTGATGAGTAAATTTCCAGTTATCCGAAATGTGGTAGCTGACAGATAATCCTGTAGCACAGTGGCCATCATGATAAGCAACATACCCGCAGTGGGATAATGAAGAATAAGTGGATTCACTGGCTACCAGTCTTGCCGGCAAATCAATGATCACTATGCCGGCATCGTGTGGCTGATCATCCAGAGAGGACTTAAAGAACCTGAAACCTCCTGCTTCACTTGGAAACTCGAAGCGTTCCAGCGCCGCTTCAAGTTCCCCTATCGTTTCCGGTTCATCGCATAGCGCCGCAACCACCCGATCTGCAAAAGCCGCATGACAAATACCGGAAATGTCACATTTGCCTTCACGAATAACAAGCTTAATCTCACTCATAACTTTCCCTCAATTCTAAATTCAGCATTCCCGCATCAGACTCACCACCGCTGCAATCCGGAAACGTACCATAAGAATATCTCCGTCTCGTCAGCATGCCAAGCGGGATACAGGTTTCGCAATGTGGTGTTGGCAAATTGGAGACCTGTCGCCGCGAATCTTTCTGGTGTAGCCACGAAGTTCGCCGAATCGTGGCGTTTTAGCAGGCCGCAGCGACGCGGGGCCTTGCGCCCGGCCGGCTTAATTCTGCTCCAAGGTCGCTCGTACCCGGCTGGCGGCTGGCTCGATGATAATGCGAACTCGCTTCGGCGAATGTCCGCGTTCATCGAGAATTTCCACGGTGTTGCGGCCGGACTTCAGCCAGACGGATGGAATATAAAGCCCCATCGGCATGGTTTTATCCGGATATAGGCCTAAGTCATGGCCGTTCACAATAATATGTCCGCTGGACAAACCAGTATACGAAACGCGCAGAACGACGTGAACGCCCGACGGCAAAGGTGCCGGAAGGTTAAACCAGTTCATAAACAGCCGCGGCGGTCCGGGCCGCAAGTTATCCATGGCACTGATATTGCGCCACGGGCCGATTCTATCCAGGGCACCGGCGCCATCGTGCATTTGCCATACGCCCAGCGCCATGGGCTGTCGATTTGTCCCCGGACGCAGTGGGTTGGCGTTATTATTTTGCTGCGGTTGATTTACCTGTCCACGGGAAAATTTAGCCTCGGCGGTGCTTCTCAGGACGCCGCTGGAAGTGGTTTTTCCGGCGCTGTTGACAATGCGAAATTGTACCACTTGCGAACCGGGTCCATTAACCGTGGCGCGGTAAGTCCCGCCCTGCGGCATATTGATCGGCTGCCCGTTAAGGTAAAGAATCGAATGCGGTGGAATTCGACTAATTTCAATCGTGCTATGGGCTTGCACACTTCCCGGGGTTCCCCCCGTCGAATTTGGCGGTATCGGAGGCGATTGACCCGATAACGGTTGGCGGGACATGAGGTCGGATTGCCGGGATGTAAAATAAGACTGCACGGGTCCCCATATTCCCTTGGCCAGGACTTTGTTGATAGGCCCCAGGTAATTATACAATTTGGTGCGACCATGTTCTGCCGTGAAAACCGCAACGACATTGCGTCCCGGATGCAAATCCAAATCAACGCTTTCCCTGGCACTGGTAAGGGTACGAACAAAGTATCCGTTGATAAACACCGAAGCCAAGTCGGAAACGTGACTGAACTTCAGCCAAAGCGTGCCTGCGGCGGGCACCGTTACCACCGTGCGGTACCAGCACCATGGGCTGAGAATATCGTCGGCTCCCATGGGTTCCGGGGTGACTGTGCTTAGCCAATTGCCCGCGATGAAATTATTCTGTGCCGGTCGCGTGATATTGAGCATTTTCCAGGCATGTAATTGCGGTGCCATGGGCATGGAAATGGATAGCGTTTGCGGAACGGTAAGCATTAGAGGGGCAGCGGCAGCCGAATATACCCATGCGCCGTTTATTGATTTTCTCAACGGTGTCGCAGTGGCTAAAGTCCAGTGATTGCCCACCGCCTTAATTTGTCCCGCGTAAGCCGGGCCAACCACCACGACTGAACCGGCTTTTGATGGAATGAACCATGTGTGCTTTTCCATACGTCGATTTTCTATCAGCACGCGCAGAATGTGTTGGCTGACTTGCGCTGTGGCGATAGAGGGTTGTTTCCCGGATGGAAAACTCGCATGGACCGCAAAGCCATCTCCCGCACTGTGCGACATCGGCTGCATATCTCCGCCAAGCCGCGGCTTTTTCCGACTGCTAAACGAAATATGCACTTGGTTTCCCGGATGGCCATACACCACCACCGTGGTAACGTGTTTTTCATGTTGCACACCAAGAATGCGGGAGTCCGAGCGAACGATGGACCAGGTATTGCCCAGTAGCGCATTGAGCACAATGGGGCGGATGGCCCGTGCCGCAACATGCAACGAAGTGCCATCTTTCAATTTTGTGGTTATCGGATAATGAGCATTATTATCCAGAAACACAATCGTTCCCGCCGGGCCGGTGCGCGCCAGTTCGCGCACGCCGGGGGAAAATCCCAGATATTTATTATCCGCATTGACGCTGTTTTCAAGAATATTGGCAAAGCTGCGGGCAAAGTAATTGGCCCGTTTCATGTTGTAATAAATCGGCCGCAAATCGCCGCCCTGGCCGATGGCGGCGGAATAGTCGTAACAGGCGGCCAATTCATTGTCATTCCACAGCCAGAAGTTGGTGCTGCCCACCAGCATGTAAAAGTTATAGCCCGATCCGCCGAAGGCAATAATCTTCCAGATGCCGCGGTTTAATTGCACCTGCTGGGGCCGGGGCATGGCACCATAACCGTGATACCAGGTACGCGAAGACCAGAATTCCGTGGTGTACCATGGGCTGGTGCGTGTGGCATCATTCCACGGGTTATGGCCGGCGGGGTCAAAGCCATGATGCATGCCGCTGAAAAACATCGGCACCTGGATGCCGTGCTCCCGGGCCATGTTATATAAGTCCCGGAAATACTGGTTAGGCATGGCGGTACCCCATCCCTGCGAGTCCTCATTTTCCAACTGCACCAGGATCACCGATCCGCCATGATTAATCTGATTACGCGCCACAATCGGCAGGAGCCGATTCCAGAATTGCCGCAGCGGGTTCATAAACGCCGGATCATCCTCCCTCACCTGCACGCCTTTTTCAAAGGCCAGCCATAATGGGTAACCGCCGTCATCCCATTCCGCGCAGTCATACGGTCCGCAGCGAACCAGGGCGTACATGCCCATTTTGTGAATTAATTTGAGAAACGCATCCAAATTGGCCCGGCCGTGAAAATCATAGACGCCTGGCTTGGGTTCCTGGAAATTCCAAAAGACATAGGTTTGCACGGTATTAAAGCCCGCACGTTTCATTTTAAGCAGGCGATTTTTCCACAAGGCCCGCGGAACTCGTGCGTAATGAAAGCTTCCCGAACAGATAAATACATGTTTGCCATGAATGGTAAATCCGCGGCCATTAATGTGCATGACCCGGGCGGCGCTGCCGATGGGCTTAAACATATCCGTGTTGGCCCGCGCCAAGCTCCCGGACAGCAGCAGCAATCCGCTGACCCATAAATACACCGCAACCGGCAGAATGTGGGAGGGGAATAATAAGCGTTTTCGTTTCACCGTTTTTCTCCGCAATGAAATCGGGACAGGGGTAATGGTAATGCCCGTCGGCCCATTCCACCAGTGTAACAAACGTACAAAATTTGAACATGAACTTCGGAATTTGCGTCAGGAAAAGCGCGCGGCAAGGATGGCCTTAGTTGCAGGCCAGATGGTTAGCCGGTCAGCCTGCTGGCCGTGGTCCTGCCGAAGCAGGGAAAATTGTGGCAAATCGCTTCCGCAGAATGCTAATGCCAGATGGCCTCGCATGGGCTAAAATTATGGCGTAAGCCGGCGAAGAAAGGTTTTGCTGAAGTCAGGCAGGATACAATTTTAAGGTAGATACATGCTCATGAGCACCATTAACCCTACGCTACCGGGACTCCATCACGTTACCGCAATCACAGCGGATGCGCAGAACAATATCAATTTTTACTGTGATGTGCTGGCCCTACGCCTGGTGAAACTTACCGTGAACTTTGATGACCCGACCAGCTATCATCTTTACTACGGCGATGAATCAGGCCGGCCCGGAACGGTTCTGACATTTTTTGCGTGGCCTGGCGCTGCACGCGGTCGCGCGGGGCCGCCACAGGTCGCGGCCACCGCTTTTTCCGTTCCGGCCGACGCCATTGACTATTGGGTGCAACGTCTGGCCGCCCATGGCGTTGAAAACCAGCTTGGTGGCCAGCGATTCGGTGAGCCGGTACTGTCATTTCTTGATCCCGATGGTATGCAACTGGAACTTATCGGCGCAAATCCATCCGCTGATTCCGCGGCCACACCGTGGATTGCCGCATCCATTCCCGAACCGATGGCCATTCGTGGATTTCACAGCGTGACGCTGTCCCAGCGCAAAACCGCCGCTACCAGTCAACTGCTTACCGATGTCATGAAATACCAAAGTACCGGTGTTGAAGGCAGGCGCTTGCGATATCAGGCCGGAACCCATGACCAGGGACCGGGAACCATCATTGATATCGTGCATGAACCGGAAATGCCCCGCGGCACGCTGGGTGCCGGGGTGGTGCATCATGTCGCGTTTCGCACCCCCGACGATGCCCAGCAGGCGGCTTGGCGTGATACGATTGCGCCTCATTTTCCGCATGTGTCACCCATAATGGATCGGTGCTATTTTCACTCAATCTATTTCCGCGAACCCGGCGGCGTGCTGTTTGAAATTGCCACGGTACATCCCGGCTTCACCGCCGATCAGCCAATAGAGGAACTGGGTAGAAAATTAATGCTGCCACCCTGGCTGGAAAAGCACCGCGCGGAAATTGAACACGCCGTACCACCGATACAGTTGCCCCGATGACCGCGCTGTAGGGGACAGGGGACAGGTTACAGGATTAAATGGTTAGCCGGCCGGCCCGCTGGCCGCGGCACCGCTAAAGTCAATGTTTACCGAAGGCTTTCCGAATGGCAGGGAAGCCGGCACAACAATTTGGGCCGTTCCCAGATGCGCAAATTTCGATGCGCTGTGCTGTTGCCGGACGTCTTGATCGGTATAGCCGTGAACGGTTGCTCGGACAGGCTCCTACCCATGGGTCATAGCGGCGAGGTTCTCCAGGGTTTTTAATGCTTTGCCGGAATCGATGGCGGCGACGGATAATTTGACGCCTTCACGCAAGGATTCCACTTTGCCGCCTACCCACAAGGCAGCGGCGCTGTTAAGCAGCACGATATCCCGTGCGGGGCCGGGTTTGCCGGATAGGATTTCACGGATTTTTGCGGCGGACGCTTCGGGCGAGTCGATTCGCAGGTCATCGGCGGGAGAAGTTTGCAGGCCGACATCTTTGGGGGAAAGTTCCAGCGTCTTAACTTCCTCTCCGTCAAATAGTGCCACTCGTGTTGATCCGCCAATGGATAATTCACACAGCATTCCCTCCACCGGGTCTGTGCCGCAGACCACCATGGCCCGTGCCGCGCCTAAACGCACCAGCACTTCCAGGATGGGCCGCACCAGGCTTGGGCGCGGGACGCCAACCAGTTGCCGCCGTGCCCCGGCCGGATTCGTCAGGGGGCCTATGAGATTAAATATCGTG
Source organism: Planctomycetota bacterium (assembly GCA_021809365.1). Next base: position 11,461 of record JAKBAC010000043.1, on the reverse strand, counting down.
GCAAAGCCCAGGGAATTCCGGATTTCCGCCACATGCCGCATTGCCGGATGATGGCGGGGGGCGAAACAAAAGCAGATGCCGATTTGCTTAAGGCATCGGGCCTGCAAATCGGGGTCAATGTCCACGCGCACGCCCAGCTTTTTTAACACATCCGCACTGCCGCTACGACTGGTTACGGCACTGTTGCCGTGTTTCGCCACCGGAATGCCACAGGCCGCGGCCACCATGGCTGCGGTGGTGGAGACATTAAAAATCCGTGATCCGGCACCGCCTGTGCCGCAGGTGTCGATGACATCCTCCGGGGCAGCCACCGGCACGACAAACTGCCGCATAACCGTGGCGGCACCGGCAAGTTCATCAACCGTGGGATCGCGCAGGGCCAACAGAGCCAGGAATGCTCCTACTTGCGCTTGCGGCGCGGCACCGGACATGATGGCTTCAAACGCACTGCGGGTCTGGTCCTGCGTAAGCGTCTTACCGGATAGTAATGTTGTGAAAATATCTTTCATGCTTTTTTTGCCCGATTCTTTCAGGAACGGCATTTAAGAAAGGAATGGTACCACAATAACTTCCCGAATTGTGCTGCAATCGAATACGCCACCACCGGCCAAGCCGGCGGCTATGTGACGGCCGGTAAATCTGGTTTTTGGGAAGGTGCTTCCGGATCGCTCCTTAGTTCAGCTCCAGCGCCAGCCGTGGTGGCAAACATGGAGGCTTGCTTACCACAACGCAGGGGATAGTGCGTGTCAATCTCGGTGGTCAGGGCTTCAATGGCCTGCTGCTGCACCATCGCAACAATTGATCCGCCAAAACCGCCCCCGGTCATTCGTGCTCCATACACACCGGGAACCGTAGCGGCGATTTCCACCAGTACATCGAGTTCCGGGCAACTTACGCCATAATCATCGCGCAGACTTTCATGCGATTGATACATCAGTTGTCCGCAGACGGCCCAATTTCCGGCCGCCAGAGCGTCGGCGAATTGGAGTGTGCGGCTATTTTCGGTAATCACATGTCGTCCCCGGCGAAACACCGCAGGATCCATTTCCATGCGGGACGCTTCAAGCATGGATATGTCGGCATCGCGCAGGGCCTTCACTTTTGGATACGCCTTTTTCAGCGTGGCTACCGCGCGTTCACACTGATTGCGGCGGGCCTGATATTCCCCCTGCACCAGCTCATGTTTGACATTGGTATTGGCGATAAAGATGCGCATCTTGGTATCTTTCATGGGTACCTGCCGCCGGGATAAATCGCGACAATCCAGCAGCATCGCGTGGTCCTTCTCGCCCAGTGCGGAAATAAATTGATCCATAATTCCGCACGGCATACCCGCATAATTGTGTTCCGCCCATTGGGCTGCCAGGGCCAGTTCAACTTTATCCAGCGTTTTTCCATTAGCGGCCAACAGAGCCAGCCCGGTAGCCACTTCAAAGGACGCGCTGGATGACAGGCCGCCGCCGATGGGCACAGTGGTTGTGACCAGAGCATCAATGCCGTTTTTTACCAGACCGCGTTGCCGCAGTGCTTCGGCGACTCCTTTGGCATAAAGCGACCATTTGGGGGCATCTTTGGCGACCACACCCGCCACGGAAAATTCCGCCAGTTCATTTTGGGTGGCACTGAAAAGACGAACTTTGTGGTCCGCACGGGCCTTGGCCAGAACTGTTGTAAAGCGGTCAATGGCAATGGGAAATACAAAGCCATCATTATAATCGGTGTGTTCACCGATCAGGTTAACGCGTCCCGGCGCCCGGCTGTGAATAAAGGGACCGGACGATTTACCAAAATGTTTTTCAAATTCCAATTCCAGACGATGATCCATGCAAAAGCTCCCAAGCGTACTGTTTTCGTATCTCGCAACCGTTCAAATCGCCGCCATGGCGACAACGCAGTATGCTATTGGCACACGCGCGGTAAATCAATGGTGGGGTGCTCGGAAGGCGACATGATTGGGATAATCAGGCTGAATGTAGCACCCTTGCCCAGATCACTGATCAGTTCAATGTTCGCATGGAGCATGTCGGCGAGTTCCTGACTGATGGTCAGCCCCAGGCCTGTGCCTCCGTGCCGCCGGGTTACCGAGGCATCCAATTGATTGAATTTTTCAAAAATACTGGCGTGCTGCTGCGGCGCAATGCCCGGGCCCGTATCGGTAACTGCTGTTTTTACGTGCGCCGCATCCGGCGTTGAAATAGTGATTGTTACGCGACCGTCCGCGGGCGTAAATTTAATGGCATTGGAAAGGAAGTTATAGAGAATCTGCTGAAATCTTGCCGGATCGGTGCTTACCAGCGGGATCGGAGCTTGAACGACAAGCGATAATTCGATATTTTTTTTCTGGGCCAGCGGGCGCATGAAATTCACCAGGGAGTCGCAGACATCCGGCACATTGATGCGTTCCGTGCGGAGAACAATTTTGCCGGCCTCAATTTTGGCTAAATCCAGTAAATCGTTAATCAGATCCAGAAGTTGTCGGGCGCTGGTGAGAATGTTATCAATGTAACGGTTGGAGCGCGGATCGTCCGGGGCAGGTTTGGCGGTGGTGAGCAGTTCGGCAAAGCCGATGATCGCATTAAGCGGCGTGCGCAATTCGTGGCTGACGTTGGTAAGAAATTCCGATTTCATCTTACTGGCTTGAAACAAGTCCGTATTGGATTGCGCCAATTCACCGACGCGCGTATCCAAACTGCGGTTGGTCGCTTCCAATTGATCCTGGGATGCCTTGAGTGTGGCCAGCATGGTATTAAATGTATCGGAGAGTTGCTCAAATTCATCGCCGGTGGAAATAGCTGAACGAATATCCATATCTCCTTTGGCCACTTTTTCAGCGGTGTTTCGCAGCACCCGCACCGGCTGGAGAATCAGCCGGGTGGTAATAAGATAAAATACGATAATGGCAAACGACCCGCCAATGAGGCCGGAAACCACAATGACCACACGATTGAGCAGCAATTGATCCAGATCAGGTGTGACCGGCATGGCCACCTGCACAATCGCTACCAGCGGCGCAACGGAGGAAATCGCACGTGCAGCCGGTGCAGTCGCGAGGGGGTGCAGGCCTGTGGTACGGGGGTGCGTGGCGCTGTGCGGATGCAGCCACGTCTGCCATTGGCTATGACAGCGCAGGCAACTGACAGAAGCGCGAACTGCGGCGGCATATTTATAAACCGGGTGGCGGGCAACCGTTTGTGATAATTCTCCGAACTGATTCTGCCGGTTATGCTTGAGAAAATATTTAATGGCCGCAGCTTGGAAAATGGTGGCATGAGCCGAAGGCACGCCGGGATCAGCCAGCAAGGTTATGGTGGGTTGAGGATAATGCAAGTGGCGTAAATGGGCCGCCTGCCAGAGCGCCGCCGATGTAGAATTATTGCCGGAGAACGCGCCGGTAACATGCACCTGCCGCAGCATCATGTCCGTCGCGATGCGGGCTTCGTACACCGGCTCCCGGCCGGTAAGCTGTTCCATGCGTTGCCACGGAACGGCCAATGTTCCCGCGATGATAATCAGAACGGCGAAGCCGAAGAGCAACTGGCACTTGGCGGCCAGGGAAATCGTAAGCTCTTTTCGTGCCATGCCCATCATTCTTTTCAATTAACAGACCGTAAGGCCGCATCCATGCAACCGTGGCCGTCATGACATTGCGCCGCCAGGGGTCAGGCTGGGGCGCTTGAATCGCTTGGTTCCATAACCCGGCGGTAGTGCATTCGCACGGCGGCATAATAGCCGAAAATAGCGCCGGCCAATCCGGCGGAACAGTAATAAATAGGTAATGTGCGGATCAGAAACAAACCGGTATGCGCCGGATAGGGTTGTGCCACATGAGGTGCCAGGAATCCCCCGATGGCCGCAATCACCGGGGGCGTAATCCAGATAACCCAGGAATCCGCTTGCGGTGCAAGCGTGGAACTGACAAACGCCGCCGCGGCGAAAGCCACTAAGCAAGCGAAAACAGCCTGCCCCGGCTGCTGGGATTTCAACAGGAGAAACAGAAAAATTCCCGCCACAATCATCGTGGAAATAAATGCGAGCAGGTTTTGTGCCACCCGTCGGCCCACAGGGCGGTCGGTTGAGCCGCTGATTAAAATATTGGCAAACGACGGATACGCCGCTGTGGCTAATGCCGCATTGGCCCCATACGGCCAGGGCAGTCCGAGGTAAAGCGGCCAGCTTCGCGATCCAATAAGTTCATAGATTCCCCGCGAAACAGCCTCGCCGATCAGAATATAAAATATCCAGAAAATATTCTGCAGTGCCAGCGTGCGATAAGCTCCCGCCAGATCGGTGTGGTGCAGCGCCAGCAGCAGCGTGATGGGTCCCCAATGGCAGGCCAGAAAAATCAATCCCACCGATGCAATAAATAATCCCGCGTGCGGTGCATCAGGCCAGGTCAGCAGTGTACCGATCACAACCGCGACTACCAAGCCCCCAATCATGATCAACTCCGCTGTCAGCGATATCGCCGGGCCGGCCGCCAGAGATTTCATGCCATCCATGTTGGGTGAGGGAATAACCTTTCCCGCCACATAGATGAAAAATATTCCCGCCACAATGCACGCCACGACATACCGCAGTTGCCGCAGGAATCCCAGAAGCGCATGATGTTGCGAGATGGAATTTTCCATCGGATGGCTTGGCAAGTTATCGGTAGTAGCACCTGTCACAATTCAACTCCTTCTTGCATTTCCCGCGGACATGCCCGCACGGTTCATGACGTATCTATTATGTATGGCAATAGAATACGACGCCATTGATTTCAAACAAAATTCCGCCGTTGACCACCAGCCAGGAATGGATATCCGGAGCCGCCGCATCCGATCCGGAACGTGTTAACTGCTGATCCAGAACAATGGATCCGTTGTCCAGCCGCCCCTGGCGATCTTTCTGGTTGATCAGATACAGGTGCATGACATTGGCCGCCGGTCCCACCGGGCCGTGCGCCAACACGACAATATCCGGCGTGCCGATTTGTGCTGCCGTCAGCGGCGGGCGCGATTGCATCACAAATTCCGCTTTCCACGCGATCCGTCCGGTGCGCGTGGCGATAGCCATTAAGTTCCGCGGTGTCAACATGACCAGCGTGTTATGGTTCAGGGCCGTCTGCATCCAGATGACGCCGCTGGAAGTGAGGCCCGCATTAAGTCCCGGCTGATCCCATTGTCGGGCACCGCTGGTAACGTCCAGACAGGTCATGCCGGTAGCCGTGGGCATAATAAGCCCATCCACGGTCAGACTTGCGGCGGTCGGAAAGGGGTCATGCAGATTTTGTCGACTCCATATTGGAGCCGACAAGCTCACCGCAGGATCAAACATCGCCACACCCTTTTGGCCGCACAGCACCAGCCTTCCGGCCGGATCAGCCTTAATCCAATAAAAGTGATCCCCGGCATCCGCAGATAAAACTCCCGCGACGCGTCCGCTGTGGGGGCTAAGTAACACCACCTGATCAAAGGGAAGATTCATGGCCACCGCAAAATAACGTCGTGTTTGCCGGATACAGGAAATGGTTCCATATTTTCCCAGCGCCGCCGGCTTTTTCCAGTCCGGCTTTCCACTAAGCGGATTGTAGAGCGTCAGGTCGTGTTGTCCCGCCACCAGAATACCGGCCGGCAGCATCTTGATCAGGCGGTATGTGGCGGCGCCGAGATCGCGTTGAATGGACGCTTCGCGCCACTGCGCCGAAAATTTGGGTGATAAAACGTTATATCCTGGAACTCCTCCATTAATCATGATTCCGTTTTGTATCATCATCATTCGCGGCATTCCCGGCAGCGGGCCGTTGGCTGCGGGCACCAGCAATCCGGGTTGCCTGCCTGTTGATAATGGACGCTGCCATTGCGCACGGCCGGAATCGGTATTGATCGCCACGATTTGATTGTCCGTAGCAAGAATAGCAAGGTGTCTCCAATAGCCCACCAGCATCGCCCGATTGGCATGAGCAATGAGATATTGCCACATCGGCTTTAAGCCCCGGACACGCCGGGCGGAAATCTGATATCCACCCGCGGCCTTGTTTCCCAGCAGAAACATACTGTAGTGACGATACTGTTGTGAATGCTCCAGGGGTTGCAGCAGATCACCGCGCAAAGCGCCGGAGACCGCGAGTTGGGATCCAATTTTGGCATTCAGGATTGCCCGATGTATCAACGCCCCATGCGCTGCAGTCTGTTTTATATAGTTGGCATATTGGGCAAAGGTCCACACGCGCCCGTGCGTCCAATGGTAAGCGGCGAAATCATCGGCACCGCGCATGGCCAGAACCAAAGCCTGATTCCAATGCCGCAAATGCGCTAGCGCCGCGCACAACCGCGAAAGCCGCCAAGCCTTATCGGATTTGGACGCCGCCCCAAATTGCGTCCACAACAGCATGTCATAAGCCTTGGCCCACTGCCGTTTCGCGGCGAAATGGCTGGAAAGCAATCGGGCTGCCTGCAACGCCGCCGCACTGTTGGGGTACTGCAGGACCACCTGTCGCAAGGGCCGCGATGTCGTGACGCTTTGCGCCTGGGCCAGAAGTTTCTCGGCGCGACTTTCCCACGGGGCATAAACTTTTGCTCCGAACTTACGTATGACATCCAACTGAATCATGGATCGTGCGGCGGTTGATGCCGCCAGCGTAACGCCGCGATAATCCACCCCCGCGGCGCGCAACGAATCCTGTGAGAGTATCTCCTCCAGCAACACCATGGCTTTGGCCGGGTGGTTGCCGGCGAGATAACAGTGCGCCATCGCCATGCGCCATGTCACCTGCTGTTGCGGCACGCGGGCAATGGCGCTGGCCTTGTGCAGATAAAAAAGTTCCGTCGCGTTGGCGCCGGACTTATTTGCCACATCGGCGGCGAATGTCATGCACACGTGGAATATCCGATCGGCTGTCGCCGGAAATGCCCCTACCTTCGGCACCGCTAACGCCACCGCCCGGGTGAGCATCTGCTGCGCCAGCCTGTTGTGGCTGGACCGGAAGGCAACTTCAGAAAGTGTCAGGTACGCTTCGGGCTTGCCGGGATGGGCTTTAATCCGCGCGGTCAGATAGGCCAAAGCATCTTTCCAGCGGGCGTAACCGGCCGTGAGATGATCATTAACCGCCACAATCTCATGGGGGGTAACCAGCAGATTGCCGGCGGAATTAGTGTTTCCGGCGGGCCACCTGGCCATGGTATCAACGGCTCCCGTACGGGTGTTCACCAGCAGCAGGCCGGTATTCAACGGTATGTAGATATCTCTTTGGGTTAAAAATGGCCGTCCGGAAATCGTCCCGAAGGAATGAATCGGTTGGGCGGCCCACACCTGCCTGCCGGTGCGAATATTGACCGCACAGAGTCTGCTGCCGGCCAGAATCATTTCACCATGGATCACCCCCAGCAGCATCCCGGCATGGTGCAGCGATTTACAGGGCAGCGACAGAAGTTTGGCTCCCGTCCAACGATTGTATATATGAATATGCGATGCACTTCCGAAGTCGGTGTCCATGGCGATCAGTCGCGATCCGGAAATAACCGGTGCATTGAGATGCCACGGCAAGGGCCGTCGGACAATGCCATATTGCATACTGCTAAACGGCGTATACGCCACTTTATTCACGTGCAGCCATCGTACCTGCCCGGAGTCGGCGTTCACGGCCATATCCGCGCCCAATCCGGTGGAGATATAAATGGTATTGTCCGCCATGGTGGGAATAATATTAATGGTGTTAAACGGCGATGCCCCATACGCCGGCCCTGTAATGGTGCACAAATAGTGGCTCCATTGGACCGTGCCGGTAGAGGCGCGTAACCGTACCAGGCTTAGCTCATTCATTCCTGTGCCCGGCTGCGTGGCGGCTACCACGAGAAATACCGCGTGCCGGTTGGCCATTGGAATACACGCCGGCCAGATATTCCGCCCTGCTTCGCCGGATACCAAATCGGACGCCGAAGTTTTCCATTGCAGGCCGCCGTCTGCGTTGAGACACACCACGTCAAGTCTGGCCGCGCTTATTCCAAATTGCGTTAGAATCCGGGTTGGACCGCCGGGCCGCGTTAGAACGGTATAAAGCTTCCCATTGGCCAGCGTGCAGGAGTAATGATCCAGTTCATTCATCAGCGTTGCAAGATCGGCCGTAGCACTGTTGGCGGGCAGCGGGCCATGGGGATATTGCCACAGCGTATAGCCGGAATTAATGTCCACCGCCTGAATGCGATCCTGCAAGTTCAGATACAGGGTACCCTTGCGGCAGGTGGGAAACGAAAACAATATATCCCCGGAACTTTTTCCGGTCGCCGGATCGACGGTCAGGCCGAATGCGGGCAAAAATTGCCGCAGTTGATTTTGATATTGGATGGAAGCGGCATTCGCCGGGTGGCTTTGCGCAAAGGTGTTCAAACGCCTGGTCCACATGACCGCCGCCGGCAGCGTTCCGCGGGCGGCCACGCCGTTGCGCTGGAAATTACCTTCAAAGGTCGGCCACACTCCGGGTGTAGAAGTACGCTGATACAGTGTTGAACGTTTTAACGCCCTTCGTGCATCAGTCAGGAGATTGACGCGCTTCCCGGCGATCAAACCTGCTGCGTGCGGCGCAGTTTTTGACAATTCCGCCAACAACGTTTGCGCCAGATCTGTATCCCCCGCCAGAGCAGCCGCAACCGCAGCGTTATGCAACAACATCGGATGCCCGGTTGCCGGACCGGGATGTTTAAGCAACTGTATCCAGATTCGCGCTGCCACGGCAAATCGCCCCCGCTCAAACTGCCTCTCCGCCACAAATTGCAGTCCACCGGCTGCAGCATCGGCGGCAAAATAGCGTTCACAGGCCTTGGTCAATGAAAACAGCGAACCCGCTTGCCGGGCGTGTTCAATAACCTGTCGGGCTTTTAAGCCGTATATCTGATTATACAAACCGTGCTGCACGGCCGGCATGGCCAACAGTGCCTTCCAGACAAACTTCCGCACGGATTCATACGTGCCATCCGGCTTTTCTATGACACTGCTTCCATATTTGCGGGCAATGTGCTGATACCTTCGCACAGCCTGGGTCAGGTGTCCGCTGGCGATGAGCCGCCGGGCCGTGCGCAGCAGGTCTCGGGCGCCAAAGGAATCATTGACTTGAATATGGGAAAAACTTCCCGGCGTGCCGTCGGTGGATTGAGAATGAATCACGCCAAGTTGCAAAGCCGGCATAGCTGGGTTGACAACTGCGGCCGGCGCAGACCCGGCGAATGGCAGGAAAATACAACAGCACACGGCCACGGCCCATCCGCCAAGCCGTGTCATGAACTGCGATGTTTTGCCTGCCGGGGCGGATTTCATATCGGTGAGGCTCCAAGGAGAATAGCGTAGTCAAAAGTTTAAGGGTTTACTCTTGGCCCGAACGGGGAAAATATTTCCCCCATAGCGCTTCAAGCTGCTGTCGGGCTTCGAAAGGTATTTTCGCTTTATCAGAAAAAATCGCCAACTCCAGTGCCCGGTGCGAGGGAAAATCCTCGCCGCGGGATTCCCAGATGCGTCCCAGGGCCGCCCGAATTAAATGCAGTGCGTTTTCGGATGCAACTTGCAGATGGCTGATAATTTCCCGCATAAGCTCCATCGGAACGTGCCCGGGGGCGTGGGGTTTCCAGGCGTCGTAATCGGTGATCAGGGCGATGGAGGCATAACTGATTTCCGCCTCGCGGGCGAGTTTCGCTTCCGGCAAAAGCGTCATTCCAATGACATCTCCACCCCAACTCCGGTGCAGCCGGGATTCGGCACGGGTGGAAAACGCCGGTCCTTCCATGCACACATAGGTGCCACGGGGATGCACCACGGCATCGGCGGCAAGTTCAGAGCGGCTTTCGTAAATAATATTTCGCAATTTCTCACAGACCGGCTCGGCAAAATCAACATGCACAGCCGCGTGGTCAAAAAAGCTTCCCGCCCGATGCACGGTGCGGTCAATCGCCTGATCCACCAGCACCAGTTGCCGCGGATGCAGATTTTCATTCAGGCTGCCCACAGCTCCCGATGCCAGAATCCACCGACAGCCCAGCATTTTCAGCGCGTAGATATTGGCACGATACGGAATCTGTGTCGGATTGAACACATGGCCCGCGCCATGACGAGCCAGAATCGCTACAGGAATCCCTTTCCAGTTGGCCAGAATCGGCGGGGCCGCCGGCGGCCCGAAAGGCGTTTGAATTTCCACGGCCTGCCCATCGCCGGGCATAAGCAGGTGCTGGCCCAAACCCGACCCGCCGATGATGCCTATTCGCTGCGTTTGTTCCATGTCCATTAACCCTTTTCAGAAGCCCTAACCAAGCCATTGCCGCCCATGAGTCCAGACAAATGAATCATACCATAGAGTCGCGTCTGCGTTGCGGCGCGGCGGTTGTTTTTTTCTCGTAACACCTGCTGCTACTTGTGGCCCGGCACTGCCTTTCGTATCCTTTGTCCACATCGAGATTGGAGAAAAGAACGCATGGCGGGTTATAATCCCAGTAGTATTGAAAAGAAATGGCAGCGGATTTGGCAGGAAAATCGGATATTCTCCGCGGAGATGCAGCCGGCCAAACCCAAGTATTATGTATTGGATATGTTTCCGTATCCGTCCGGGGAAGGTTTGCATGTCGGGCATCCTGAAGGTTATACGGCGACGGATATTGTCACGCGCTATAAGCGGGCGGCCGGATTTAATGTCATGCACCCCATGGGCTGGGACGCCTTTGGTCTACCGGCTGAACAGTACGCCATTAAAACCGATACCCACCCGGCGGTAATAACCCGAAAAAATATAGAGCGCTTCCGCGCCCAGCTGCAAGCCATCGGTTTTTCTTATGATTGGCACCGCGAAGTCAATACCACCGACCCGCAATATTACCGCTGGACCCAGTGGATTTTTCTGCAACTGTATGACACTTGGTATGACCCCCGGCAGCAAAAGGGTCGGCCGATTGCCCAACTCGCGGCTGAATTTGCAACCGGCCGCCGGGCGCTGCCGCCATCCGCTGGAAATAAAAGCTGGTCACAGTTAGATGCGCACCAGCAGCGACGCGTGCTGGAAGAATACCGTCTGGCGTATGAAATTGAGGCTCCCGTCAACTGGTGCCAGGCTCTGGGCACGGTTCTGGCCAATGAGGAAGTTATCGACGGCAAAAGCGAAGTAGGGGGCTTCCCGGTGGAGCGCCGCCCCATGCGGCAGTGGATGTTGCGCATCACCGCCTACGCGCAACGCCTGTTGGACGGTCTGGAGGCACTGGACTGGTCTGAATCGTTAAAAATGATGCAACGGAACTGGATTGGCCGCTCGGGAGGGGCCTTGGTGCGGTTTGCCATTGCAGACTCTGCCTCGGAAGTCACCGTTTTTACCACCCGTCCTGATACACTCTTCGGGGCCTCGTATCTGGTTCTGGCACCGGAACATCCGCTGGTAGATTTAAACACGGAAATGAACATCATATCGGCGGCGTGGCCGACGGAAATTCCGGAGCGCTGGCGATCTGGTGCCGGC
>JAKBAC010000216.1 GCA_021809365.1 Planctomycetota bacterium | reverse complement strand
AAAATGCCGGGACTTGATGAACGGGCCGGAGTATCAGAAGCGCTGCGTGGTGCGGCTGAAGGGAGGTGATCCATTTGTATTCGGGCGCGGGGGCGAGGAAGGACAAGTATTAACCGAAGCCGAAATTCCTTTTATTATTATTCCCGGCATAACCGCGGGCATTGCCGGGCCGGCGTATGCGGGGATTCCCGTAACGCATCGTGACTTCACCAGTACGGTTACGTTCATTACCGGCCACCAACGGGATGCCGGAAGCGGAAAAGCAACCGGGACACAGGCCGGTGATGAAACCTCCGACGTGAATTACGACGCATTGGCCAAGCTGGGCGGCACGCTGGTTTTCTATATGGGTGTGAAAAATCTGCCCGATATTACCCAGAAGCTGATTTCATCCGGTATGGCGGCAACCACGCCCGCCGCCGTGGTGCGCATGGCCACGCATCCCGAACAGCAAACCGTTGTCGGCACGGTGGAAACGATTGCCGAGGCCGCGGAGAAAGCCAAAATCAAGGCTCCCGCGATTACAGTGATCGGCAAAGTGGTATCGGTTCGCGACGAATTGAACTGGTTTGAAGCCCGTCCGCTGTTCGGCCAGACGGTTCTGGTAACGCGAACGCGCCAGCAGGCCAGCGAATTGGGTGAACAACTCATTAATCTGGGAGCCAAGGTCATAGAGGCCCCGACCATTGAAATCGTCAAACCCACCGATCGGCAGGCGGCTCTGGCGGCCATTGACAACATGCGAGCGTACGACTGTGTCGTATTTACCAGCCCCAACGGCGTGTTTTCAACCTGGCAGGCCATGGAGGAACTGGAACTTGATGGCCGTGATTTTGCCGCCAGTGTTGCGGCCATCGGGCCGGCTACGGCGGATGCCCTGCGATCCATCGGCATTACACCGGATATTGTTGCCCCAGACGCGATCGGCGAAGAGCTGGCCAGCGAACTGATTGATTATTTTGGCCGCAAGAATGGGGATGTTCCGGCTGCTGACGCGGACATGAATTTAAGCGGCCGCCGCTTTTTGCTGTTGCGCGCTGAAATTGCCCGTCCGGCACTGGTGGATATGCTGCGCAAGGCCCACGCCGAGGTTCACGACGTACCGGTGTACCAGACCCGTATTCCTGATGCACTGCCGCCGAGCGCCGTGGAAGCCATTGGCAATGGCACGGTCAATTGGATAACGTTTACCAGTGCCTCCACCGCGAAAAATCTGCATACCATATTGCCGGAAGAATTGCGGGCGATGGTGGGCAAGTGCAAACGACTTTCAATCGGCCCGATGACGTCCCAAGCCATGGAGTCGCTGGGCTGGCCCCCCACCGCTGAGGCACGGGAGCATAATATTCCCGGTATGATCCAAGCGCTGTTACATGAGGCGATGAAAACGCAAGCCAACGGCAGCGGAAAATAGCGGGGCACCGGAGTCTAAGCCGGTAAAAGCCATTGCGGAAGCGTCACAGGCCACCGGAAACGTAAACATTGATGATTGCCGAGAGGCTGCGGGTACCGGCAAACACGCTATTTATGCTCGATAGCCATAATGGCCTTAAACCAGGTGCGGGCCATAAGACGGTAGCCGTAGGGGTCGGGATGGCACTTGTCCGGAAGATGGGTCCAGATGGGCTTGCCGTCCGGGGTGGAAAAATTCGCGTATTGATTTACCGCACGGACGTGCTGACCTTCAGCGCGGCAAGCCGGCACCAATTTGTTCTTGACAAATGCATTAAATTCGCGAACTTCGTGATTCCAAAGCGCGGACTTGAGTTTTGGCGACCAGCCTCCCAGGGGAATAACCTGTGCCACCAGCAGATGCGCCGTGGGCCGCAATTGCACAATTTCCCGCACCAATGCGATCATGCGCGATTCCAGATCGCGCATGAATTGCGTTTCGCTCTCATTGTTGTGCGGAAATTTCGGATCAAAATGCTGAATAATATCATTGGTGGAAATGTGCAGCAGAATAAAGTCCGGGTATGCGGGACCTTTGAATCGGTAGCCACTGGTGGCCAGCCAGTGTTTTACATGCGTTGCGATCTGATCAATGCGCCAGCCCGGCCATCCATCATGTTGTGTGGCATGATGGCGTAAAAGTAAGCGCGTGGGATTGCGGGTATTGGATCCGACAAAATGAACCGTATAGCCCGCGTGCGTTAACAGGACGTACAGAGGCGCACGGTATCCGCCGGGAATCCGGTGGTGTGGAGCAACCCGGCTCCAGCCAAAGGTTATGGAATCACCCAGGGGATAAATGGTAATCGTTTTTTTGGCATCGGCCGCCGTTACACACCGACTACCCAACACCAGAACCAGTGCAGCCAGAACCGCGGCGGCGAATAAACGCATGGACATAATAAAACTCACAAGCAAAAACATTCCCGGGACACGCGGGCGTTTTTATATCATACCCCGTGGGTAAGATCAATTTTTTCAGGCCACACGGCCGGCCAGGTCCAGCCTTCGATTCGCGCCAGCTTCCGCAACAGACGCCGCCGCTCGGATTGATTTCCCACCGCCTTGGCAAATACATCATCATCCACCACCGGCAGCCCGATTTCCCGCAACGGGGCCAGCGACGGTATCGGCGGATCGCCATCATCATAAACCAGCATCAAAACGGGTTTAAGCGTAAGAATGTATTCGCTGATTGCATCACGCACAGCGCCCAGCGAAGGAAGATCGAGACTGCAGCCTTTTTCCAGGCCGCATTCCATAATGGTAATGGCCTCATCCAGCATGGCAATATTCGCTCCAACGCCGGCGGAGCGTTTGGCGGAATGAAAGAAATGCAACACGGGATAGGTTAAATGGTTTTCACCCAATCCCAGCAGCATCGGCGTCAGCGCGATAAAATGAGGTTGTAATGCCGTGGTATCGGCCCCATTCCAGGCCCGGAAAATAATTTCGGCAGGATTTTTCCCCAACGACCAGATGTAAACACCCACCTGCCGTTTTTGCGTGGCGGCGGAAATAACCGGAACCATATATGCGATCGCCGCACCAAACAGAAAAAACCCACTGGCGCAACACAGGTCGGTGAGTATTTGAAAAAAAGCCCCATGGGGAACAAAATCACCCATGCCCAGTGTGAAGAGATTGTAGCCGGTGAAATAAATACGCTCCCAGACATCGGCGGGACGCCCCGTGGATGCGGCCACCACGGCGGTGGGCCAGGAACAGAAAATCAGTGTCCATCCCAACCAGACCAGCAGCGTCCAGGCGGTCAGCGAGGTCATGACAACCAGCAAGCCGCCCCAAGTCATCAGTCGCCGCGTTTTTCGGCTGATAACCGAATAGCGCAGCAACCTTCCAACCAATAATGACACCCGCAAACTCATCGGCCCCACGCCTTCGACGAAGGTGGTCCAGAGCAGGTCGATGCTGGTTAAGGATAACACCAGTAATCCAAGTATTCCCAGAAGAATGGACATATCCGCGGCAACTCCTCATATTTTCCGGCGCACAGATCCGCATTGCGGCGTCTGGAACACACGCACCGTTGCCCCGTCAGCTTGCGGGATTCTTTGCGCCTGCGCCGGAATGCGCGTTGCCGGCAAGCGCTTCATGCAAAGCGGCGGACAAGGCCGGCTTATCAAATCCGCCATTATGCCGCAAACCATTGATATAAAACGTGGGCGTGGTATTCACACCACTGCGCAAGCCGCTGGCGACATGACGGCGAATGATGTCGCCAAATTGATTTTCATCCAGTGCGCGGATGACCTGCCGGGGATCAAGTTCAAGGAGTTGGGCGTACTGCAGCAGATCCTCGCGCGATAATTTGTCGGTGCTGGTAAAAAGCAAGTCGTGCATCTGCCAGAATTTCTCGCCGGCCAATTCGGCCACGATGGCGGCATTTCGCGCATCGGGATGCATTTTGCTTAATGGAAAATGCCGCCAGGCAAAGCGGAGTTGTCCATTGAAATGTGCAATAAGCTCCTTGGTAACCCGATGGGCGCGATGGCAATGCGGGCACTGATAGTCGCCATAGGCAACGAGTTCCAGAACGGCTTGATCTGAACCGAGAATATGATCTTGCGCCCCCAGGGGCGGCGTAAGTGCCGGACGTGGCGGTTCTATGCGCATAGGACGCCTCAATTATGCTGGAACATCATGGGGTTTTAACGATTCGAGAGCATGCAAGATGCCATCGGCTCCAGGATTTATTTCAATG
>JAKBAC010000042.1 GCA_021809365.1 Planctomycetota bacterium | reverse complement strand
TATCCATACGTAATCCTCCTCGCTTCGCGCCCACAACCCCTTGGCCCTCCGTCAACCCGTAATTACGGGTGGAACAGGGCACTAGCCGGCGGTCAAAATTCCTGCGCCATAATTGCTCACGTTATTTCTTCGCGATGCCTTACCGTCCAAAGAAGTCGATGCTGCGCGCCAAGGCTGACCGTAACTCACGGCGCGGGACGATGCGGTCGATAAATCCCTTCCCCATTAAAAACTCGGCTTTCTGGAATCCCTCGGGCAGTTCCATGCGAATGGTGCTTGCGATGGTTCGCGGCCCGGCAAAACCGATCATCGCATTGGGTTCCGCCAGGATCAGATCGCCCAGCATGGCGAAACTCGCCGTGACACCACCTGTGGTTGGATCCGCCAGGACGCTGACAAACAATCCGCCATGGCGATGATGCCGCGCCAGCGCCGCGGAGGTCTTGGCCATTTGCATGAGGCTGATCGTGCTTTCCTGCATGCGGGCACCACCCGAACAGGACACAATTATCACCGGCAGATGTTCCGCGGTGGCACGTTCCACGGCGCGGGTAATTTTTTCACCCACCACAGCCCCCATGGAGCCGGCCAGAAAGGTAAAGTCCATGGCCGCAAGTATCATGGCACGACCTTTAATAAAGGCCCGTCCGGTCAGGACGCCATCGTTTGCGCCGGTGATTTTCTGGGCCTCCGCGAGCTGCTGACGATATGCCTTTTTAGCCAGGAAGGCGAGTTGATCGGTCGGCTTGAGATGCGCATCCATTTCTTCAAACGTACCGGTATCCGCCAGCATCGTCACGCGCTGCCGGGCGGAAACACGAAAATGATGGGCGCACCGTGGACAGCAATGGAAGTTTTCCTCCATCTCCTTGCGAAACAACATCTCATTGCAACCCGGACACGCCAGCCAAAGTCCTTCGGGCACATTCACGTGCTTGCGGGTCTGGGCAAACGTGGACGGAGCTGATGAGGGGCGAGTCATGGTTGATTGTGTCATGTTTGTTTCCTTTGCCATCCCTTGCAATTCGGGCCTGTGCGCATCATGCCGCTTGCTTCCCCGTTGACGCCCTATAATCATATCGCCCCCTCCCGGTTCGGCATTCCATTTCGACTACCATAATAAGACTACCATGCGGCCAAGGCAAGACTTTTTTGATTCCACATACGCAAAAAGGCTGGCTTGAACATGCGATAATTTCGCACTGTCGTATATGTCGCCGCTTTTTGAAGCACCAGGGGATTATCTTCCACCATGTTGCGATAACGCAGCCAATTTACGATTGATCCAAACCAAATGCGGTATGCACGGCGCGCAGGGCGTTTTCGGCATCCGCGCGGCTGACCAGGCAACTGATGCGAATTTCGCTGGTGCTGATATTCTGGATGTTTATTTTCTGGTCCGCCAGCGCCTTGAACATCGTGGCCGCAACGCCCGTCGCCTGTTTCATCCCCACGCCCACAACCGATACTTTCGCCATATTCTTTTCATACGTGGCCGAACCACCGAGTTCAGAAAGTAATTTCTCCATCACCGGCTTAAGATCGGCGACATCGCCATGCTCCACGGTGAAACTGATGTTCGCCGTGCCGTCATCAAGCACATTCTGAATGATATCATCAATGATGATATTGGCCTGCGCAATGGTCGTGAAAATTCTGGCCACGATACCGGGGCGATCCGGGACGTTCTTGAGCGCCACCCGCATAAGGTCTTTTTTCAAGGCACAACCTGAAACCGCTATTTCTTCCATTGCTTTGGTCTCCGCGACAATCCATGTGCCCGGGCGGTCGTGGCCGCTGTTTCGGACATGAATGGGAACATTATATTTCTTGGCAAATTCCACCGCCCGCGTCTGCAACACGCCCGCGCCTACGCTTGACAGCTCCATCATTTCATCATAACTGATGCGATCAATCTTTCTCGCCTTTGGCACAATCCGCGGATCGGCGGTATAAACACCGTCCACGTCGGTATAATTTTCGCACACCTCCGCCTTGAGCACCGCGCCCAACGCCACCAGCGACGCATTGCTGCCGCCCCTCCCCAGCGTGGTCACATCGCCCTGTTCCGTAACTCCCTGAAAGCCCGCCACAATCACAATCTTACCGGCATCCAGTTCCCGCCTGATCCGGGTCCGGTCGATTTCCCGTATACGGGCCTTGCTGTGCACCGTATCGGTAATCAGACCGATCTGTCCGCCGGTAAAACTGATGGCCTCATGCCCTTGCGCATGAATGGCCATGGCAATTAATGCGATGGTAACCTGCTCACCGGTGGCCAGCAGTTGATCCATCTCCCGTTTGGGCGGATTCAGTGAAACCTGATTGGCCAGACTGATAAGTTCATCCGTGGCGTGGCCCATGGCGGAAACCACCACCACCACCTGATGCCCGGACGTTTTTGCGGCAATGACCTTGCGCGCGGCGCAGTGAATTTTTTCGGCCGTCGCCACCGATGTGCCGCCAAATTTCTGAACTACAATACCCATACTCGTATTTTCCCGCGCGTTGGCAAAGCGGGTAATGTAGCGAAAAGAATGCGAAAACGCAAAAATACCGCGCCCGATTCTCAAATCGACCCATACTTCCAAAACTCGCAACATTCATTACAAACCGGGTAAAATCCGATCATGGCGAGTTATGAAAAAGATCAGGCTATCTGTCTGCGGGTTATCGACTTTTCGGAAACCAGTCAGATTGTCACATTTCTGGGCCGGCAGACGGGCATGATGCGGCTGCTCGCTAAAGGAAGCCGCAAGATGGCCAAAGGGGGGGCTTTTTCCTATGGCTCACCGATCGACCTCTTGGCGCGGGGAGAAGTGATATTTACTCCGCCGCGCGGGGCGGCGGAACTCGGCACGCTGACGGCCTGGAATTTATTGGATCATCAGCCGGCGCTGCGGCAATCATTGCCGGCGTTTTGTGCCGGGCAGATTATCTGCGAAACCGCCCTGGCATTGCTTTCCATACATGAACCTCAACCACAGCTCTATGATCAAATTGCGGTGGGCGTGGCCGCGCTGGGAGGGGCGGAAACAAAACGCGTATGTTTAAGTCTGATCAAAGCGCTGTTGATCGCCACCGGCTATCAACCTCATCTGGAGTCTTGTCTGGTATGCAAAACGCCGATGCGCCCCGGCGTGATGGCGCAATTCTGCCCGCGGTCCGGCGGGGCCTGCTGCACCCATTGCCCCGCACAATCCAGAACCGTGCGGGTCGATGGTGGAGTGTTGTGCGCACTGGCCCGGCTGCCGGCACCGGACGAACTCGCCGGTACACCAAGCTCCAGGCCGGCGGATGCGGCGGCATTGCGGATGGCCGCGGACGTGCTGGTTGCCGCCATACAGGCCGCCGCGGAGCGCGGGCTTAAAACGCGTTGGGCATTGGAATCACTATTTGGAAAAGCGACGCCGTTGTAGTTGGCAACCGTTGCAACCCCGTCCTTCTGCAGCCGGCCGGATGAACAGGCTACCGGTAAGTTCAGCCCACAAGTACGCCGAAATCACGGTTTCGTGGAACGGCGATTCCACTTCAATGCGTATTGAAAAATAAGTGAAACGCAAAAGTCACGAGTTGGCGTCAGCCGATCACATCGGGCCGCCGCGCGGCCATGTTAGCCGGTGGATTTAATCCACCGGTAATACTGCCGCGACGAGTGGTCGCGTTGGGAAACCGGTGCGGATGTAATATTGGAAGTTGGTGACAACCAAGAGCACGTCCGGGGCGACGTGCTTTGATGCGGTGTCTTTTCAAAGGCGGGTGATACGCGGCGATGATGTCCGTGTGTCGGCAAACGCGCGGTATGGGTTGGTCCAAACCAGGTCGCTCCAAAAGAGCCGTGTTGTCGTTCATTTCCGGAAAAGGTGCAGGGAGGACGACATTGCCACCACCAACTTGATGGCACGCTCGATATCAAATTTAGAGTAATCATCCATTCGCAGCACTGGCCGTAGTTCCGACTCAACCTGCCGCCGCAGCGTGGCCAGACGATTTGCGGAAATATTGACGGGTTCATTTCCCGGCATGACCACTTTTGTTCGAACCAACTCCATCAGATCCGCATCTTCGGGGCGAATTCCCAGCCGTTGTACCGCGTAATCAAGGTCAAAGAAATCGCGAACGGCCACCTCGCGCCGTGAAAGTGCCGCGCGGAATTTCTCGGCGAACGCCTCCATCTTTGAAATGCAGTTTACGGCTAGGGGCGGGATCAGCGGACTGCCGGAAACAGGATCACGCAAAATTGTTTGTGCGGTACCACGGATCGGGCCCAGTAGCAGTGGCTCACGCAAAGCAACCTCAATTTTGATTGTATCGTTTTGGTGTTCCACCAATGGCGCGTATCCGATCACCGCGTTGTACTGCGTTGAGTTATTTGCGCCTCTCAGCGGCTGAACCACACGGAAAAATGGAAGATGGTATGGAAGACCGTCAATTAATTTTGCGATTGCCGCGGCCTCCCTGCGCCTTGCCGCGCGCGGAGAATCTACTGCCGTAGGAATCACAAAATCCAAGTCCTCGCTTAAGCGATAGAAATCCGCATGCACTTTCGCCAGGCAAGTTCCCCCTTTGAATACCAGCGCGTTGTCGGTCTGCGACAGATATTCCAGCAGAACTGTGCACAGACAATCCTTCTCGATCAGCCGCGGGGCGAATTCCGTTACCTGTGCTGTGAAACGCACCACCGCTCGGAAGTATTCGGCATCCTGCCGCAGCCGCGGGATTGATGATTGAAGATTACTCATTGAACACCACACCCCATCGCCGGTTGGATTGTCCGCGCTTGGGATGTGGCGGAATCCATGGAATGGTGCTGCCCGTTGGTTTGAGGGCCTGTGCGAGTTTCCGCAACAGCGTGGCGTTCACGCCGTCCCGCTCAAGCAGCGCTCCCATCCGACGGATTGTGCCCGTATCACCATAGCGCAATGTGCAGCGCACCAGTTCCGCAGCGCTGACTCGGCCCGCCCTTAACTCCCGGCGAATCCACTGGTAGCCGCGCGGAATGCCGTTGAATCGTGACCAATCATACACCGCGTCCACCAGCGAGCGCGCCCGCGACGCGTATATCGCCCTGCCACCATCCGCCATGATAACCCGCTCCGTATCCCCCAGTCTTTTATCCTTTACCTTGATAAAAGTCACATCCACCGCCCCAATTTTGCGGCGTCCGGAAAAACGATTGTTGTATGCGTAAACGCGATTTGGAATCTGGTCGTCAAAACCATAACGATTGAACGCGCTGGGTCCGCAAATCTGATAACGCCCTTTGGCGGCAATCATTACCGCATTTAACGCCTCCGCCACATCGGGCGTCCATGCTCCCCCCAGCGGCAGGCGCGGTGGAAGTATATAAAGCCCCCTTCGCACCCGCGCAATAAGGCCGCCACGCGATAGCCGACTTAACAGCTTACGTTCCTGCTGCGGCTTGATGCGCAGTACCGAGCCGGCCAGATCGCCCGTGCGCAGTGTTCGCAGCTTGCGCATCTGGATGTAGGCAAAAAATTGCGCTTCAAGCGCGCCGAGGTTCTGTTTCATGGCAGTATTCTATTGTCTGGAAAATGCCTTAGCAAGGTATTTTTGTGAAATACAATACTTGTCATTATGGTCATGCGATGCCGTTGCAGGGGCGGGCGATACGCGGGGATGATGGCCGTGTGTCGGCAAACGCGCGAAAAGATTACAGTTCATCCAAACTTTCCATCGGCTGGCGGTGATAGGTTCCCCGCACGACCCAATATGCCCCCAGTAAATTCCAGCATATCGGCAAAAACCGAATCGCTTGCGCCAACGCAAAAGCCTGACTGGCGGTGTCCACCCCGCGGGTCACAAAAAAGTGGAGCAGGATGGCATCCAACACGCCGATGCCCTGCGGCGGAACGATCGGCAAACTGGCCGCCAGTACCGCCACTGGAATATACGCCATGAAACAGCCGAACGTCGCGTGCATGCCAAACGCCCGCCCCGCCAGAAAACCCGCCAGCGGCAATACCGCCTGCGATAGCACGCTGGCCCCCAGGGTAACGGCGATGATCCCCGGATGATCGCGATAGACGCGCAAGGTGCGGTCGGCATGTTTCAGAAATTCCGGGATCGGCAGGCGCTCAATAAGAGAATCCACGCGCAGAAGTTTGCGCAGACGCGAGGAAAAATAGACGATGGCGCCGATGACGGTCAAGGCCAGCAAAATCAGGATCATCCATAAGATGCGCACCAGCACCGGATCGGAAAGATGTTTCCCGGAAGCTGAGAAATGATTCGCCGTCAGCTGCGCCGCCGCCGCCGCTCCGGCGACAATCATCAAGCCGATCATTCCGATGACCCGATCGAGAATAACCGTGACGGCGCTTTTTGTTTTTTGCCCCGTGATGCGGCCCGTATAAATAATTTTGACGATATCCCCGCTGGTGGTGCCCGGAAGAAATGTCGAATAAAACTGCCCGACAAACGTGAGCGTCAGGCATTTGCGGTATGGCAGGTTCATGCCCTGCACGAGCATCAATTGCCGCCAGCGCCATGCGGTGATAATAAACGGTATCCCCAGCAGCAGCAGAGCCGCCAAAAGCGGCATCGGCCTGGCCCGCCGGATCAGGTGCGGCAGGCCGCGCGCTATCGAAGGCCGACCATGGACTGAAACCAGATAGCTTGCGGGAACGGCCAGAATATTGGGATAGTTGATCGGCGCGTGTGTGGCTATGGCGGTTACCACCTGCCCGCGCGGCAAACGGACGGTGATTTTCTGCGCCTTGAACAAGAGCGTGTATAAATTGCCCTGATGAGCCAAAAGAGTCAGACGGGTATTATGCACAAATGTGACATTGCGGATCACCTCCCCTTTTTTCACCACGGCCTGATCATTCCAGGCGATATGCGCGATGACATACCAAAGCCCGGCCACCGCGATCAGCAGCTTGATCAAAGTGGTTGCAACTTTGCGCAACGGATGGGATTTTGCCTGTGTCATGCGATGCGGTATATCCAAGGCGGTAAAGTCGGGACGAAATCAAATCCCCAGGTCGTGCCGCGTCAAAATGGACTCAAAAATAAAGCCCGCGGACTCAATATTTTCCCGGGCGCCTTCCTGCCGGTCAATGACCGCCACGATTTTTTCCACCTGCGCCCCGGCGGCTAGAATCACTTTGGCCGCTTCCAGCACCTGCCCGCCCGTCGTCGCAATATCCTCCACCAGCAGTACGGTATCTCCGGCCAGCAGCGCGCCTTCAATAAGTTTGCTGGTGCCATAGTCTTTTTTTGAATTACGCACAATAAAAAATGGCAATCCAGCGGCCAATGATGCCGCCGCCGCCAGGGCCACGCCACCTAATTCCGCGCCCGCAATCCGCGTTGTCAGCGCTGAACGCGCCGCCGCCATCCGCGCGCCCAGGGCGGCAAGAATATCCGGCTGCGTTTCAAAGAGATATTTATCCATGTAATATTTGGATTTACGACCGGATCGCAGCGTAAAATCGCCTTCCAGGTACGCAGCTTCCTTGATGCGGGCGGCCAATTGGACTTTATCAAGCATAAAACACTCAACTCCGTAAACACTGTTTTATCGGGATTATCAGCAATGACTTATCCATATCCATTGGGATGCGCCTGAAACCAGCGCCATGCGGATTCAACGATCTGATTCAGATCTGTGATTTTTGCCTTCCATGAAAAATCTTTGGCCATGCGGTCCGGCGATGCGTAAAGTGCCGGTGGATCACCGGGACGCCGGGCGGTTTCGCGTGTGGGGATCGGCTTTCCCGTTACCGTGCGGCAAGCGTCAATAATTTCCTTAACGGAATATCCGCGCCCGACACCCAGGTTATAAAACAATCCCTTCCCCGGCTTGAGATTTTCCAGCAATACCAGATGCGCATCGACCAAATCCCATACATGTATATAGTCACGAATACATGTCCCATCCGCGGTGGGATAGTCGTTGCCGAAAATATCCACCGCCGGGCGCTGGCCCAGCGCCACCTGCAGCACAATGGGAATCAAGTGCGTTTCCGGCCGGTGGTCTTCGCCGATGGAGCCGTCCATCGCCGAGCCTGCGACATTGAAGTAACGGGGTGCCGCGAACGCCAGACCTTCCGCATGGGCGGTATCCTTGAGAATATGTTCCACCATGAGTTTGCTTTGGCCATAGGGACTGATCGGATTTTGCGGCACATCTTCGGTAATCGGCACGCGCTGCGGTTCCCCATAGGTGGCGCATGTGCTGGAAAATACCAGTTTTTTCACACCGGCGAGATTCATCGCATCCAACATGCTGATGGTGTTGGCGACATTGTTGCGATAATATTTGCGCGGATCCTGCACACTTTCACCGACATACGCGCTGGCGGCAAAGTGCATGACCGCTTCGGTTTTGTGCGCCTGAAATACCGCCGCCAGTGCCGCCGTGTTGCCGCAGTCCAACACCACCAGCCGGGCCTTCGTGTGAACCGCCGCGCGATGTCCCATGGACAGATTATCAATGGCCGTGACCTGGTGGCCGCGTTCAACAAGAAGTTTCACCGCATGGGAACCGATGTAGCCAGCCCCTCCGATAATTGCAATGTTCATTGGAAACCTTTCTAAGTGCCATTCTTCCGCGCAACTCCGCCGACCCGCAGCGTGGTTGTAACATTACTATTTTGGTTCCACCGGCGCACGGAACAAAAGGCGACCGAAGCAGACCGCCCTTGAAGGGCAGGGTCTTCGGATCGCGGCATCAATCCGAACCAGCGTACCGGAACACCCCATCCTCTTTTAGCCGCGTGTGCTTGCACCGCGTGTTTTTCGCGGCACCCGTCGGTATTGAGAAAGTAGAAAGTAGACTGCAGGGGTGCCTCATATTGCGACAGCATCATATTAGTTCCAGCCTTAAATGCTCTACTGCTCAACTTTCTACTGTTCTCTGCTCTGCGGCCGCCGCCGCCACGGGTGTTCGGAATTATTGCCACGCCCGGGTCATCGCCGTCAATCACGGTACGCCCCAGTCTCCAGTGTGCGCCGTAACCAGTGATTCACCGCGGCTTTGGCAGCCGACATGTTGAACCGTCCCGACAGCACACTACCGCAATTCAGTTTAACCGATGGCCAAAGCGTGGCAACCGTCTTTGTGCCCAGAATGGCACTTTGTGCCGTGATGATCGACTGCCCGGACTTTCCCTCCGTTTAGCTAACTTAGCTACCTCGTGGTTCACAAAAGCGCGTCGTCATAGCTTTGTGGTAAATGCCGTCGTGGTCATAGCCGTCGTAAAGTCGCATCGCCCGTGTCCAACTCTGTGCGGCTCATCTCCGTTGCACTTCCGCGTTCTTACGCCACTTTGTCAAGTCCTGAGGCAGATAATGGGGCGGGATATTATCGCGGGCCGCGGCGGTGCGGCTTGGCACCGCGAGTGGGGCGGTTGTTACCACGTTCTTGCCAGAATGGCGCTTGGCCGGAGCGTGCGGGGCCGGAGCGCGATGATCCCGGCGTGCCGCCGTGAAAACGCCGTCCGGCTTGGCCGGCGTGGCCCAATTGTCCTGGTGTGGCGGCGCGTTGCTCGCCCGAATATTGCTGTTGCCCGCCCCGGCCAGTTCTTTGTTCATACCGATGTTCCGGCGACCGCGACGCATGTTCAGAATGTTGTCCACGGTCAAATGGTCCGGCTCGATTGCCTGATGGCGCATGCGATGCGGATTGCTCGCGCTTCGCCCGCTCCTGGGCTTTACGCTGCCGAATCGCGGCGATCCGCTGTGCAATTGGAATTTCCAGCGCTTCCATTGATTTCTGCGCATAATCAAAATCAGGCAGCGTGACCCGCGGCAGCCGTTTGCCGATGGTTCGTTCAATGAAGCGCAGATTGGACTCTTCATCCGGGGCTACAAACGTAAAGGCGTCGCCGGTGGCGGACGCCCGGCCCGTGCGGCCGATGCGATGCACATAATCTTCGGGAATATGCGGGCAATCAAAATTAATGACATGTGAAACATCCGCGATGTCAATACCGCGCGCGGCAATATCCGTGGCCACCAAAACCCGGAATTTTCCAGCCTTGAATCCCGCCAGTGCCGACGTGCGCTGGGCCATCGAGCGGTTGCCATGAATCGGCGCGCAGGCGATATGGTTTTTATCCAATGTCGCCGCCAGACGATTGGCCCGGTGTTTGGTGCGTGTAAAGCAGATCACGGATTCCAAACCCTGATTTTCAAGCAGCTTGATCAACAGCGCGGCTTTAAGATGCTGTGCCACCGGATAAATGGCCTGCGTGATGGCCGCGGGAGGAGTGGTTTGGCGGTCAATCTGGATCGTCACCGGATCTTTGAGCATTTCACGCGTCAGTTGACGAATCTCCGAGGGCATCGTCGCGGAAAAAAACAACGTCTGCCTCTTGGTTGGCAGCATTTTGAGGATTCTGCGGATATCCGGAAGAAATCCCATATCCAGCATGCGATCCGCTTCATCCAGAATGAGAATTTCCAAACCGTCGAATCTGGCATACGACTGCCGCATGTGATCCAGCAGGCGTCCGGGAGTGGCAATTAAGATTTCCGTGCCGCTGCGGAACGCGTGGGCCTGCGGCCCCATGCTCACTCCACCAATGATGACGGCTCCGCCGATCGGGGTATGCACGGCCAGAGCATTCAGGTTTTCAAGTATCTGCGAAGCCAGTTCACGCGTGGGTGTTAAAACCAGTGCGCGCGCTGTGCGGCGGGCGGGCTGCATCGGCTTCCTGGTTATCAGATGGTGAATCGTGGGCAGCATAAAAGCCGCGGTTTTTCCCGAGCCGGTCGCGGCGCAAGCCAAAACATCCTTCCCCTCCATGGCCGGCGCAATGGCCTGAGCTTGAATGGGTGTCGGGTGTGTGAATGCAAGGTCTTTAATTCCCAGCAGAATGTCGGCATGAAGACCAAAAGAGGAAAAGGGCATAACGCTCCAATAGAATAACCGACCCGGGACAAATAAAACCGCGGCTATCGGTGGGTTTTCCCGCGTAAGCAACTCAACAGTGAGGGGTTCATCGTCGGGAAGGATGACGGATGTATGATAGCATAATACCCGGGGCAAAGCAAATTGGGGAGAATTTCCATTTCCATCAGGCGTGGCCCTATTTCCGGGCGAACGGCAAAATCAGCGGCATAAATGCCGGTGCTAAGAGAAGGGTTCGTCCTGAATCCTCGCACCCCAGAACTCTGGTTCGGACGGCTTGATTCAAACGGTGTCGTCGGGTGTAATGTTCACGGCGATGGTGCTGCGGAGCAAATGACTATGGAATTTGACCCCAAGAAAGTGCTTGATCCAAAAGCGTTGACCAAAAAAAGTCTGGAATTCCACCGTGAATTTAAGAAATTTCTATTTCAGGGTAATGCCCTGTCGCTGGCGATCGGCGTTGTGATCGGCGGGGCGTTCAACGGGTTTGTCAGCAAAGTCAGCGCGGATCTGATTATGCCGGTAATAAACCTGTTATTGCCCAACGGCTCGTGGCAAAAAGCGGGTATTACCATCGGCAAGGTGGCGAAATTAGACCCCACCACGTTCAAACCGATCATTGATCCCAAAACGCATCAAGTGGTGTTGGTGCCGGTAAAACTATTGTTGGGTGATCTGGGCGCAACGTTTTTAACGTTGATTATTACTGGTCTGGTCTGCTTCATTATCATCAAGCTGGCGGTCAAGCCGCCTCCGCCGGTAACGCCCACGCCCACCAAAACCTGCGCGTTTTGTCTGGAAACCATCCCCGCTTCCGCCACCAAGTGTAAAAGCTGCTGCAGTGAGCAGCCGAAAAGTGTGACAACTTAATAAAAGTTCTGCTTTGGTTTCGGGCATGAATCGTCACGCCGCCTATCGCCGATCCAATGAGTCTCCGAATAATCGGGCAAACACTTTACCGCGCTGGTTGCTCTTTATGCTGCTGCCGGTTGGCACCCTTCTGGTCATGTGGCTGATTGCCGGGTCAGCGATGCCTTCGGTACTCTTGACGCTTTGCAACGTCTGTTGGGCCGCTCTGATTGTAGCGCCGGCAACCATGCTGGGACTGGCGATCACCTATCGCTTCCGCACGCTTCCCATAATTACACTGTCTCCCTGGCCGCTGGGCTTTCGGGTGGTGCTTTCCGCGGCGCTGGGCCTCGGAGCCTTGAGCATGGCGGCGTTGGCCCTGGGAAGCTGCGGGGTATTGTCCGGTATAACATGCGCAGCGCTGCTGATAACCGCCGCCGCCATTGGCTATCCCTTCGCCAGAACAATAGGCGCAGAGCTGGAATTTCTGAATCGCCCGATACGGCGGCGGCACTGGCTGATTCTGCTTAGTTGCATCCCGCTGGCCGTGCTCTTGGTGGCGGCGACATTTCCCGCGGGCACATTGTGGCACACGGAAGGCCACGGCTTTGATGTGCTGGAGTATCATCTGCAATTGCCCCGGCAATTTCTGGGGCTGCATTCCACCGCGCCGGTACGTGGCAATATCTACTCCTTTATGCCACTGAATATGGAAATGCTGTATCTGCTCCTGGCCGTCATGACACGATCGGCGGTGGGATCGGGTTATATGTATGCCCTGGTATTCGGCGCGCAAATCTTGCATGCCGTGGTCACACTGTTGGCAGCGGCGGGAATTCTCCTGGCACCGCTGAACCTGAAAGCGACCGGGCGCATTGGGGCGATGCTGCTCTTTATTGCAACGCCCTGGACGCTGGTGATTGGTTCTCTGGCGTATAACGACGGTGCGGTGCTGCTGTATGGTGTATTGGCGATCAGCGTTGCCTGCGTGGCGCTGCGCTGGCCGGAATGGATGGTGCTGGGCGCTTTAGTGGGGTTGGCGGTGGGATGCAAAATGACCGCGGGCGTGATGATCGCCCTGCCGGTAGCAACGCTGCTGCTGGCCCGGTGTCATATCCGGCAATTGGTATTCGTGACGGGCCTCGCGCTGGTGATTTACAGTCCCTGGATGATACGATCCGTTGTGGCAACACATACCACAACCCAAATCGGTAATCCGATATTTCCGATATTTTCAGGCACGCTGGGACGCGGACATTGGAGCCGATCCATCGCCCTGCGGTTTGATCGCGGCCACCGCCCGCCGCTGCGCGATGCGGGACTTGGCGGCCATTTGCGAGCGCTGGCCGATCAATCTGTTTTGAATCGGCAATGGTCCGCGGGAATCGCCGCATGGGTGGACGCGCTGCGTTCGCAACCGGGATTTCCCGGCCCACAAACTCCGTGGCCGCTGCGCTTTGGCACAATCTGGCTGGTGGTGCTTCCGGCGCTTGGGCTGGCGTTATTTTGTGGCCGACAGGCGTGGCTGATGGCGCTGTGCGTCGCGGTGCAACTCATGGCCTGGCTTACCTGTACACAACTGGAGGCGCGGTTTCTTTTGCCCGTGGTGATTCCACTGGCGTGGATGCTGGGCATGGCGGTGGATTTGTTGCCGGCATATCGAGCGGCGGCCACCGCGTTGCTCGCGTTGCAGGCTTTGGGATGTGGATTATTGCTGCGGACCGAGGTGGGACTTTTTCTCGGGCCGCTGGACACCCGCATGCCGCCCCCTATTGGAGTCGCAATCCGCTTGCCGCAGGATTGGCTTTTGACTGCTCCACCGGCCGGGCAATTTACGCGCCATACACGCTACTATCTCGAAGGGTTAAGCACGCCGCTCTATATACGCGGGCATGTTATTTATTCCACGGTGTTTGACCGCAATGAACTGGCGCGGATATGGCATCGCGGCGGGGCGATCGCGGCTCTGCATTACCTGCAACATCGGCACATTAATTATCTGGTTCTTGATTGGCCGGAGATTATCCGCCTGCGAAGGACTTATGGCTTTGACCCGATTATCACGCCGGAGAATATCGCGAAATTGCAGGCGCTGGGGCTTTCTTTAATTCCCGAAAAAACCGCGCCCGGCATTGTGATTTATCATGTGCCGGCGAATGTTGGGCAGAATAAATCCACGCCCCATCCCGCGTTATCGCCCTGAAACCCAGTGCGTTATCAGCGGCAGCACCGGTTCTCCCTGTGGGGAATAGGTGCCATAGTCGGTGGGTTTGCTTCCCGGCATCCACTCCCAGATCATTGCGCCGGCAAAAGCGCTGGAGGGTAGTTTTCGCCACACCCGTATAAACGCCCGGTAGGCAATCAACTGATTTTTTGGATCCACCAGGCCCGAGCCGACATAATCCCATGGCTTGGCCAGCGTGTTATCCAGATTATCCCAGCCGATTTCAGTGAACAACACAGGCTTGCGTTGCTGCCGGGCAAACGCCAGTATGCGCTGCTTGATGCGTTGCCAGTGTTGGACAACCTCGGCGGTCGTAGGCTTTTTGGAATCTGAGAGATCGTAATAGGAGTTCATGCCGATGTAATCCAACTGCGGCCAGAAATGCACATATTGATAATGATCCCAATTGGCGCTGTACGTCAGCCGACCATGAAAGCGTTCCCGCACATCGCGGATAATGCGCAACCATTGCGTGTTAAACGGTTCTGTGGACAGTAATTCGCTGCCCACGCTGAAAATCGCGACGTGTGCCTGCTGCGCCCACCCGGCGGCGGTGAGAATGTAATGGCGGTAACGGGCGAACCACACATTCCAGTTGGCCGGCTTGATCACGCCGCGCCAATCATCGCCCGTGGCATGATTCAAAAGCACGATGGGCATGAGCATCGTATGCAGTCCGCACCGATGTGCGTACATGAGCACCTTGCGGATATTGGCGGGAGATAACGACGCCTGGGCATCAATATGGATATTGTCCGCATGGACATCATGCTGTCGGGCGTCAATGACAAAATTAACCCAACGACAGCCCATGGCCTTTAATTGATCAATCGCCCGCAAATATCCGGGCAAGCCCTTCGGATCATCCATCTGAATGGAGAAGCCGCGAATCGGCGGCAGACCGGACATTGGAAAATGCAGCGGCGGTAACGGAGCCGGCCGCATTGTGACTGCATGTTGCGGCGAACCCATGCCGGTAACAGCGAGCATAAATGCCAGGGCGACCGGCAGGAACATGCCCGCCAGGATGGTCTCAATGAGTTTTCGCCGCAATGCGTGTTCTCCGAAGTAAAATGATAATTTGGGGCATGTTGGCCGCGATTGCAAATGCCCGCGGCAGCTATTGCCTTGACATGAAAGGCGAGTATTCTTTGGCCATTTGAATCTCCATTCCGGCGTCCCATTATTTTTAATATACGGGCCGGACGCCCATTATCCGTCTTCGCCTGTTTTGGTCAAATGGTTGTTCATCCAACGCTTCTGGAGGGAGGCTGTGACAGGTTCTGCCAAGTGTGCCCGGGGCTGTCGGTGACACGCAAAACGCGATTTTGCACTGCGGGGTCGCGGGAAGTCAACGAACCTCTACTTGCGCGGATGACACGGATAATCCTTGCGTCGCCGTCGTTGATTTGCGTATTTGTGGTTCGCCCCGTCATCTTCCTTCGGGGCACCCCGGTGGGTTAAACCCACCGGCTAACATGTCGGCGTGCAGCGGCGCATTCAAGGTGCCGGCTGACATCACGGATGATGCCGCCCGAAAAAATTGCCACACCCTGCTACCCATGCCGTCGAATGCGTTGATATGTCAAAAACTCCACGCCGGCTGATTGCCGGCGCGTATCCAATCGCCACTCTTTGGGATCCCATTGTGGGAACCAGGTATCGCCAACCGGAGGCGTGTCCAGTTGAATCATGCTGATATACATGCGATCCGCCACCGGCATCGCCAGGGAATAAATCTCCGCTCCGCCGACCACAAACAATTCGTTCTCACCCGAGTTTTCTGCGGCGGCAATGGCATCCGCCAGATTAACAAACCACTGTGTGTCGGCCGGGCGATGCGTGGGAATAGCGCGGCTCAAAATAAAATTGGTGCGGTTGGGAAGCGGCTTGCGAATGGATTCAAAGGTCTTGCGGCCCATCACAACCGTGTGCCCAGTGGTCAGCGTTTTGAAATGTTTGAGATCTTCCGGTACCTTCCAGGGAAGCTGCCCATTAAAACCAATAACGTGATCCGGGGTCATCGCGGCGATAAGACTTATGAACATGTACCACCTCAAGCCAACAAGCACGGCGGAAATAACCCGCCCCCGTGAATTGTACATGACAACCGTCCCCGCCATAAACCGCCGCGGCCAACGCGGCACCGGGGGGCGTGGCAATAGATCCGAACCGGGGGTCTGGGGTGCGAATTTTTAGGACGAGCCATTTTTTAGCGCCGGCATTTATGCCGTTGATGTCGCCGTTCGCCCGGAAAAATTGCCACGCCCGCACCGGGTTATCACCACGGTGCCATGGGGCGTTGTGCCCCGAAGCGCCGTTATGTTCATTCAACGATGTACACGACAAATGACAAAGCAATCGGGTATGATGCCCGCACGATGATCCAGCTTTTATTTGCACATTGGTACAACATTGTTTTGGCTCTGCTCTGGGCGATGGCGTTGCTGATCGCGATGTGGGCGGCGCGGGTGGCGCAATTTTTCAATCTGCGGATGCCGCGGGTGATTCAACAGCCGCTGTCAGATCAATTCCCGATGGTGGCGGTGATCGTTCCCATCAAGGGGGTCGATGCGCACACGCAGGAGAATATCGCCGCCCTGCTGAATCAGGATTATCCGAGGTATCGCGTTATTTTCGCGGTGCAATCCGCGGATGATCCGGTCTGCGCTTTGATTCAGGCTTCCGCGACAACCGGCACTGCGCAGCAAAGCGACCTGGTGATCGCGGGAGAGGCGACACATCGTGGCCAAAAAGTTCATAACCAACTGGCGGCCGTGGACGGCACAACGGATGCCGACACCATTCTGGCCTTTATGGATGCCGATGCGCACCCGGCGGCAAATTGGCTGCATTCCCTGGTTTCGATGCTCAATTCACATCATATCGGGGCCACCACGGGCTACCGGTTTTATGTTCCCAGCAACGCCCACCCGGCCAATGCGATTATTTGCGTGCTCAACGCGATGGTCGGCACACTGCTTGGACCTTATCGACGCACGATGGCATGGGGCGGTTCCATGGCCATCCGGCGGGCGGATTTTTTCGCGTTCGGCATTGCTGACGCCTGGCAAGGGGCGTTGAGCGATGATTATGTTTTAACATGGTGCGTCAAGAAGCGAGCGCACGCGAAAATTCATTTTGTGCCGCAGTGTATTGTGGCGTCACAGGCCGCCTTTGACTGGCCCCACGCGTGGGAATTCGCGGTGCGGCAATACCGGATCACGCGCGTCTGCGCAGCGCGCGTATGGGTTACCGCGGTGGCGGGGGCGGCACTCTATATTTTCGCGTTGCTTTCAGCACCGGCTGCAGCCATTGTGCTGGCCTGCGTCAGCTCGCCCTGGTGGGTCGTCCCGATGGGTGTATTCGTGGGCCTGTATGGTTTGAGCGCTTTCCGTGGTTGGATGGTAATGCGGGCGGCATGTCGGCTGCTTCCGAAGCACGATGCCGCGATTCGGCGGACCCGGTTCTGGTTCACCCTGGGCTTGCCGGCGGTGTATGGTGTTAATGCGGTGTTTCTTTTGGGCGCTGCGGCGGGCCGACGAATTACCTGGCGTGGAATTCGCTATCAGATGTGTTCCCGCACAAAAACGCTCGTGCTCCCGCCATGATTGAATGGCAAAATTCACTGCTGTGGCAGCGGCAGGTGCAGCGAGGTATTGAGCTTCTCCGCCGCTTGGGCGCTGGTGGCGGCGGCCTTGAGTGCCGCAGCGCGAACCGCGGCATCATTGGCAATATTCGCCACCGACACATCAACGTTATAAAGCATGGCCGGTACAATCCATTGCAGCGATGAGGTGCGGGCTGGATACAACATTTTTGCCCGATTTAACGCTCCGGCGGCATTGGCATTGAACTGGGCCAGGGCCTGCTTGCGGAATTTTTCAATCGTGCCCGTGGCCGGTGCCGACAATGGTGATTGCTCGGCCACGACGGTAAATATCTGTCGACCGGCTTCGGAGGCACTTTGCTGCAACTGAGCCGCGTACATCCGCATGGCCGCAATCTGACCGGCGTTAAGCGCGGCGGCGGCGCTATAAATGTTCAAAATACATTCGGCGGCCCGACTGTTGTTGGCCTTTACCAGCGGATCATCCGGTTTATACCCGGAACTGATCAGACTTTGCGCATACACGCCGGCGCGGCGCTGTTCATTGATCGCGGTAGCGAGATATCCGGCGGCATCATCGGCGAATTTCTTCGCCAGAGCGGATTGTTTGGCGATGGTTTCAAGGAGTTTATTGATCCTCGCGGCCCGCCCGGCGACTGATGTCGGCGACTTGCCGTTACCATCGATCAGAACGGTGACACCCGCCTTGATGGCGGCAACTTGCGAATCATCGCTTTGCGCCAGTTCCACGGCCGCTTTTTGAGCCTGCTCCAGAGCCGCAACTTGATTGGCCCACTGCTGAACCTCCAATTTTGCGGAATTCAAACTCAGCTCCGCAAGTTCTTGATGCGCCGCCAGGACGGTCGCCTGCTGATTCGCCGCCGCGGCCTGATTCAGCAGACCGGCCCCGCGCTTGAAATCCGCCAGGGTGACGGGCGTAACGGTTAGCTCACCCTGCGTCTGCAATGCCATACCCTGTTGATCCATGTTTTTGGCAAGAGCCTGATAATGCGCCAGAGTAGTCGTCACGGCATCCAATTTCTTTTGTGCGGCAGCGACGGCATCAGCAGCGATTTTCCGCTGGTCGCGGGCATGCTGGAGATCTTTATCATATAGATGGACATAAAGATCGTGTTGCTCTTTGAGAAAGGCCATCTTCGCGGCAAAATTTCCAACCCGCGCGGCCTGTGAATCCAGTGATAAAACCTGATTTTGCAATTGCATGATTGCTTGCGAGAGTTGGTTGGCGTGCAGTTGTGCGGAAGCCAGACTGACCTGACCGCGCTGCATCTCCAGTAATCCCTTGAACTGGAAATTCAGAGCCGAGTCACCCAATGCGCTGGAAAGTGCGGCATAAGCTTGACGCAAATCGCGCGCTACGGATACCGGCTCAATGTACGCCGCGGGATTTCCCTTCGCCGCACGCACCGCCGCGACCATTGCTCCCGAATCTAAAGGCGAACTGATCGCCACTGGAAAACTGGCCTTGGCATGATATCTGCCCGCAGTCGCAAGGAGCATCGACGCCTTGGCAGATGCGGATTGCGCTTGCGCATCGGCCTGATGGGAAGGCGATGCGCCGCAACCACCTAGCGCCGCGGTAACCGCAAACGCGGCGGCAAATCCCATGAGCCGCGCTGCGTTGCCCCATGCGGCGGAGCCGTTGAGGACAGGCGTTTGAGCCTTGGAAACCATACGAACGGGGCGTTGTGTATTAGAAATCACGTCAACTCCTGCCATGGCGCACCACCACCCTATCGGAAATCGCCTATTTATGTACCACCACAACGCCCCCACGTCAACTAAAAACCGAATATCTTTCCCCTCCCCAAAAGCAACACCGGCGGGTATGCCAGGCCCTCGCCTGACAATCCGCCGGTGTTTAGGAGAAGCCTTCCGTGTTGTTACTCTACGGTTGGCTGCCGATGACTACTGCTTACCATGATCCTCCTCTTCAAGACGATAGCGATCCCCGACGACGCCGTCGGGTGTAACCAGAAATAGTTTGTCACTCAATGGATTGATGGATTTGGAATAACGCAACTCCACCTGATGGCGTATCCATTTGAGGGTACGTTCATCCTCGCAGGAGAAGGCCAGTAACAGATCACGATCCGGCGTGGCCATATAGAAGTTGCTGCCCAGATATGGCCGCAGATGGTGTTGTACCAGCGGCAACAGGATTCGCGCGCCATTGAGCGGATGATCCGTCGGAAAACTGAAGAGTGTATAGTTGTCACATTTTCCACCGGTCATGTTTAATTCCCGCGTGGTGCGCAGAAGATTCCCCATGGAATATTCGTGCAGGGTTTCCTGATCCACACCCCACAGGCGGCAATCTTCCATACTCACGAGTGTGGAGCGCGATTTGACCTGATAGCAGATAATCAAATCGTTGACCCACTCCTCGGTTATGACGTTGGCCGGCAGCGTGGCCGCCACCGTTTTGGGCACCAGCACCGGGAACACCTCGGCGCGTACTTTCATCCAAGGGCCGTCCGCGTTGTCCTCTTCCTGATCGGTTTCCCGCACGAAAAGCTCGTCGAAAAATCGTTTCATGTTCTCCGCCAGATTTTCAGGATGTTCCAGATACGTTTCATGCAGCGGCGAAACACGGATTCGCATCCCGCCGACGCTGATGGTGTCATCATCCACCGGTGCCACCTGTGTCGCCGGCGTGATGTCCCGTGCCAGGTCAACAACGGCCTGAATAAACGGCCTCTTGAGCGCCGCGGCCACACCGAGACGAACCCCGGCGATGATCCCATCCTCAATGGGTTTGAGGAAGTTCACCGCCTTGCAGGTTCCCCGGCAAGTTGC